>NZ_JACAWW010000014.1:0-170933 GCF_020075515.1 Bacillus sp. KS1 | reverse complement strand
CGGTAGCCCCGCACTTTGACCTGCTGGTCGATACGGCCGATGTATTCAATGCCGCACTGCGCGTTCCATTTGACGAGGTCGCCGGTCCGGTACATGCGCTCGCCGGGCACGAACGGATCTGCGGTAAACCGCTTCGCCGTTTCTTCTTCACGGTTCAGGTATCCGCGCGCAAGACCGCGGCCGGCCACACACAATTCACCGGCAATGCCTTCCGGCTGCACCTGATCGCCGTCGCCGAGAATATAAACTCTCGTATTGGCAATCGCCCGTCCGATCGAAAGCGATCCTTCCTCCGGATTGATGACGCCGCTTGTCGCGACGACGGTGTTTTCCGTCGGGCCGTAGTTGTTGACGATCGTGTACGGCTGTTTCACCGCCCGCTTCAGCTTGTCACCGCCGACGAGAAGCATACGGAGAGAGGTATTTTCCAGCTCCATAAATTGTTCGGCCAGCTGCGTCGGCAGGAAGGTGATGGTCACGCCGTTCTCCTCGAAATAGTGATTTAAGCGGGTGATATCCAGCCGGATCGCTTCGTCAATGACGTGAAGCTCCGCGCCGATGATCCATGCCGGGAACATTTCCCAAATGGAGGCGTCAAAACCGAAGCCCGCGTATTTGGCGCTTTTATCATCCGCCGTCATGGCGAATGCGTCGTGATGCCAGAAGCACAGGTTCACCAGCGCATGGTGTTCGACCATGACACCCTTCGGCTGTCCGGTCGTTCCTGACGTGTAAATCATATAAGCGAGATGATCCGCCGTTGTTTCTGTCTGCGGGTTCGCTTCATCGTTTTCATCAAGCGGCAGGCTCAGAATGGAGCGTCCGCCGTCAAGCAGAATCGTTTCTCCTTTGTAGCTTTCCGGCACGTCCAGCGCTTCCTGTGTGAGAAGAAGCTTGGCGCCGCTGTCCTGCAGAATGTAGCTGATCCGCTCTTCCGGGTAGTCGGGGTCAATCGGCACAAATGCCGCGCCCGCTTTCAGGACGCCGAGTACGCCCGCGGCCATTTCCAAGGACGGTTTCGTCAAAATGCCGACACGTTCGTCAGCCGTGACGCCGCAGTCCATGAGAATGCGCGCGATCCGGTTCGCCCTTGCGTTCAGCTCGCCGTACGTCCATTTCGCGCCGTTATATGCCGCGGCCGGCCGGTTCGCGTGGCGGGCGGCCGTTTCTTCAAAGAGACGGTGAACCGTTTTGTCCCGCGGCACAGAAATTGTTTTTCCTTTCCATGCGTCAAGGAGGGCTTGTTTTTCTGTTTTATTCACCAATGAAAGCTCAGAAAGCTTCGCAGCCGGATTTTCCGCTGCGGCTTCTAACAGTTGAAGCCAGTAATGCTTCCATGTCTCTGCCGTTTCCGGTTTAAACAGCGCGGTGTTATATTCAAGCACAAACGTTAAGCCTTCGTCTGTGTCCTCAGCCGTCATTGTCAGGTCAAACTTGGCTGTTTTTCTGTCAAACGGATGGTGCTTCAGCTCAATTCCTTCCATGACCAGATCTTCCGCATTTGCATTTTGCATTGAAAATACCGCATCAAACAGCGGATTTCTGCTCGTATCACGCTGCACCTCAACCTTTTGCAGAAGGTCTTCAAGCGGATAATCCTGCGCGTCAAATGCATGTAAAGCGGTTTGTTTCACTTCATTAAGATAGTCCGTGAACGTTTTGTCCGCTTCCGGATACGTACGAAGCGCGAGTGTATTCACAAAAACACCGATGACGTTTGCGAGATCCGCATGTGACCGTCCCGCAACCGGCGAACCGACAATGATGTCATGCTGTCCGCTCAGTTTTGAGAGAAAGGCGCTGTATGACGCCAGCAGCACCATGTACATGGTAGAATCCGTTTGTTTCGCAAGACTGCGAAGAGCCGACGTCTGTTCCCCAGTCAGAGAAAAGACCAGCTTGTCTCCTTCAAAGGTTTGCACGGCCGGACGGCTGTAATCAGCCGGCAGCGTCAATACCGGAAGCTCGCCGTCAAGCTCCCGAAGCCAATGCTCCTCCTGCTTGCGGTACTGCTCTGATTGAATAAATTTCTGCTGCCATACCGCATAGTCTTTATAATGGATCCGCAGCGGATCAAGCGTTTCGCCGCCATACAAGCGGGACAGTTCATCTATCAGCACGCCGACTGAAGCGCCGTCCGAAATGATATGGTGCATATCAAACAGCAGCAGGTGGTCATGTTCAGCCAGCTTGACCAGTCCCGTTCTGACGAGAGGAAGCTGATCCAGGCGGAACGGCCGGATAAAGCTCTGAATAATCCGTTCAGCATCTTCTTCAGAGGCTTCATAATATTCCATGTCGATATCAGCTTCCGCCCATATGCGCTGAACCGTTTCTCCATCCTTTATGTCAAATGTCGTTCTGAAGGCTTCATGGCGTTCTGTCAGCTGTTTCATGACGGATTTCAGCTTTTCTGTATCAAGCTTTCCTTTTAAGCGGAGCACAGACGGCATGTTATAGCTTGTTTCAGCGCCTTCCAGCTGCTGAAGCACGAACATCCGCTTCTGCGGTGAAGAAACTGGATACGTTTCCCGCTCGGCCGCCGGTGCGATGCTCTCTGCCGTTTTCCGCTCAGCCCCTTCAATCAGCTGCGCCAGCCCCGCAGCCGTCGGAGAAGTGAACAGATCCTTTAAGGTAAGCTGCACGCCGAATGTCTTCTGGATAAGGGCCAGCAGTTTCATCCCCGCTAACGAGTGGCCCCCGATCTCAAAGAACTGATCATGGACGCCGACCCGCTCCATTTGCAGCACCTCAGCCCAAATATCCGCCAGTTTTTGTTCTGTTTCATTGCGCGGCGCCGTATATGACACGGCATTCGCTGCGGTCACATCCGGCATCGGCAGCGCCCGCCTATCGATTTTTCCGTTCCCTGTAAGAGGCAGTTCATCCAATTGAATAAAGACGGACGGAATCATATAAGCCGGAAGATCCTTCGCCGTATGCTCCCTCAGCTCCCGGGAAGAGATTTCCCTGAGGCCGACAACATACGCGCAAAGAAGTTTGTCACCCGCGCCCTGATCCACAGCGAGCACAATGCATTCCTGAATCTGGTCATGACTTTGAAGCTGATGCTCAATTTCGCCAAGCTCAATCCGCTGACCGCGAATTTTCACCTGATGGTCGATACGTCCGATAAACTCGATATCGCCATTCGGAAGCCATCTGGCCAAGTCGCCCGTTTTATACATCCGTTCACCTTCCTTAAACGGATGCTTTACAAATTTTTCTTCCGTCAGTTCAGGGCGGTTGTAGTAGCCTTCTACGAGACCTTCCCCGCTGACGCACAGCTCTCCCGCGATACCCGCCGGCTGAATGCGTCCGGCTGAGTTCATAATAAAGACTTCCGTATTGCTGACCGGTTTCCCGATCGGAACGGAGAGCGTATCCTCTTCAATGACATCCACCGGATGGTATGTCGCAAACACCGTGCTTTCCGACGGGCCGTACATATGAAGCAGTCTTCCTTTTCCGACTGCCGCCAGCGCCTTTTTGACATGTTCTACAGACGCTCTTTCGCCCCCGAACATGATTTTCCGAAGCGTCGTCAGACAGGACGGCTCCATATCAACAAGCAGGTGGAACAGGGCCGTCGTAATCATCAGAATGCTGACATTCTCCCGTTTGATCACACGGGACAGACGTGACATATCCAGCACCGTATCTTTCGGGACGATCACAAGCTTTGCACCGTTTAACAGCGAACCGAACATATCAAACATAAAAGCGTCAAAGACGTAGTTTGACAGACCGAGCACTGTGTCCTCTTCAGAAACGGTCAAATAGTTCGTGTTTTTTACCGTCCGCAAAATGTTGGCATGTGTGACGATATTTCCTTTCGGCGTTCCCGTCGTGCCAGATGTATAAGTGAGATTGGCAATCGTTTTGGAATCAAACGGCAATGCTGGATTGCGAGAGTCCTTTTCATAGCTCGCCTCATCATCAGCAAGCACAATGACGCCTTGAAAACCGGCCTTTTCCGCAAGCGGCTTGAGACTTTGCTGAGTCATGAGCACATTCGCCCCGCTGTCGCGGAAGAAATGCTGAATCCGCTGAACCGGATGCTCAGGATCAATCGGCACATAGGCGGACCCCGCTTTTAACACAGCCATAATGGAAACAATCATATCCATTGACCGTTCACACAGAACAGCCGCGGTTTTTCCGCCGCCTCCGACCGAAAGAATATGCCGCGCAAGCCTGTTGGCGCGTTCATTCAGCTGCTGATACGACAGGGTTTTCCCTTCGAACTGAAGAGCCGTCCGGTCAGGGTTCTTTCGGACCTGTTCTTCAAAGATCTGCACGATCGTTTGCTCTTTCGGGTACGCCGTGCGCTCCGGATTGAACCGCTGTAATTGAGTCAAAGCCTCCCGTTCAGAAAGCAGATCATATTCGCTGATTTTCGCATCCGGCTGAGCTGCCGCGCTCTCCAGCAGACGGACATAGTGCGCAAGCATGCGATCCGCAGTTGAGCGCTTAAACAGCTTCGTGCAATAATCCAAATCAAGCGCAATGCCTTCCGCTGTTTCCCGAGCCTGCATGGTCAGGTCGAATTTGGCGATGTTGAAGTTTGTTTCATGAAGAGACAGCGTCAGATTACCGATCTCCGGAATACCATCCGAAGCATTTTGCAGACTGAACATCGTGTCAAATATCGGATGCCTGCTCATATCCCGGGGCACATTCAGCTCCTCGGTCAGCCACTCAAACGGATAGTCCTGGTGAGAAAACGCGTCCAGCACCTGCTTGCGCACATGACCTAACAAGCCGGCAAATGTCTGATCCTGCTTCACGGAGCTTCGCAGTGCAAGCGTGTTGACAAACATCCCGATAAGCCCCTCGGTATCAGAGTGATTTCTTCCCGCTGACGGTGTTCCCACGATGATATCTTCCTGTCCCGAATACTTAGAAAGCAGCGTATAGTAAGCTGATAACAGCACCATGTAAAGGGTGGCTCCGTTTTTCTCGGCAAGCTTCTGCAGCCGTTCCCGCAGCATTTTCGGCAGCTTGGCGGACACGCGGTCACCTTCAAAGCTTTGCACCTGCGGCCGCGGATAATCAGGGAGCAGCTGAAGCACCGGCAGTTCGCCGCTGAAGACTTCTTTCCAGTACGCCCGCTCCTTCTTGTAGCCTTCTTTCGCCCGTTCCGCCTGCCATACGGCATAATCTTTATATTGAATGCGCAATTCAGGCAGCTGATTTCCGCCGTAGATGTCAGCCAGTTCCTTCAGCATGATGGAAATAGACACCCCGTCAGAAATCAGGTGATGCATATCAAACAGCAGCATATGGCGATTGTGATCGAGCGTTTGCAGGCCGATTCTGAACAGCGGCGCCTCAGATAAATCAAAACGGCGCACAAAGTCCTTCATGACCTGTTCATTCGTTCTTCCGCGCGCTTCGATCATTTCAATATGAAACGGAACATGTTCGTGAATCACCTGTCTCGGCGTGCCGTCCTCTGATTGAAACGATGTTCTGAGCGCTTCATGCCTGCTGATTAAGGCAGAAAATGCACGCTCAAGCTTTTCGCGGTCTAAAGCGCCCTCAATCATGGCCGCAGCCGGCATGTTATATCCGACTCCCGCGTCTTCAAATTGGCTCGCGATATAAGTCCGCTGCTGAGCGAGCGAAAGCGGATAGCTCGCCTGCTTCTCAGCCGGCTCAATTGCACTGAATGCCGGTCCTTCGTTTCGGTTTTCCGCATAATCGGCAAGCGCCGCAATCGTCGGATGCTCAAACAAGTATTGCAGCGGAATTTCGACGCCCATTTGCTTATGAATTTTCGTCAGAAGCGTCATGGCCTTTAATGAATGACCGCCTGACTCGAAGAAATGATCATAAATGCCCGCCTTGTCCATTCCGAGGACTTCCTGCCAGATGACGGTGAGCGTTTCCTCCGTTTCATTTCTCGGCGCGGCATATTCGGACGAGCTGACAGCCTGCACATCGAGCGCAAACAGCTTTTTGCGGTCCGCCTTCCCGCTCGGCGTGAGCGGAATTTCGTCCGTTTTTGTAAAGTAAGCGGGCACCATGTAATCAGGAAGGTGCTTTGACACATATTCTCTGTACTCGGCAGGGTGAAACTCGGTTCCTTTTTCCTGAACGATATATGCGCAGACATCTAAGCTGCCCTGCTGATCCGGCCGTGCCAGCACGACGGCCTGCGCTGCGCCCGGAGCTTTTCTGAGCACCGTTTCAATTTCTCCCAGCTCAATGCGGTAGCCGCGGACTTTCACCTGATCATCTTCACGTCCGATATATTCGATCGTCCCATCCGGCAGCCAGCGCGCCATATCACCCGTGCGGTACATGCGGCCGCTTCCGTTAAACGGATCCTGCAAAAACTTCTCTGCGGTCAAATCCGGCAGATTTAAATAGCCGCGGCCTACACCGTCACCCGCGATATACAGCTCACCGGCCGTGCCGTCGGGCTGAAGCCGCTGGTGCTTATCCAATATATACAGACGGGCGTTGCCGAGCGGTTTTCCGATCGGAACGTACGCCGCCTGTTGATTCATTCCGTTATCGGCTGACACCTGATGCACGGACGCATCGACACACGTCTCTGTCGGCCCGTAGACATTCGTCAGACGCGGCGCCCTGCCCGATTGATGAAAGAGCGTCATCAGCTGCTCGGCAACAGCCGCGGACAGGCCCTCTCCCCCAATGAGCATGTGGCGCAGTTCAACGCCGCTGACATCTCCCGCCGCAACCATCATCTGCAGATGCGCAGGCGTTCCGTCAGTGGCTTCAATCCGGTTTTGACGATAATAGTCCAGCAGTGCCGAGCCATTCGTTACAGTCGTTTTCGGCACGATATAAAGCGTCTGTCCCAAAAGAAGCGAGGCAAAAATCTGTTTGACGGACGCATCAAAATGAAACGGAGCCAAAAGCGCCATTCTTAACGTCTGCTCACCGCATTGATAAATCTCCTGCTGCAGTGATTGCACCAGATGATGAACTTGCCGGTGCTCAATCATCACGCCTTTCGGCCGCCCCGTTGTACCTGACGTGTAGATGATGTAAGCCAGCCGGTCTGATTGTGTGCTGACACCGTCCGCAGCCGTTTCAAACTGAACAGCCTCGTCAAAATCAATCCGTTCGGCATCCGCTGCAGGCACCTGTATTCCGGCCTCTGTCAGAACAGCCTTCGCTCCGCTGTCCTCTAAAATGTACTGAATCCGATCCGCCGGAAAGTCAGGATCTATCGGCACATAAGCGCCGCCCGCTTTCAAAATTCCCAATATTGCCGCAATGGCACGCTCAGATCGGCCAAGCAGCACCGCGACAGGAGAATCGGCTGATATCCCGGCTTGAAGAAGGCGTCCGGCAATACGGCCTGATTGTTCATGCAATGTGCGATAGGACAATGTTCGGCCTTCATACACAACTGCGGGTTTGTCAGACAGTGACTTCACTTTCTCTTCAAACAGCCCCGGTATCGTCATCTCCTTGCGGTAATTCACCGGATTGCCGGAGGCCCGTTTCAGCAGCCGCTCTTTCTCGGATTCAGAAAGAAGAGTAAGTTCATCAATTATGCGATCAGGAGATGAGATCGCATCTTCAATCAGCGTGATCAAACGTTCAGAAACAGATTCAATCTCTTCCCCCTTGAAAATGTCGCTGCGATAGTCAAAATCAATTGTCAATTTCCCGGTGTCCCATCGTTCCTTCACATGAATTGAAATATCATTTGTACCGCTTCCGCTGAAAATAGGGTCTGTCAGGAAGGACAGATTCTCTTTTTTCTGCCACTGCATCACCTGGTACTCCAGAGCCACCGTAAACAATCTGCTCAGCGAACTTTTCGAAGCGCGCAAATCATTGACAAGCAGGTTATACGGATACTTTTGGTGGCGGAGAATTTTCATCAGATCCTTCATCCGGCCTTTAACGAATTCCAAGAATGACTGTCCTCCGTCAACGCTTGTCCGCACAGGCACCGTAGATACGAACATCCCGAGCATCTGCTTTTCTTTCGCATTCGTCCGGTTTCCCATAAACGTACCCGTGACAACGTCATCCCGGCCGGTCACTTTGTAGAGATAAGTGATCAGAGCTGACTGGAACAGAGACAGTACGCTGACTTTATGCTCCTCGCAGAATGAATGAATGCGGCCATATAAGTCATGAGGAATTTCTTGAGAAAACCGTTTCGCATCAAGACCCGCATCTGCCCGGCTCCGTTTCAGGGACACAAGCTCCGGCACGGTCTCAAACTGCCCGTTCCAAAAGTCCCGATCCTTCTTAAACCGCTTTGACTGCACATATTCCTGCTCTGTCAGCACGTGCTCGATAAAAGAAGGAATCTCCGTCTGTTCCTCACTTGTCCCGCCTGAAAGCTCCAAATAAATATCAGTAATCGCATTGCCCAGAATCGTCATGGAAATCCCGTCTGAAATAATGTGATGCACATTAGCGTAAAACCAGACCTCATTTTCACTGATCGTGTGCACGGAAAAACGGAATAAATCCTGATCATATAACGCCAGAGGCTTGCCAGCTTCTTCACGCCCCCATTTTGACAGCTCGTCCGCAGAGCAGCCGGCTTGCCTGATATCCGTGTGCCCGATGGAGAGCGGACGGTATTCGCTCACATATTGAACGGGCTCCCCCTCATCATCAAGCCGCAGACGGATTCTCATCGACTCATACCGCCGGACGAATTCCTGTATCGCTTTCTCAACGTAATGAGCCTGTACGCCGTCTTCAGAAATGAGTTTCCCGAACCCCGCAAGATTTGAAATACTTGTGTTCGGATAGAATTTTTCTGTATACCAGATACGTTTTTGAGCATTTGTTAAAGGATAAAAAGTTATTTCCATATGTGTGCGCCTCCCCTTTTTAAGATATAGTTGTCAATTCTCCCTTAGAAACAGCCTCCCTCTATGTCCCTAACTCATTCTCAAGCCAAAAGAACCACTTACCTCAAAAACGATCCCGATTCAATCACCGCCGAAATCCGTCATCCGTTCACCCGCGCAGTCCGAAATGCGGCATCAAATTTATGAGAAATCAAGACAAAAAGCCATTGATTGTAAGCACGAAAGGTTTACCTATTTCTGCATGTATTTCTATATATCTACTTACGTTCACTTTATATGAAAATATTGTTTTTATCACCGAAAAATGGGTGAAAAGTTTCATGCGGCACACCGAAAAAAAATCCGACAAATCCAGAGGGTATTTTGCGGCATCCCGCAATTTATTTTCAAAAATATTATTTACGTAAAATTAAAAATCTTTAAACTATAATGAAAATCTGTCGAATATCCAGTTATGGCAGAAATAAAAAAAATTTACGTACGTAAGCTGACCCGGAAAAAACAGCGCAAGAACCGAAACAGACGGCCCGAATGTTCGCAATATGATTTCATTAAACCGCAAAAAAAGCACTCTATTTTATATAGAGCACTTCAAAAAGATTCCTTTATTGCAGTTTTATCAATGTTGATTAATTCCATATAATCTTTTCCCCACTTATACATGGCGTCCAGAATCGGCATAAGGCTTTCTCCTTGCGCCGTTAAAGAATACTCCACTTTCGGAGGGACGACAGGGTAAACTTCCCTGTGAACGATCAGATCCTGCTCCAGCTCCCTGAGCTGATTCACAAGAATTTTGTGCGTAATATCCGGAATTAAAGCTTTCAGCTCATTAAACCGCTTCGTCCCTTCTTTTCCCAAGTGCCACATAATCAGCATTTTCCACTTCCCGCCTATCACGGCAAGCGTCAATTCCTTTTCGCAATTAAACGTTTTCTCATCCATTCGGCTCACGGACAATTCTCCTTCTTCTTACTTTTTGTACGGTCATCATCTATTCATACACGCTTACTTTTTCACACAACTTTCATCAGTTTATACTACCACGCTGTTTTGCTGAAACAAAGCGCATTGCATGCGGGGACAGTATCCTCAAAGTAACTATTAGACTTCAAAGTGCGTACTTCTCAACATGCGGGGCACTTTATAGAATGGAAATACATAAAAAAGAGGAGTGGATATAAAGTGGAATTACAGCTGGCATTAGACTTAGTAAATATCCCGGAAGCAATTGAACTTGTGAAAGAGGTCGAACAATATATAGATGTTGTAGAAATCGGCACTCCCGTTGTCATTAATGAAGGACTGAAAGCCGTGCAGGAAATGAAAACAGCCTTTCCTCACTTGAAAGTGCTTGCCGATCTTAAAATCATGGATGCAGGCGGTTACGAGATCATGAAAGCGGCAGAAGCGGGAGCCGACATCATCACCGTTTTAGGGGCGACAGACGACTCAACGATCAAAGGGGCGGTTGCCGAAGCAAAAAAACAGCAGAAAAAAATTCTCGTCGACATGATTAACGTAAAAAACCTTGAAACACGGGCAAAAGAAATTGACCAGCTCGGTGTTGATTATATTTGTGTTCACACAGGTTATGATCTTCAAGCAGAAGGAAAAAATTCATTCGAGGAACTGACGGCGATTAAAAAAGCGGTCAAGAGCGCTAAAACCGCAATTGCCGGAGGCATTAAACTTGATACGCTTCCTGAAGCCATCAAACAAAACCCAGATTTAATCATTGTCGGCGGAGGCATTACGGGAGCTGACAATAAAGCGGATGCTGCTGCTAAAATGAAACAGCTGATCACACAAGGATCATGAAAACGACTGAATACTTACATGAAATACTAAATGAAATATCCCGCACCGCAGCATTAATATCCGACAGTGAAGCTGACAAGCTTGCAGATCAGATTTTATCGGCAGATCAAATCTTCACGTCCGGAGCGGGACGTTCCGGCTTTATGGCTAAAGCGTTCGCCATGAGGATGATGCACATCGGCCTGAACGCTTACATCGTCGGTGAGACGCTTACCCCTCCCCTCCAAGAAGGCGGTCTCGTCATCATCGGCTCAGGCTCAGGCGGAACAAAAAGTCTGCTTCATACGGCTGAAAAAGCCAAAAGTCTTAACGGTATCGTCACTGCATTAACGATTAACCCCGGCTCAAGTCTCGGCAAACTTGCGGATCTTACAATAACGATTCCCGGCTCTCCTAAGGAAGAGACCGGCGGAGACAGAAAGACGATTCAGCCGATGGGTTCTTTATTCGAACAAACTCTTCTGCTGTTTTACGATGCGGTTATTCTAAAAATCATGGAGAAAAAAGAATTGAATTCAGCAGACATGTTTACAAAGCATGCGAATCTGGAATGATTTGCTGACGGCCTTCTTATCAGATGGCCGTCTTTTTATCGTCTTGTTGCGCACGGTCATACAGGCCAAGATTTTCGGGTCGGACACTCGCAGACGAAGATATCCTGCCGGTGAGCTTATCGCTATAATAAGTCAATTGACGATACGGCCGCAACCGCTCATTCTGAATAGGGAAACGGCAAAAAACACTTTCTGATCGAATTTTTAATGAATAAAGTTGATTTGTGCGGATGGTTTTACAGATATTCAGCTGAATTGCGGCTGAGAAATATATTTTAACAGCTTTACAGCCGGCCGATTCTGCTTTATTCTTGGACCAGCTTTACAGCAATTAAAACTGGAGGTGATTGATACTCTTGAAAACATTAAAAGCACTGCTGCTTGTTCTTATCATCATTGCCGGAGCAGTCGCGGCCCTGATCAAGGGTGATCTTTTCTCAGATAACGAGCAAACCGTTCAGAAGAGTGATTACGACAAGGTAATCCTATTTCCGTCCGATCGATATCCGGAAACAGCAAAGCATATTAAGGACGCGATAAAAGAAGGGCATTCCAGCATATGCACCATTGACAGAGACGGAGTACATAAGCGGCGTGAGCAATCTCTTAAACATGTACCTGTAAAAACGGGATACGATAGGGATGAATGGCCGATGGCGGTTTGTAAACAGGGCGGAAACAACGCCTCCGTAGAATATATTTCTCCGGCAGACAACCGCGGAGCCGGCTCTTGGGTCGGACATCAGCTTACCAATGATCCCGACGGAACGAGAGTATTATTTAAAATCAAGTAAAAAACAGGAGGAACAGCGCATTGATTAAATCATGGAAACCGCAAGAACTGGCCATTTCTTATCATCAATTTACAATCTTCCAAAAAGATTCAGAACCGCCTGTTATCGATTGGACCGATGAAGCCATTGAAAAAGGATATGCGGAAGCTGACAGAGCTGTTTCATTTGAGGCAAGGAGAAATACGAGGGCATTTATCGTTCTCAGGCTTAACACAAGTGAACCGGTACCATCCTATGAGAAAAAAGCGACTGTTCCCTTTGAGGCTGTAAAAGATGGAATTGAGATTGAAAGCGTGATGTCAAAGCGGCTTTTCTTTCATATTCCGAAAGGCCGATACAGCCTTACCTGTTATTCAGTGCCTGCCGAAATATCCGATCTTCATGCGGATACGTATATTATTGATGCAGCCGTAATGTAAAAGAAATCCCTGAGAGAATCATATTTCTCTCAGGGAACTTTTATAAACTTTTACCGTCTGTTTCAATTACATTCCGGTACCAATAAAAACTTTTTTTCCTGATCCGTTTCAAATCCTTTTCATCTTCTTCATCTCGATTGATATAGACAAAACCGTAGCGTTTTTGATAGCCGTTCAGCCAGCTTAACAGATCTGTGAATGACCAGCTGCAGTAGCCGATGAGATGAACTCCGTCACTAATAGCCACTCTGCACTGTTCAACCATACTGAAGGTCCTTTACCGTCTTTATTCCAGGCTCCTTCAGCCTGATAGGCAGCCGAGGCTGACCCCCATAGAAATGTATCAGGGAACAGGCCCTGTTTTTTATGTATCATGTGTGCGTATAATATTGATATCATACGTTATGAAACGCGTTTCAGAGCAATCCCGATAAAAACAAAAAAGCATCCGGCTTGCCGGATGCTTAAGAATGATGATGCCGCTTTTCCAATTTATGAGGCGGAGGCTTCGGGACAAACCCATTTTGTTTCATCATGTTAAAGCGCCTGTCCATATGCTGTTTAATGTGTTCTGCTTTTTCTTTCGGCAGGACCCCGTACTCAACATATTTGGATATGACATGTTTTCGTTTTTCGAGCACTTCTTTTTCAAGTGATTCAATTTCTTTTTTCTGCTGTTCCGTGAGTGACATGGTTGAAGGCATTTTTGTTCCGGCGGCGTGTATCGGCATTGTGAAAACCATTGCTGTAATGAAAAACGCAGCTAAAGACAATGCAGCTTTTTTCATGATTCTTTCCTCCTTTAACGTTTGTTATATGTTTCTCCCTCATCCATTTTTTATGCAAAAAAAAAGAGCGAAATTATTCGCTCTTTTCAATCGATTCGTCCGGCAGCGCGTACGTGACATACGTTCCCGCTACAAAATCGTGGATTGACCGTTTGTCTTCTCTCATTCCGACCATGAATGCGCTCACGATCACACCGATTCCAAACGTCACCCCATATATCAGCCCGCCCACAAGCACTCTCAAAATCATAGTGAGAAAGCCTACCTGAGTTCCATCTTTTTTGACGATGCGGATACCGCAGATCTTTTTGCCGATAACATAACCGTTCCAGTAGACAGGGAGCAAAATACCATAAAGAGTCAAAATAATGCTGATCATTGCGCTCTCATTCGGATCTTTTCCTGTTGCCAGCATAAAAATAATCGCCAAAGGCACTGAAGTAATTAAATAGTCGAGTACCACGGCTCCCAATCTGATCCAAAATCCCGCCGGTCTGTAAATATTCATCGTGTTTCTCCTCGCTATGGCTTTAAAATCACTTTAATGTTGCCATCTTCTTTTTTGTCAAATATATCATATGCAGCAGGAGCTTCCGCAAGACTCATTTTGTGTGTAATGATGTCCGTCGGATCAATTTCATTTTGTTCGATCATTTGATACAGCATCGGCATCAGATGAATAACGGGTGCCTGACCCATTTTTAAAGAAACGTTGCGTGTGAAAAAATCACCGAGCGGAAAGCCGTCCGCTTCAGAAATATATGCGCCCGTGAGCTGCACGGTTCCGAACTTCTTAACGGCTTCTGATGCTGTAAGAATCGGACTGATTGTTCCGAACTGATTCGGTTTTTGCTCTGTTTTTTCTTTTGAAAGCGGCGTGCCGTCCATTCCGACACAATCAATCACTACATCCGCGCCCCCTGACGTTTGTTCATGCAGCAGTTTCCCGATCTCATCATGTTCTGAAAAATTGAAGGTCTCTGCTCCGTTTATGCGTCTCGCATGTTCAAGGCGATGCGGGACTTGATCGACTGCGATAACCCGCTTTGCTCCTTTTTTCCACGCGAATTTTTGCGCCATTAAACCGATCGGACCTGATCCCAGAATAACGACTGTATCTCCTTTTTTCACTCCGCTGTGCTGAACGCTCCAAAAGGCGGTCGGCATGACATCTGACAGAAGCAGCACCTGCTCATCTTCAAGCTCACTGTCTGCCGGAACCAGAAAAGAAGAGAAATCAGCATAAGGAACACGTAAATATTCAGCCTGCCCGCCGGGATAATTACCGTTAAACTCCGAAAAACCGAATAAGCCGCCGGCATCTGTATGAGGATTTGGATTAGATTCATCACACTGGCTTTCCATCTGGTGCTTGCAATAATGGCATTCTCCGCAGCCGATGTTAAAAGGAATCACGACCCGGTCGCCTTTTTTCAGCTTTTTGACTTGACTGCCCGTTTCTTCAACGATTCCCATCGGCTCGTGCCCGACGATATAACCCGGATCTGCGGGTATTCCGTTTTTATATAGATGAAGGTCTGAACCGCATATCCCGGTTGCGGTGATTCGAACGATGACATCTCTCTCATCTTGAATGGCGGGTGCCGGGACTTCTTTCACTTCCATATGTTCTTTTCCTTGGTATGTCAGTGCTTTCACACTTGGTCAGCTCCTTTTTCATCACTCCTTCCCTTTTCACCTGCTTCTAAACTTGGCCGGTATGTTATTCGGCCCGCTGAATATCCCATTGAAAAGGATCTTCAAGCTGCGACCAATCGGAATCGAACTCAGACGGCGTGAGCAGGCACTGATCCAATTCCTTTGTAATGGCCGCTTCATCTAAATCTGTTCCGATAAACACCAGGTTCGTATGACGGTCTCCGAATTGGTCGTCCCAATCTTCCAGAATCTCCGGTTCCTGCTGTTTAATCTGCTCCTGCTCAAGTTTCGGCATTGCCGCCACCCAATAAGAAACAGGCTCAATCGAAACCGCCGGACCCGCCTGAGACATCAGCAGCGCAAGGCTGTTGCGGGTTGCGCACCAAGCAATTCCTTTTGCGCGCACAATGTTGTCAGGCATTGATTGATGCAGCCAGCTGTCAAAACGAGCGGTATGAAACGGCAGACGCCGCGAGTACACAAACGAAGTGATGCCGTACTCTTCCGTTTCCGGAGTGTGCGCTTCATGACCTGCCGTCAGTTCCTTTATCCATCCTGCTGATGAACTCGCTTCCTCAAACTCAAATAAACCGGTATTCAATATGTATTCGGCGGGCACTTCTCCGCGGACGGACCGGATCAGTCTGGCACGGGGCTGTAATGCGCGAAGAACCGTTTCCAGCTGTTCAAGCTCTTTTTCGCCCACCATGTCGCATTTATTTAAAATGAGCACATCACAAAACTCGATTTGGTCAATTAATAAATCGGCAATCACCCGTTCATCCTCTTCTCCCGCCGCTTCCTTCCGGTCAAGAAGGCTGTCACCGGACTGGAAATCATGCCAGAAGCGGTTTGCATCCACCACGGTCACCATTGTGTCCAGCCTGCAGAAAGTTGTCAGATCAATGCCCATTTCTTCATCTATATAAGAAAATGTCTGGGCAACGGGAATCGGTTCGCTGATCCCTGTTGATTCAATCACTATATAATCAAATCTGCCGTCTTTCGCGAGTTTCTCAACTTCGACTAATAAATCTTCACGCAGCGTACAGCAGATACAGCCGTTGGATAATTCTACGAGTTTCTCATCCGTCCTTGACAAGCCTCCTCCCTGCTTCACCAAGCCCGCGTCTATATTTACTTCGCTCATGTCATTGACGATGACGGCAATTTTTAAACCGTTGCGGTTTTGTAAAATATGATTCAAAACGGTCGTCTTTCCGGCACCAAGATAGCCGCTCAATACTGTAACCGGAATTTTTTTCATAAAATAGCCTCCTGACAAAATAGAATGATTACGATTTATATCCCGCACCTGCCTTATTTTCATCATGATGTACATTGTTATAAATCGTAATCGTTACTATTTATTCTGATATATTCTCCGTTTAAAATCAAGTGGAAAATAATCAATCATAAAAAAGACACGCTGTCATACGTGTCTTCCACCCAAACTTAAACATCCGCAGGACTGTTTTCAGTGCCATAGCTTTTTCTCCAAAAATAGCCTGCGGCCAGAACAAGCACAAATGCTAGCAATGCGATACATGAAAAAGAGATAAAACCGATCGCATAAGTTCCCGTCATCTGCTTCAATGATCCTAAAATATTCGGAAGGAAAAAACCCCCTATGCCGCCGGCTGCTCCGACGATCCCCGTCACCATTCCGATTTCTTTTGCAAAGTGCTGAGGGACAAGCTGAAATACCGCTCCGTTGCCCATACCGAGCGCCATCATTCCGATAAACAGCAGAACGACAACCGTTGAAAGCGGAGGCAGGCTGCTGACTCCCGCCATACACAGAGCCGCGATGACAAACAGTACAGCGAGAACTTTCGCACCTCCCGCACGGTCTGAAATCCAGCCTCCTGCAGGGCGAAAAAAACTGCCCGCTGCGACACATATTGTGACGAAATCACCGGCATGGATTTTTGACAATTGATATTGATCAACGAAAAAAATCGCCAAAAAACTTGATAGTCCCACAAAACCTCCGAAAGTGACGCCGTACAGAAGACAGAAACACCATGTCTCCTTCTGCCTGAAAACGTGAAGGTAGTTTTTAAGCGGCTGCGGCGCGGGCTGTGCAGGAGAGTCCTTCGCCATGACGATAAACAGAATAAAAACGATCATCAACGGAAGAAGCGCAATTCCCATTACACTGTGCCACCCAAACTGTTCCGCAAGCCGGGGACCGAACAATGTCGCAAACAAAGTGCCGCTGTTGCCGGCACCTGCTATCCCCATCGCAAGCCCCTGCAAGTGAGGCGGATACCACCGGCTCGCCATCGGAAGCGCAACAGCAAAACTTGCGCCCGCTACGCCCAGCAGAATGCCGATCGCATACAGCTCAGTCAAAGAACGGCCGCCGAATGCCCCCCAAAGCAGCGGGATCATCGTGATCAGCATCCCGATCACGGCTGTTTTCTTCGGCCCGATCCTGTCCGTTAACACACCTAAAATGATCCGAAACACAGATCCTGATAAGATCGGCAGAGCCACGACAAACCCTTTTTCAAAAGAAGATAACCCGAAATCCTGAGAAATATAAACGCCGAGCGCCCCCAGCATTACCCAAATCATAAAACTCACATCAAAATATAAGAAGGAACAGAGCAGAGTGAGCGGATGACCGCTTGTTTTTAATTCCGACAGCTTCATAACATTCTCCTTTCCGGTCTTCTATCATTTCAAATTGCTGAATCAAGAATATATGACCGGCATTCACCGGAAAAGACATGTGTAAGATAATGCGACACATTTAATGCGTTAATCAGGCAATGTGCCATAATTTCTCATAGAGAAGCAATCTTACAGGCAGCTGCAAAGGAGGTTTGGCGAATGAAGAAACAACGATTAATTGCAGCAGGGAACGGAATGGCCGGAATCCGCTGTATTGAACATATTTTAAAGATGAACCGTGACATGTTTGAGATTGTCATTTTCGGAAGCGAACCTCATCCCAATTACAATCGCATTCTCTTATCCTCCGTTTTACAAGGTGAGGTTTCGCTTGATGACATTACGCTGAATAGCCGCGAATGGTACGAGAAAAACGTAATTACGCTTTACACGGGAGAAACGGTTGTACACATTGATACAGAACGGCAGGTTGTCACAACGGATCGAAAGCGCAGCATGACTTACGATCAAATCATCCTTGCAACTGGCTCCTCTCCTTATATTCTCCCCATACCCGGAGCAGAGAAAGAAGGGGTCTGCGGCTTTCGGACAATAGAAGACTGCCAATCCCTTATCAATGCGGCCGGCCGGTATCAAAAGGCGGCGGTCATCGGCGCCGGTTTATTAGGTCTTGAAGCGGCCGCCGGCTTACGGCAGCTCGGCATGGACGTCAGCGTCATTCACCACTCTTCCGCTATTATGCAAAAACAGCTTGATCAAACGGCATCCCATCTGCTGCAAAAAGAACTGGAGCGAAAAGGCTTAGTCTTTCTTTTAGAGAAAGACACGGCATCCATTACAGGAAACTCACGGGCGGAAGGCATCCGTTTCAAAGACGGTTCTTCCATAGAAGCAGACCTGATTGTCATGGCCGCCGGTGTGAGGCCCAATATCCGATTGGCTTCATCTGCCGGACTTTCAGTGAACCGAGGAATCATCGTCAATCAATTCATGCAGACGAACAAACCGAATGTGTATGCCGTCGGTGAATGCGCGGAGCATGACGGGATTGTATACGGATTGGCGGCGCCGCTTTATGAACAGGGAAAAGTGCTCGCGCAGCATCTATGCGGCGTCCCGTGCGAAGGGTTTCAAGGCTTTGCACAATCTGCAGCCTTAAAAATAGCTGGTATTGATGTATGGTCGGCAGGAAAGGTGCACGAGGATGAGCACACAGCCGGCATATTGTTCCATGATGAGCATGCAGGCATCTACAAAAAAGCGCTCTTTGAGGACGATAAACCGGCCGGCTTTATTTTATTCGGGGACACGCGCGGTAAACAGCGGCTTCTCGACAGTCTTGTGAAGCAAAGAGATATTTCCATCGTGAAAAGGCAGCTCATGGAACCGGATCAAGGCGGTATATCCTTTGAATCCATGCCTTCCCATGAAACCATTTGCCAATGCAGCTCAGTGACCAAGGGCTCCATTGAAGAAGCGGTGAACAAATATGGCTTAAAAACCGCGGAGGAAGTAAAGCACATGACAAAAGCGTCCGGGTCTTGCGGAGGATGCAGGCCGCTCGTTGAAGACTTGCTGAAGTATATGGCGAGCGATGATTACACAAAACCCTCCCGCCAGCCTTCGTTTTGCGGCTGCACCGATTTGACGGAAGAAGAAGTCATCGCGGAACTTCGGCGCCGTCCGTTCACTGATGCTTCCGAGGTAATGAAAGAGATCGGCTGGAAAACAGAAAACGGCTGCCGCATTTGTATTCCGGCGCTTCACTATTACCTGGAAAGGACGCGGCCTGATTTTATGCAATTCAATGAAATATCGGCAGAAGAGACATGCACCCTGATTCCGCAAATGTACGGCGGACTGACAAGTGCGGCAGAGCTCAAAAACATCGCAGACGTCATTGAAACATACGGCATCCCCGGCGTTTCGATGACTGACAGTCACCGACTGAGGCTTTCCGGAATCAGGCCAAATGACCTTGCAAGCATCAGAAAAGCACTGAACATGCCGGTTTTCTCCCCCCGGCACCGCTGGACGATTCAAATCAGAGCATGTACGTGCGGACAGCATCGCTCCTTTCAAGAGCTGGCAAGCAGGATTGAACGAGATACCGACATGCTTGCCGTACCCGCTTATGTATCCGTCAGCTTGTCATGTGAAAACAATTGCACCGATGCTTACATTCAGGATATCGGCGCACTTCAGACACAAACTTGCTGGGAGATTTATATCGGGGGCGTCCGCGGAAAACAAGCCCGCGCCGGCAGCCTTTTTTGTGTGACGAATAACGAAGACAGTACCGCCGCTATGATGAAAGGCCTTATTCAGTATTATCGCGAAACGGCTCACTACAACGAAGCGATTTATCAATGGGTTGACAGACTCGGCCTCGTCCATATCAGAGAAATGCTGTTTGAAGAAGATATGCGGACACAGCTTCTGAAAAATCTCAGTTCAGACATATCCCTGCTGCAAAATCTGTCTGCCGGGAAAACGCCATACGAAAGGATGAAGCTTTTTGACTGAACCGATGCTCCGTTATTTCCGTGACAAACTGCAAGATATTCAATCGGAAAAAACATATGAGACGCAATGCCCGTTCTGCAGCATGCAATGCAAAATGCAGCTTACGGAACAAACCTTCGCGGCACGGAAGAAATACACTGCAATCGGCATTGATAATCCGACGACACATGGCCGTTTATGTACAAAAGGCATGAATGCCCATCAGCATGCCGTGCACTCTACCCGCATTACACGCCCCCTGCTTAAAAAAAACGGTGAATTTGTGCCTGTCTCTTGGGCTGAAGCACTGAATCGCATTAAGGAACAAATCAATCTGATTCAAACCGAACACGGTAATGATGCGATGGCCGTCTACGGGAGCGCCTCAATTACAAATGAAGAAGCCTATCTGCTTGGAAAGTTCGCACGGGTCGGCTTACAGACGAAATACATCGATTACAACGGGCGGCTCTGTATGTCTGCCGCAGCAACGGCGGCCGGCCAGACATTCGGCGCGGACAGGGGCCTGACGAATCCATTATCGGACATTCCGCATACACGTGTCATCATCCTGGCAGGCACCAATATCGCGGAATGCCAGCCGACGATCATGCCGTATTTTGATAAAGCGAAAGAAAACGGGGCTTACATTATCGCCATTGATCCCCGGGAAACGGCGACGACCAAAATAGCCGATCTTCACCTGAAAATCAAGCCCGGCACAGACGCCGCCCTGGCAAACGGACTCGTCAAAATCTGCATTGACGAACAGCTTACAGACAAAGACTTTATCCGCACACGCACAAACGGATTCGATAAGCTCAAACGGCATACCGACGCTTTGGATCTGAAAGAGATTTCCGAGCAGACAAGTGTTCCTTTGGAGCATATGCGAAAGGCCGCCGTGAAGTTTGCCAAGGAAACATCCGGCATGCTGTTTACAGCGCGGGGGATCGAACAGCAGACTGACGGTACCGCGGCGGTGAAAGCTTTCTTAAATATGGTGCTGATCACTGGAAAAATCGGCAAGCCCTTCTCAGGTTACGGGGCGATTACCGGTCAAGGCAACGGACAAGGCGCGCGAGAACATGGCCAAAAAGCGGATCAGCTTCCGGGCTACCGTTCTATCGAAATTGAAGAACACCGGGCGTATATTGCGAAGGTGTGGGGGATTCATCAGGATGAGCTGCCGCGAAAAGGCGTCTCAGCCTATGAAATGATAGAAAAAATAGATAGCGGCGACATCAAAGGACTGTTTCTCATGTGTTCCAATCCAGCTGTTTCCGGTCCAAATGCGAATTTCGTCAAACAAGCAATCAAGAAACTGAGATTCTTTGTCGCAGTTGATTTATTTATTTCTGAGACCGCGGCATTCGCAGATGTGATTTTACCCGCCTCCTCTTATTTGGAAGACGAAGGCACGATGACAAATGTAGAAGGCCGCGTGACATTAAGAGAAGCGAGCCGCACCTGCCCCGGAGAAGCGAAACATGATTGGCAGATTATCTGTGACATTGCCTCGGCTCTTGGTAAAGCTCATTATTTTCCCTATACGTCGGCGGAGGAAATCTTTAACGAACTGAGAGAAGCGAGCCGCGGCGGAATTGCTGATTACGCTGGCATCACCTATGACAGGCTCAGGCGGGAAGGCGGTATTCAGTGGCCATGTCCTGAAGCGGATCACCCCGGAACCGGGCGATTGTTTGAGCATTCATTTGCCCATCGCGATCACAGAGCTGAATTAAGCGTGATTCCAAATGAACCGGCCGTCCCGAAAGAGAAACCGAGCGCCGGCTATCCGCTTTATTTAACCACGGGAAGGGTGATGTCTCACTACTTAACGGGTGTCCAAACGAGAAAAAGCTCCGCCCTGGCTGCAAGACATTTCGAATCCTTTGTGGAAATCCACCCAAAAACGGCGGCCGACTATCATATCGAAGACCGTGTTCTCGTGAAGATAGAATCCCCCCGGGGCAGCATCACGGTCCGGAGCAGATGGTCGGAGAACGTACGAAAAGACACATTGTTTGTCCCCATCCATTGGTCTGACACGCAAAACGTCAACGATTTAATTGGTGAAGCCTTGGATCCGGACTGTAAAATGCCCGGTTTTAAGATGTGTGCGGTACGAATCAGCCCTATCTAATTTTCATAAAATTTTTAGATTTTTTCGTATTTTTTGTTACATTTCATAACATGCATCTTAAATATTTGTTTTTGCTGTGCTACGCTGAAAAAAACAAAGATAAGGAGCGGATCATCTGATGGGAAAAAAACAGCTAGTCCTTGTTGGAAATGGAATGGCCGGGGTAAGAGCGATTGAAGAAATACTGCGTGTTTCAAAAGACGAATTTGAGATTACAATATTCGGGGCCGAACCTCATCCCAACTATAACCGAATCCTTCTGTCAAAAGTGCTGCAAGGCGATACCGACATTCAAGACATTACGTTAAACGATTGGAACTGGTACAAAGAAAACAACATTCAGCTGTATACCGGTGAAACAGTCATCAAAGTCGACACGGAAAACCAAACCGTCATCACCGATGCAGACAGAATCCAGCCTTACGATGAACTCATTCTGGCGACAGGCTCTGTCCCTTTTATCCTTCCGATTCCGGGCGCAGACAAACAAGGCGTCACGGCATTCCGGGACATAAAAGATACCGACACGATGCTCGCCGCGTCAAAACAATATAAAAAAGCAGCCGTCATCGGCGGCGGACTGCTGGGTTTGGAAGCCGCGCGCGGACTGCTGAATCTCGGCATGGACGTGTCTGTCATCCACCTCGCCCCATTCCTGATGGAGCGCCAGCTTGACGCAGCGGCGGGACGCCTGCTGCAAAACGAGTTAGAAAAACAAGGCATGACCTTTTTCCTTGAAAAACAAACCGAAGAAATTCTCGGTACTGACCGTGTCGAAGGCGTACGCTTTAAAGACGGCACAAGTATCGAAGCTGATCTGGTCGTCATGGCGGTCGGCATCCGCCCGAATACACAGCTTGGCACAGAAAGCGGCATCCCGGTAAACCGCGGAATCATTGTCAACGATTATATGCAGACTGAAATTCCGCACATTTACGCGGTCGGTGAATGTGCCGAGCACCGCGGAATCGCATACGGTCTTGTGGCGCCGCTCTATGAACAGGCAAAAGTGCTTGCCAAACATATTTGCGGCATTGAAACAAAACCGTACGAAGGCTCCGTTCTCTCCACTCAATTAAAGGTATCAGGCGTCGAGGTCTTCTCTGCCGGCGACTTTGATGAATCAGAGGACAAAAAGGCAATAAAAGTGTTCGATGAACAGGACGGCATTTATAAAAAAATCATCCTGAGGGGCAATCAAATTGTCGGCGCTGTTTTGTTCGGAGACAGCAGCGAAGGCAACCGCCTGTTTTCTATGATTCAAAAAGAAGCAGATATCTCTGAAACCTCCAAAATATCAATCTTACAGCCTCTTGATCAGGAAGCAGGCGCAAGCATGACCGCGGCGATGAGCGACGATGAAATCATCTGCGGCTGCAACGGCGTTTCAAAAGGTGCGATTATTCAAGCCATTCAGGAAAAAGGCTGCACATCAACGGACGAAATCAAAGCATGCACCGGGGCATCCCGTTCCTGCGGAGGCTGTAAACCGCTCGTAGAAGACATTCTTCAATATACACTGGGCTCAGAATTTGACTCATCCGCGCAAAAAGAAGCGATTTGCGGCTGCACCTCACTGTCGAGAGATGAAGTCGTAGAAGAAATCAAAGCCAAAGGGCTCTCACATACGAGAGAAATCATGAACGTGCTCGGCTGGAAAACGCCGGAAGGCTGCTCCAAATGCCGGCCTGCCCTCAACTACTACTTAGGCATGATTAATCCGGCTGCATACGAGGATGACAGAACATCCCGTTTTGTGAACGAACGGATGCACGCCAATATTCAAAAGGACGGAACATACTCAGTCGTTCCCCGGATGTACGGGGGCGTAACCAACTCTCAAGATCTCCGCAAGATCGCCGATGTCGTCGACAAGTATGAAATCCCGCTCGTTAAAATGACCGGCGGCCAGCGAATTGATCTCATCGGCGTAAAAAAAGAAGATCTTCCGAAAGTATGGGCCGAGCTTGATATGCCGTCAGGCTACGCGTACGGAAAAACACTCCGCACGGTAAAAACGTGCGTAGGCGAACAATTCTGCCGCTTCGGCACACAAGACTCCATGGCACTGGGTATTGCGCTTGAGAAAAAATTCGAAGGGCTCAATACGCCTCATAAGGTTAAAATGGCCGTGTCCGCCTGCCCGCGGAACTGTGCGGAATCAGGCATTAAGGACCTTGGCGTTGTCGGCATCGACGGAGGCTGGGAGCTTTATGTCGGCGGAAACGGCGGAACCCATTTGCGCACCGGTGATTTGCTGATGAAAGTAAAAACGAATGAAGAAGTCTTAGAATACGCGGGTGCTTACCTTCAGTACTACAGAGAAACGGCAAACTATCTGGAGCGGACATCCGCATGGCTTGAGCGCGTCGGTTTATCTCATGTCCAATCCGTATTAAACGATCCGGAAAAACGGCAGGAGCTCAACGACAGAATGAATGAGACACTCTCTGTCCACAAAGATCCGTGGCAATACTTCCTTAAAGATAAAAAAGCTTCTAAAGATCTATTCGAAAATGTCGTCACGACTTCATAAAACAGTAAGGGGGAACGGACATGGTTAATAAAGATATGACAAAGGTTTGCATAGGCAATGTAAACGAATTACCCGAGGAGTTAGGAAAAACCGTATATATAGAAGATAAAGAGCTTGCCGTATTTAAGCTTTCTGACGGGAGCGTCCGCGCCGTCGAAAACCGCTGTCCCCATAAAGGGGGCGTCCTGGCTGAAGGCATCGTCAGCGGAGAATACGTCTTCTGTCCGATGCATGACTGGAAGATTTCCTTAGAAGACGGAAAAGTCCAAGAGCCGGATCATGGCTGTGTCAAAACATACGAAACACTGATCGAAGGAGAGAATGTATACCTCCTGTATTGATCAAAGACCGGATCACTTTTCCAAGTGGTCCTTCATTTTTTAAATTGCTGAAGGGATGACGCCATCATGAAAAACGGAATCGTATATTTTGTCGGTGCCGGACCAGGAGACCCGGGGCTGATCACCGTAAAAGGAAAACAGGCTCTGGAGAAAGCGGATATCATTTTGTATGACCGGCTCGCAAACCCAAAGTTTCTTGAATATG
This sequence comes from Bacillus sp. KS1, assembly GCF_020075515.1. Taxonomy (NCBI): domain Bacteria; kingdom Bacillati; phylum Bacillota; class Bacilli; order Caryophanales; family Bacillaceae; genus Bacillus; species Bacillus sp. KS1. The sequence goes on along the minus strand of NZ_JACAWW010000014.1, from coordinate 145,697 downwards.
CCTCACCGGACTGCCGGTTCATTTATTGCGGAAAGCTGCCCGACCGTCATTTTATGAAACAGTCTGAGATAAATGCCCTGCTGATTGAAAAAGCGGCGGAGGGCTGCACCGTCGTCCGCTTGAAAGGCGGAGACCCAAGTGTGTTCGGCAGAGTCGGCGAAGAAGCGGAGGCGCTTCATCAGCACGGCATCCGCTACGAAATGGTGCCCGGCATCACCTCGGGAATCGCAGCGCCGCTGTATGCGGGAGTCCCCGTCACCCATCGTGATTTCGCTTCGTCCTTCGCGATGATCACCGCTCATGATACATCATTGCAAGGCAGGCCGAATCTCGACTGGGAAGGGCTTGCCCGAAGCGTTCAAACGCTTGTGTTTTACATGGGCGTTAAAAATCTGTCGTTTATATGCCGGCAGCTTATGGAGTACGGAAAATCCCCTTCCGTTCCCGTACTCGTCATTCAATGGGGGACGTGGGGGCGGCAGCGGAGCGTTAAAGGAACGCTTCAGGACATCCATGAAAAAGTTCAAAGCCAAAACATCACCAACCCTGCCATTATCGTCATCGGTGATATTGTCAATTTTCAAACACACAGCTGGTTTGAAAGCAAACCGTTCATCGGGCGGCATATCATGGTTGTCACTCATGGCGATGAAGAACATACATTGACAGACAAGCTGCGCGAGTATGGCGCCGATGTTATTGAGTGGCCGAAGCGGATCGTTAAAAAAATGCCCGCAAACGAAAACATCCTGAAACAGATCAGCACCTTTGAACATATATCTTTCACATCACGCCTTGCGGTATGCGAATTCTTTGACACACTGGCTTTCAAGCAGATCGACATCCGCCGGGTGACCGCAAGCCTGAATGCAGCGACTGAGGCCGCAAAGACGGAACTGACAAAACGGGGCTTTCTCCTATCCGAATGTCAAATTGATTCTCCGCATTCGCTCATTGTAGGAAGCCGTCAAGCAGCAGAAAACTTGTCAGACTCAAAATCATGCTCTTTTTATATCACCCATGAGCATATCGCGGATGAGCGGTTCACTTCCATGATCGAACGCACGATCAGTGAGTCTCCTCTGCAAATGATTATCTGTACGGGCAAAGAATCCGCTCAGCATTTGATCAGCGCCGGAAAACAAATCGGCATATCACCGGATCCGTCAGCAAACCGCCCTCCCGTCATCTGCATGGGCGAAGACGTCCCCGCCGGCTGCGGGTTTACCGCCGTGAAAAATCAGGAACAGTTATTTGCGTTTATACGAAATGAAATGAAAGACATGCTCGTTCACAGCTGATACGCCGGAATGCTTTTTCTGACCCCCAGGCTCAACATCGGGGGTCAGCCCTTTTTTATTGTGTCACTAATTTTTTATGATGAGTCGAATACATCGCCATCTGTTCCGCCTGCGGGTCCAAATAGGCTTTGGCGCTGTTCACGGCGGTCGGCCCCTCCGTGAAACCGCCGGCAATCAATCTGAGCTTGCTTTCATAATGGGCGGCGTCACCGGCGACAAACACGCCCGGAAGATTCGTCCGCATATGTCTGTCAGCTTTAATCCTGCCTTCTTCTATCTCAAGCCCCCAGTCCTTCATCGGACCGAGATCAATTTTAAACCCGTGGTTGATAATGAGCTCATCAAGCTTGATGTCTTCAGAAAGTCCGGACTCAGTTTGGCAAACGGTGACGCTCTCGATCCGTTCTCCGGTGCCGTTGAGATGCTTCAGACGATACGGCGCAAGCACCCGCACGGAAGACCGCTTCATTTTCGCGACGCTGCTTTCCAAACCGCCGAACTCCTCCCTGCGGTGCAAGACGGTAACAGACGCCGCAATCGGTTCCAGCTCATTCGCCCAGTCAACCGCGGTATCTCCCCCTCCGGAAATCACGACATGCTTATCTCGAAACGAATCAAGCTTCTCCACCTTATAATGAAGGTTCTTTCCCGAATAACGGCTCGCATCCGCGCTGTCAAGTTCATTGACCTCAAGCGTCCCCATGCCGACGGCCAAAATCACCGTGCGCGTATAGTGCTTTTCCCCTTTGGAACTTTCCAGCACAATGGTTCCGTCTTCCAGCCGTTCAAATCCGGTCACCCGCTGATTCAACACGATATCCGGCTTAAATGTCGCAGCCTGTTCCTTCAGCTGCTTAATCAGCTGTTCTCCGGCAATCCCGGGTATTCCGCCGATATCACGGATGATTTTTTCAGGGAAAAACATAGACACTTTCCCTCCGAGCCGCGGCAAAAACTCGATCACTTTCGTTTTCAGCTCGCGCATCCCGCAATAAAAAGCCGCAAACAGGCCGATCGGGCCTCCGCCTATAATCGTGACGTCATACACCTCATGATTTTCCGCCATCGTTCTGCCTCCCGTTTATATCTATACTTCAAACACTTTTAATTGAGAATCAATATCAATGAAAGTATAACACATATTGAGGAGAAGTGTTTATTCATTTCTGCTCTTCTCCTTGTGATAAAAGGTTGAAAACCCTATAATAAGCAAAAAACAAGTCGGAGGAATAGATGAAAAGACGAGTCGAAACGATCACTTTCGAAGGGTATACACTAGAATATTCTGTTACTGGTGAGGGAGCCCCCATTCTTGTCATGCATGGCGGGCATTCAAATTGTTACGAGGAATTCGGATACACGGCATTAATTGAGCAGGGATACTGCATCATCACACCATCAAGGCCCGGCTATGGCCAAACGTCAAAAGAAATTGGAAAAAGTCTTGCCGACGCCTGCCGTTTCTACGTGAAATTATTAGATTATTTAGAAATCGAAAGCATCCATGTAATCGCCATCTCAGCAGGAGGCCCCAGCGGCATATGCTTTGCCTCCCAATATCCGAAAAGGGTCAATACATTAATCCTGCAATCCGCAATTACAAAAAAATGGCTTACCTCAAAAGACATTGAATTTAAAATAGGAAGAATGCTCTTTCGCCCGCCGATGGAAAAGTGGGTATGGAAGCTAATTTCAGCTTTGAATAACGCCTTCCCCCGTTTGATATTTCAACTTATGAGTCCGCAATTCAGCACACTTGCGTTTCAGCGAATCAAGTCCCTGATGGATGAAAAAGACATAGAAGCATTTCGGGAAATGAACAGCCGGCAGCGCTCAGGTGAAGGATTTCTGCTTGACCTATCACAAACCGCCGCTATCACTTCAACAGAGCTGCAGACCATCTCATGCCCCGTACTAATCATGCAAAGTGTTTATGATGGACTAATCGACAAATCACATGCATATTACGCAAAAAAACATATTCCTGACGCCACTCTCTATTTGCTTCACTCATGGGGACACCTGATTTGGCTCGGAAAAGAAGCAGCTGAAACAGATAGAATCATACTCAATTTTTTAGCCCCCTAAATAAAGCGCAAAAACTCTTGTCCGTCAAACAAGCGATGCTTTTTTCTAGTAAACATGAGAAGAGGTTTTATTATGACAGCACAATCATCTTTTCTTCAGCTGAATTCTATTTGATCAGCATTTTAATAGGTGATTGGCGTCATACATTCTGGAACGTTCCAAATGTTTGTTTATGAAGCTGCTTTCCTTCCGTTTGATTCTGATTCGATCCCTATTGTAAAAGCGACTGTTCGGATCACCATTAAAAGTATGATACCCATATCTTCACAGAAGATTTCGAAACCAGTACGGCGACTGGTTTCTTTTTTATCTCTTTTTCATCAGCATGATATCGAGATACAGCTGGCACCTTGTCCTGAAGTCGTTTAAATTAATTGATGTCATGTCAAGAATCTGTTTGATACGGTAGTTCAATGTGTTTTGATGAATAAAAAGCTGTTCTGCGGCTGGTTTTGTTTTGCAGTTATTGAGGAGATAGATTTCTAACGTTTTCAGCAGTTCGGTACTGCTTTCTCTGTCTTTGGCTTTTAATAACGCTAAATCATCGTTTACATATTCCAGTGAGGCGTTTTTTTCTTCGATGCTTTCAAGATAGCGGTAAATCCCTAGCTTACTGTATTCGTACGGGATATTTTCCTGGTTTCCGGTAATTTCGGCGGCCTTTATGACTTCAAGGGCTTCTATATAACTTTTGCCGAGCTTCAGGATGCTGCTGTATTCATTGCCGATTCCGATATAGATGGGAGTGGGGATCTTCTGAAAGTGAAAATGAGTCAGCAGTTTGTGGATGAATTCAGATGCTGCCGAAGTGCCGGAGCTTTTTTGCGAGAAGCTTGCGACGACGATGACAATATTGGAATCAATGGTTAAGACGTGACTGACTTTATCCCGCAAATTCAAGTACGATTTGATATTTTCCTTCACATCTTCGACTGCCTCCCCATCCCCATTTGCGGCGTGCAGGACGACTACCGAAAAAACCGACGGCAGCACGGCGTTCATCTTTTCCGCTTCCCGCCTGAACTCCTTTTCAGAGGAGAATTGCTGAAAGATCGCCCGTTTCACCAGGTCTTCCGCTCTTTCTTCTTTTTCCTGTTTCAGCCGGTTCGTTTTATAGATGATTTTTCCGACATGGAATGAAGTTTCATATAAAAAATCGAGCTCCTCGTCCGTCAAGTTTCGGTCGAGCTCCTGAATCCAGATGTAGCCCATCACTTCCCCTTTATGTTTTGCGCTTACAACCACTCTCTGATTCAGTCCGATACTGTCTATTTTTTCGACACGGAACGGTTCAGGAACGGTTTTCAGCTTTTCGATCACCCCGTCCTTCAGAAACCTTTCAAAAATCTGCACGGGGCATTTTTTTGAAAATATCGTCTGCTGGTTGGCGGAGTCGAAGTGATTAATGTAATAAGAATTATAGGCAAGCAAAAAGAAATCCGCGCTTTCCAGAATAACGGGCTTCTGCAATTCATAACTGATGAAATCAATTAATTTATCAATGTCCGTAAATGAAAAAACTCTCTCTAAAAGCTCTTCCATACCTATTTCTCCTATGCTCTTTTTATCTTTATCATACTCTGCGGGGTTACTTTTTGTATAGAAAAAAATTCACATATTCCCAAAACGGCATGATCCGAAAGCCTGTATCGTGAAAAGAGGAAAAAGGGCGGTCCCTTCTTCCTCTCGTTCCTTGCTTTTATTGAGAAAGTGTATCACGGTACTCATGAAACTGATCTGTGACATCTTTTGACGGAGCCTGTGTCAATAAGCTGACGACAAATACAGCGGCAAGGCTTACAGCAAAGCCCGGAATGATTTCGTACAAAAAGTCTGAAAGACCGGCATTCGCCCAAATGATTACGGTAATCGCTCCCGCAATCATGCCGGCGAGTGCCCCCCATTTCGTCATCCGTTTCCAAAATAAACTGAGCAGTACGACCGGCCCGAATGACGCGCCGAATCCCGCCCATGCATAGCTGACAAGACCAAGTATCGTGTTGTTTTTCTCCCAAGCGAGCACCAAAGCGATGATTGACACCGCAAGGACTGCCATTCTCCCCAGAAATACGAGTTCCTTATCAGAAGCCGAACGCCTGAACATGGACTTATACAAATCCTCTACTAAAGAACTGGACGTAACGAGCAGCTGAGACGAAATCGTACTCATAATGGCCGCTAAAATCGCAGAAATGAGAAATCCCGTAATAATCGGGTGGAACAGAATGTTGCCGAGCTGAATAAAAATGGTTTCCGGATCAGCCAGCTTCAGTCCGTGCTGGTGATAATACGCGATTCCCGCAAGACCCGTAAACAGCGCGCCTAGTGCAGACAAAATCATCCATCCCATTCCGATCCGTCTGGCGCGTTTGATTTCTTTCACAGATGTGATCGCCATAAAGCGCACAATAATATGCGGCTGCCCGAAATAGCCGAGCCCCCACGCAAATAAAGAAATAATGCCAAGGACGGTGGTCCCTTTGAACATATTAAACAGTTCCGGGTTGACGGAACGGATATCGGCAACGGTTTCCCCCGGTCCGCCCGTATGAAAAATTGCCACAATCGGCACGAGAATAAGCGCCGCAAACATAATGATCCCTTGGACAAAGTCCGTCCAGCTTACCGCCAAAAAGCCTCCGAACAAGGTGTAGGCGACAACGACGCCTGTCACGACCCACAGCCCCGTGTGGTACTTCAACCCTAAAATGCTGTTGAATAAGACGCCTCCTGAGACCATGCCGGATGATACGTAAAAAGTGAAAAAGATAAGAATAACAAGACCTGAAAACAGTCTGAGAAGCTTCGTATGATCACCGAAACGATTTTCAAGGAAACCCGGAATGGTGATGGAATTCCCCGCTTTTTCGGTATACGTTCTCAGCCTCGGCGCCACGAAAAGCCAGTTCGCCCACGCTCCGAGAACAAGTCCGAACACAATCCAAGCGCCGCTTAATCCCGTCGAGAACATGGCGCCCGGAAGCCCCATCAAGAGCCATCCGCTCATATCCGCCGCTCCCGCGCTGAGCGCTGTGACGGCAGGGCCTAAAGAACGCCCCCCGAGCATGTAATCCGTCAGATTTGACGTCCGTCTGTAGGCGTAATAGCCGATAAACAGCATGCCCGACATATAAATACAAATGGAAATAATCAACTGAATGTTTGCTATGGCATTTCCTCCTCCGCTTTATATGTTTATGGTGAAATGGACACCCCCCGCGAGGAGGATGCCCATTCAGTCCCTCTTAAAACATTTCACTGATTGTTTTCGCCTGCATGTGGAGAGCCAAGTAATCCGGGCCGCCCGCTTTTGAATCAGTGCCGGACATTTTGAAGCCGCCGAACGGATGGTAGCCGACAATCGCTCCCGTACAATTACGGTTGAAGTACAGGTTGCCGACATGGAATTCCTGTTTCGCCCGTTCAATATGTTTGCGGTTATTTGTAATGACCGCGCCTGTCAAACCATATTCAGTATTGTTGGCCACTTCTAAAGCTTCATCAAAGTTTGACACTTTAGAAAACGCCACGACAGGCCCGAAAATTTCTTCCTGCATGAGTCTTGCTTTCGGATCAAGGTCAGCGAAGATCGTCGGTTTGATGAAGTATCCTTTCGAATCATCACCAGTGCCGCCGCTTACTAAACGCCCTTCCTGTTTTCCGATCTCAATATAGCTCATAATTTTATCATAAGAACCTTGGTCGATGACAGGCCCCATATAAACATCTGCACTGTCAGGTTTAGCAGTTACTTTTGATTCCGTAATTTCAATGACACGCTCTAATACTTGATCATACACTTTTTCATGGACAACTGCACGTGAACCTGCAGAACATTTTTGTCCGGCGAAGCCGAATGCAGATGTAAAGATCGATTGAGCCGCTAATTCAATGTCCGCATCTTCGTCAACGACAACCGTATCTTTACCGCCCATTTCAGCAATGACACGCTTTAAGTGTTGCTGTCCCGGCTGCACTTTTGCCGCGCGTTCGAAAATTCTCGTACCGACTTCACGTGATCCTGTAAATGTGATAAGGCTTGTTTTCGGATGGTCAACAAGATAATCGCCTACTTCTGCTCCGCTTCCCGGCACAAAGTTGACTACGCCTTTTGGCAATCCGGACTCTTCAAGCACCTCAACAAATTTTGCTGCAATAACAGGTGTAGCACTCGCAGGTTTTAGAACCACTGTGTTTCCAGTAACGATCGGCGCCACTGTTGTTCCTGCCATGATCGCAAACAAGAAGTTCCACGGCGGAATAACAACTGTCACTCCAGTCGGCGTGTACACATATTGGTTTTTCTCGCCCTCACGGCTGTTGACCGGCTTGCCTTTTGCCAGTTCGATCATTTGGCGTGCATAATACTCCATAAAGTCGATGGCTTCAGCCGTATCTGCATCAGCTTCGTTCCAAGGTTTTCCCGCTTCCTTGACAAGCAGGGCGGAGAATTCGTGCTTTCTGCGGCGGACTTTGGCAGCTGCGCGGAACAAAACGGCCGCTCTTTCTTCAGGGGATGTGTATCTCCACTCTTCGAACGCTTTCGCAGCTGCTTCAATCGCCTGCTCCGCGTGCTCCTGAGACGCCTTTGACACTTTTCCGACGACTTCTTCTTTATCAGCCGGATTGATTGAAACGATTTTCGCTTCCGTCTCTACCTTTTCACCGTTGATGACGAGCGGATAATCTTTTCCCAGATACTCATTTACCGTCGCAAGCGCTTTCTTAAATTCTTCAACGTTCGATTGATCTTGGAAATTCGTGAATGGTTCGTGTTTATAAGGTGTAGTCATTGTCATCTCTCCCTTTTTTACTTCTTAGTCATTCCTTTAAAGGCGAATGCGATGTTTGAGGGGCGTTCGGCGAGCCGTCTCATGAAATAGCCGTACCAGTCATCCCCGTAAGGCAGGTAGACTCTCATGCGGTATCCTTCTTCCACCAGGCTGAGCTGGGTTTGCGAGCGCATGCCGTACAGCATCTGAAACTCAAAACGGTCGTTTGGAATGCCGTGCTCTTTGGCAAGCTGTTTTGTAAACTCGATCATTTTGTCATCATGCGTGGCAACTGCCGTATAATGTCCTTTTAAAAGCTGTTTGCGGATGAGTCTTTTATAATTTTCATCAACGTCGCTTTTTTCAGGATAGGCCACCTTTTCCGATTCTTTATAGGCCCCTTTGACAAGCCGCAGAAACGGATTCAGCGGGCTGAGGTCATCAAGATCCTTCTCCGTTCTGTACAGATAAGCCTGCACCACGGTGCTTACATATTCATACCGGCTCCGGAAGTCTTTAAAGATATCCAGCGTTTTCTGGCATCTCGTTTCATCTTCCATGTCAATCGTCACCATGACTTTATGTTTTTCAGCCGTCTGGAGGATTTTCGTCATATTTTCATAGACAAGATCGAGATCTATATCAAGACCTAAAGACGTCATTTTTAATGACACTTGGGAATTCAGCTGTTCATCAGCGATTAAGGCGATGGTCTGCATGCACTCCTCGGTGCGTTCTTTCGCGACATCACCACTGTTGACAAATTCCCCCAAATGATCGACAGTAACTGACAGCCCCTGGCTGTTCAAATGTCGGATTGTCGGGATAGAACTGCGGAAATCCATTCCTCCGATGATTTTGCCGGCTGCCACACGGCTTCCCCAGCTTCGCGCCATCTTATTGAGAAAGCTGCTCTTGGATAAAAATAAGAAAAAATCTCTTGTAATCACTTCCAACCTTAACACCCCGCAATCTAAGAAGTATTTGTATGAGTCTATTGTAAATGGACAAAACATCCTCTCACAATATTCTAAAAATACAAAGATTCTGATAAATTTTTGTGGTTTTACCACAATCAGCTTCTTAGATAGCAGGCGGATTATGCCGAAAAATGGCGGACGGAAATGACGGCAATCGTCAATTTCCGCCTTTTTACCCCCACGCCTCTTCGACGGTCTGAATCAATAGCTGATTCAGTTCCTCCGTTATGTCAGGTTTCGGCGTTTTGATCGTTTTGACATAGTGCCCGATGCGTTCTATTTCTTCTTCTATAAACGCATGAATCATCGTATTTCTCGGTTCCGGAGCCAGCTCCTGACCGCTTTTTTTCCTTGTAAGCAGTGTATTGATTTCAGAAATGAGCGCTTCATCCGTCAATAAGGCATCGGCCAGTACGGGAAATGACATCGGCGGTACGGAGCCGAACGTTTCAATCCATCTGCAGGCAAGGAGAGGACGCAGAACATAAAAATACTTTTTAATCTTCACTTCACTGCCCCGCAATTCCGTTTTTTCATTCCGTTTTGCCATATTGAGATAATGATAGATGCCGGCTTCAGGCGAAAAGGCGCGGTTTTTCAGTTTTCGAAGCTTTTCAGCCGCTGAGAAAGCTTCATAATAGATCATCTTAGAAGAGAACCATTCCAAAAGAGGCGGATTTGATTTTTTAAAAAGCCGCAGCGCTTTTCTCAGTTCCCAGCCGCTGATGTCAAGCATGTCATGAATCGGCTCTTCTATGACATCCCTATGCGGTTCGATCGAAAAGTACCATTCTTTTTTCGGCACATAGAGAAACCGTACATCGTAGTCGCTGTCGCTTGACGGAAATCCCCATGCGCGGCTCCCTGATTCTACGGCATAAAGCACCTTGACGCCGTGCTGTGCTTCAATTCGTTTTAATTCTTCGATGATCTTTTGTTTCATCTGTATCCGTCCTTTTCCGTGATCATTCCTGAAAAAAGCCCAAGTACTTGGGCTTTTCGCTATCGTCAGCCTTTCAGATGCGCTTTCAGAAAGGCCAGCTTTTCCGTATGGAAAGAAGGTATGTATTCATGTCCGAAATACCGGTAAACCTTCAATTCTTTTTCCGTTTCCAGATGATTGTAAGCGGCAAACACCGTCGACGGCGGAGTCACGCGGTCAATCAGCCCGATGGACATGAGCACCGGAACTTTTACGCGGTCCGCCAGATTCATGATATCAAAATAGGCCAGTGTATTCATCGCGGCCTTCTCCGTTTCAGGGCTGCCGTTCTTTCTGAAAAAGGAGTTAATCTCAAGATACGGCTCATCAAGAGCGACATCAATGGCCCGCTCAAAATTGCTTAAATAAGGATAATCGGCCGCAACCGCTCTCGGAATGTCAGATAGTGCCGCCGCGGCGATTGAAAGGCCGCCTCCCTGGCTCCCGCCGATGACGGCGATCCTCGTTTCATCCACTTCATCAAAGCTGCTGATGACTTCCAAAGCCCGGACGGCATCTAAGTACACGCCGCGGTAATAATATGTATCTTTATCTAAAATCCCTTTTGTCATCCAGCCGGGAACGTGTCCGTGCGGTGAGACGCTTGTATCTGTGCTGCTGTGCTGACCGCGGACAAGCATGCCGAATGCGGCATATCCGTGTAGCGCCCAATTTACGATGTCATGTATATCCCCGTCATAGCTCGCGTTATAGCCGTGATATTTCACGATGGCCGGATGCGGTCCTTGCCGGTCGGGAACGGCGTACCATCCCTCAATTTCCGCCTTGCCGAAGCTTCGGTATGTCAGCCGGAATACTTTCACGCCGTCAGCCGGGTAGCTTTCAGCCCTCAATTCAGGCTTTGCCTCTTCCTTTGCAAGCTCATGTAATGATGATGCCCAAAAATCCGAAAAGTCATGAGGAGCGGTTTTATTTGGTTTATAGGTTTGCAGTTGGTCGAGCGGCAAGTCGTATAATTGCATATCCGATTATTCTCCTTTGTTTTATAAGATTTAATTTTCTGACTCTATCTTAACACGATTTTACACTCATTTTCTAAACATTTTAATAAACGTTTGTTTAAAAACAAAAAAGCCGTGCGCTCACAGCGTCACGGATCTTTTTACATCGGCTGATACAGGTCCCAGCCGATTTTTAACGTTTCTACGATATAATCGGCTATTTCTTCTGGTTCCAGATTATCCGTCGCCACTTTTGAATTATGTTTATCATAGATGCTTTGGCGCTCGTTAAAGAGCTGCTGCATTTCATCCATGGAACGGTTATGCAGAACGGGACGGCTTTCAATCAGCAGATCAGCCCGCTGCTTCCAATTCTCCCATGATAGATCAAGATGGAGCACGAGACAGTTTTCAAGGCAGCACTGTCTGATTTCCTCTTGTTTAAACGAACCGCCCCCAAGCGACACAATTTTGAATTTCGTATTGCGGCAGATATCTAATATATAATCCTTTTCGGTCTGACGGAAAAAGGCTTCACCTTTTTTCTCAAACATTTCCGGGATGGACATATTGAAATCTTTCTCAATCTGCAGATCAATATCAATGAAGTCTCTGTATAATTTCTTAGCGACCAGCTGGCCGATTGTTGTCTTTCCGACACCCATGAATCCGATCAGTACGATATTTCTTTCTCTTACGGGAATGGCACGTTTTGCGTTCATCTTCGGCGAAATCCTCCTAAGAAATGAAAAAGTTATGTTTATTATATGATAACTCAATATTGAAATATAGAGATAATGCAATGAAAGAAAACCCATCCTTTATTAAGAAGAGATGAGTTTTTTCTTTCTATCGGAGCGTAATGCGTTCCACCTTTCCGACAATGAAAATATAAGAAAATGCCCCGATAAATGCGACAGCGCCGACAAACAGAATCGCTCCGTTATATGAACCGGTCGCAGAAACGATAAACCCGATGATAAGCGGGGTGATAATACCGGCCATATTGGCGAAAAAGTTAAACACGCCTCCAGCCAATCCGATTGTCTCGCTTGGCGCCACCTCACTCAGCATCGTCCAGGATATATTGGACATGCCCTGCGCAAAAGAAGCAATGGATAAGATCGTCAAAACCGCAGGAGCAGAATCCGTAACATTCGCGAGCACGATGGAGCCTGTCAGCAGAAGACCGAGGATGACGGGCGTTTTCCGGGCAACGTTCACCGACACGCCCCGTTTCATCATTCCGTCAGACCAATATCCGCCGAACAATACACCGAAAAAGGCGGCGATATACGGAATTGATGCGGCGAAGCCGACTTTTAAGAAAGCCATGTGCTTTGCCTCCGCCAGATAAGTCGGAAACCATGTCAAAAAGAAGAACAGCGTGGAGGCTACGGCGAACTGGCCGATATACAAGCCGACAAGCTTGCGGTATTTGAGAAGCTGGACGAAATCCGGCCACGTGATCCTGCCGGCTGATTCTGACACCTCTGTCAGTCCGCCGCCTTCTCTAATATAATCAAGCTCTTCCCGGTTCACTTTCCGGGACCGATTCGGCTCGTGATACATTTTGAACCAGAAAATGGAGAAAACAAGCCCGAGCACCCCTGAGGAAATAAAGACGGCGCGCCAGTCAAATGCCGTTAACACCCAGAATAAAACCGGTGTGGCGAACGCCAGCCCCACATATTCCCCCGCCGTATAAGCACCCGTCGCAAAAGCGCGTTCCCGCCTTGGAAACCATGTCGTGACAATCCGGTTGTTTGCCGGAAACGCAGGCGATTCAGCCAGCCCGATAATCAGGCGGCAGCCGAATAAAAATCCGAAACTGGCCGCAAAAGTCTGCACTCCGGTGAAAACCGACCAGATCAATAAAGAAACGCCGTACGTCCGTTTTGACCCGAATTTGTCCAAAATGAGCCCGCCGGGAATCTGCATTCCCGTATAAGTCCAGCTGAATGCGGAAAAGACGACGCCCAAAAGCGCGGGGCTTATGTTCAGCGATGTCTGAATGGACGGGGCGGCGATGGATACACTGGCACGGTCTATATAATTAATCGCAGTGATAAAAAACAAAAGAATCAGTATCACATAACGAGCGCGAGTCGGTTTATTGCGGACGGGACTGAAGTCCGTCAGCTCCGTTTCATTTTTCAATGGCTTCTCCCCCTTACTCGAATGAAATTAATTGTACAACACTTCGGTCAATTATTTAATACTTTGACGCAAAAAAGCGCTAAACAATTTGTGTGCCGCACTGACCTGATGCAGACACACCCCGCTTATAAAAAAGTGTCTGCCCTTTTCACCTGTTTATCCGTATCGCACCCGGGGAAAAAGTACACATATGATAGACAGTTACGGGAGGATTACCGATGAAACTGAGTTTTTGCACGACAGGATTTAAAAAAAAGCATATTTTCGACGTCATTTCTTTCGCGAAGGAGCACTCCTTTGAGGGAATCGAACTGTGGTACGGACACGCTAAACAATATATAGAGGAAATCGGCCCCCTCGACAGGCTTGATCAGCAGCTTCAGGAGGAAGGTATCGGGGTGCCTGCCGTCAGTTTGTACACTGACTTCGCCACTCAGGATGAAAGGCAGGCGTTAAAAGATGTTCAAAGGGCATTAAGCGCGGCACGACAGCTGCGCAGTCCCTTGATCAGAGTCTTTGCCGGCAATCTTCCTTCGCATCGGACATCACCGGAAAAGTGGCAGCGTGCGGTTGATCAATTTCAGCAGGCGGCACGGCTCGCAGATGACTATGAAGTCGATATCGGGCTTGAGATTCATTACGATACGTACGCGGATACACCGGAGGCGGCGCTGGCATTTTTGGAGGATGTCGGACATCCGCGGGTCCGCACCATTTTTGACGGCTCCAACCTACACGTTAATCACGTTGACCAAATGTCCGCTTTAGAAAAACTGTATCATACCGTCAGCCACATTCATCTGAAAAACTATCACTGGAATTTTGACAACTGGTATCTCAGCAAGCCGGTGTCTGTTCTGCAAGGCGATTTACGGCAGGAACCCTTTCTGAAAGAACTGTTGAACAGGCAATACGGCGGATTTGTGTCACTCGAATACTTCGGTCATCATGCTGAAGCGCATATGAAAGAATCTCTGAATGAGATCAGGCACTGCTTTAAGAAATAAAAAACATCCCTTCAGAGGGGATGTTTTTTCAAATTAAGAAAAAAATTTTAGAAACACAGAAGGAATTTTATGGATAATCATCTAATTATTAACACTGTAATACATTTCATTTGAAAAGGGAGTGCTCGAAATGAAATTCAAAAAAGTGTTAACCGGTTCTGCGCTGTCTCTTGCCTTACTGATGTCTGCCGCTCCTGCCTTTGCCGCATCACCAACAGCATCTTCATCTGCGGAAAACAGCCCAATCTCAACGAAAGCAGATGCCGGCATTAATGCCATCAAGCTCGTTCAAAGCCCTAACGGCAACTTCGCTGCTTCTTTCGTTTTAGATGGAACAAAGTGGATTTTCAAAAGCAAATACTATGACAGCAGTAAAGGGTATTGGGTAGGGATTTATGAAAGTGTAGATAAATAAAAATGAGATAAACAAAAAACCTCCCTTTCAAAAGGGAGGTTTTTTTCATTCTATTTCCACCAATCATCAAACATCGATGCCGGCACCTGGCGCTTGTGCTCCGTACTGAGGTAGCGTTTTTCCAGCGCCTCAATCACTTCGGAAGATACGTCCTTGCCTTCTAAATAATCATCAATGTCATTGTATGTGATGCCGAGTTCGGTCTCATCAGTCTGCTGCGGTTTTTCATCAAGCAGATCGGCCGTCGGTAATTTCAAATACAGGCGCTCCGGCGCACCGAGCTCTTCTAATAAACGTCTGCCCTGTCGTTTCGTTAATCCGGTCAGCGGCAGCAGATCAGCTCCGCCGTCACCGTATTTCGTAAAGAAACCGGTCACCGCCTCGGCCGCATGGTCGGTTCCGATGACAAGCAGCCCCTCTTGTCCGCCGATGGCATATTGAGCGATCATTCTCATTCTGGCCTTTACATTTCCTTTGTTAAAGTCAGACAGCTGATCGCCCGTGTCTTTTTTGTACTGATCAGCGAACGCGCTGACAGCGGACTTAATATCAAATGTCCATGATTTATCAGGTTTAATGAATTTGAGCGCCAATTGGGCGTCATCCTCATCCTGCTGTGTGCCGTGCGGAAGCCGGACGGCGATAAATTCCGCATTTCCGCCTTCTTCTCTGATGCTCTCCGCCGCCAATTGGGCGAGGCGTCCCGCAAGCGTGGAATCCTGCCCCCCGCTGATGCCGAGCACAAAGCCTTTGGCACCTGTTTTTTTCAAATATTGTTTCAGAAAGTTCACTCTGTCCTCAATTTCTTGTTTCGGATCAATTGAGGGCTTTACATGGAGATCATTCATAATTTGTTTCTGGATGCTCATCCCAATCACTCCTCCTGCATTGTTTCTTTATAATCCATTTCCCGTTCATGCTGAAAATGAATCATGCCACTATGTACGACTCTCTGTTAAATATAGCACAGGTGCAGATTTTAAGTGAATCAAATACACCGGGATCAGCTGATTTCCACCCGCAGCGCCGTGATGCTGTCTCCGTTGCATTTTCCTTTTTCGATCGGACAGGATGAAAACGCCACGACGAGATCCATTTCCGCACGGAGCCGTACATAATCACCCGCGTCAGATAGAGGCGTTTCGACTGATAAGTTCCCTTTCTCATCGAGCACCGTGTTCATAAAAATGGCGAATGGGTAATGCATATGCGGCCGCGGCACCCCGAATGGTTCAAGCGCTCCGCTCATATTGTCATAGCACGTATCCTGGAGCTCATCTTTATGCTTTCCGTATAAAAGCCTGTTCATATCCGGACGGCAGGCGGGAAGCAGCAGGTCATGCTTGCCGACTGTATCCTCAATCAGCGTCAGCATCGGCTTGTATAAATTCGAATAAATATGATCACCCGTTTTTACATGAATGGACTGGTTGGCATCAATCGTCGCGCCCTGATCAAGATGTTCATAGAAGTCCTTGGCATGATACGCCGTAAAATCAGCCACCTGCTGCCCTTCCACATCGACTACTTTTATAATCTGCCCTTTGTGAACCTTCAGGCCGAGCCCTTTTTTCGGAGGTACGATAAATTGCTGTGTCATCAGACTGCTCCTTTTTTTCTTCTATTATGAACTCCGGCCGTTTGTTTCATGTAAAGCAATTTATTGGATGTATATTCCCCTTCTGACGGCCGCAATCTAAGCTTTGATAAAGGGGTTGAACTTCATGGGTAAATCACAGGACCAGCCTAAAGGGAATCTCGCTTGGTGGCAGCTCTCCTTAATCGGCGTCGGCTGCACAATCGGGACAGGATTTTTTCTCGGGTCCAGCATCGCTATTGTCAAAAGCGGATATTCCGCGCTGATCTCATTTCTTATTGCCGGGCTTGGCACCTATTTTGTCTTTGAACAGCTCGCGAAGCTTTCGGCTAAACAGCCCGAAAAGGGGTCTTTTTGCGCTTATGCGAGAAAGGCTTTCGGCAATTGGGCCGGTTTCAGCAACGGATGGGTGTACTGGTCGTCCGAGATGCTGATCACGGGAAGCCAGCTGACAGCGATCTCGCTGTTTACGAAGCATTGGTTTCCGAATGTGCCGCTGTGGATTTTCGCCTCCATCTATGCGGTGCTCGGTCTCTTGATTATATTTACGGGGCTGTCCGTTTTTCAAAAAACGGAAAATGTGCTCGCTGTTGTCAAGACGGCGGCGATTTTTATGTTTATCGTCATCGCCATATTGGCGCTGTGCGGTATATTTTCTCATAAACCGGATGTGCAGGTGCCGAACGAATCAAAGGATTTGTTCCCGCACGGAGCGATGGGGTTATGGACGGGACTGATTTATGCGTTTTACGCCTTCGGAGGAATTGAAGTCTTGGGGCTGATGACCGTACACTTGAAAAAACCGGAGGAAGCCTCAAAATCAGGCCGGCTGATGCTTGCCGTACTTGCGGTGATTTACGTCATTTCTCTCGGCCTGGCGCTGCTGTTAGTGCCGCTGGGCAAATTCACCGAGCAGGACAGCCCGTTTATTACATCGCTGAAGGGTTTTCATTTAGATATCATTCTTGATATTTTTAACGGGATTTTTATTATTGCGGGATTTTCCACACTCGTCGCCTCGCTGTTTGCCGTGACGACATTGCTTTGTACAATGGCCGATGACGGGGATGCGCCGAAATGCTTCAGGTTAAAGGAAAACAAAAAAATCTGCTGGCCTGCGCTCGGATTGACGTTTGCCGGACTCATCGTCTCCATCATCCTGTCATTGGTGCTGCCGAAAAATATATATGAACACATGACAACCGCGGCGGGTCTGATGCTTCTTTATACGTGGCTGTTCATTTTGTTCTCGGGCAAGAAACTGCTCGAAACGACAAAGATGGGAACCGCACAGATTTTTATCGCCCTTGTGCTGATTGTCGCGGCCGTCTCCGGGACGCTGTTTGAGAAATCGAGCCGGCCCGGTTTTCTGGTCAGCCTTTGTTTTCTCGCCGTCATTGCGATCGTGACATGGATCGTACAAAAAAAGCAGGGACACAGCCCTGCCGGATCATAGCTTATTTCGTCGGTTTAAACAGTCTTTTCAAATAAGAAAAGGGACACTTTGACACTTGCGTCTCATCATCACGGAGGAAATATTGCTTCCATTCTAAATTGTCTTTTCCTCCGTACCACCCCAATCGGGGATGAAGAGGGGCTTCATCATACGCCTCTAAGCGTTTTCTGATCAGCCGGCTCATGTTTCGTCCGAACGCGGTTGAATCATTTAATCCTTCGAAAACCCATCTCGGCTGAAACGCCAGCATAAAAAACGGGAAGCTTCTGCTTTGTCTCGCTTCATGCGCAGGCGTCGCGCACAGAATAAAATACGGCTCGCCGTCAAAGCAAAACTCCCATTTATAATGTTCAGGGTCTTCCGGCATGTCTTCCGGCCAGTCATTCGGGTCGCAGCCGCTCAGCCGGTTTAAAAAAGACCAGAACAGCTCTTCATACGCCTCAACGGAATAATGCTCAGCTAAATCCTCAGGCGTATCAAAAATCACAAGCAGCGACGCGTATCTTCCGGTATCCCTTGAGATCTTTCCGTACTCGGACAGCAGCACCCCCACTTCCTCCGGGGTTCCGTTTTCGCGGGGATCACCCGCAAAGGATATCCGGAGCTGATCTGTCAAAAATCCCTGACGTCCGGGAATGCACGGAAACGTATCCGCTTTATCGCCTATTTTTTCTGATAGAAGCTCAAAAGCGATTCTCTGCCAATTTGGCAGATCCAATAACTTTTCCTCAAGGCAACTTTTTGTGTACAGCCCGCTTGCCATCGGCCCACCTCCAGTATCGTCATGATACGTTATGACGGAGATAGGCGATGGGTGACAGTCCTTCTATTTATGAGATGAGCATTTGAATCCCCTGCCAGCCGAAATAAAATCCGAAAACGATCAAAGACACACCCGCCGCTCCCGTCAGCCAGCGAAGCGCTGTTTCATGAAGGAGATTTCTGAAAGTGCTCGCAGCGATCGCCATGCAGAAATCCCAGATCAAAATGCCGAGAAGAATGCCGGAGCTGTAAATCAAAAGCTGGTTCGCATCGAAGGATTCAGCGGTTTTTGCGAGGATGCTGCCGTATATGCCGAGCCAGAATAAAATGCTCAGCGGATTGGAAAGAGAAATAAAAAATCCCGCGCCGAATGTTTTGTAAAAAGCCGGTTTTCCTTTTCCGCTTCTGACATTCATGGCTTCCCTTATATTTTTTAACGTTTCGACTCCCGTATAGGTCAGCACAAAAAAACCGAAGAGCCACAAAAACGTTTTTACAAAAGGAGCGGTCAAAAATTGAGACAGCCCGAAATAGATCAGAATCATATACAGCCCGTCCGCGGCCATGGCGCCAAGACCGAAAATCCATGCATGCCAAAAGCCGTTTTTGATGCCTTTGTCAATTTGCGCCGCATTGACCGGTCCGACAGGTGCTGACAATGACAGCCCGAGAACGATGTAGCTTAAAAAAATGTTCATTGGCTTCCCCCTCATTCATGCAACTTGTACAAGTTATTCATGAATGGGCCGTGCTATGATACATTATTTTAATTTCTCAAGCTCGTCTTCCATCATGTCCGTCGCTTTTCCTAAAAAATCGAATATCAGCCGCAGTTCTTCTTCTTTATATTGTCGGCAAAGGCTGATCGTGGACTGGGATAAGGAGCTGAACAATTGCTTCACATTCGCTTTTCCGGCTGTCAGCGGCACGATGATCACCCGACGTTTGTCTTCGGGGTCTTTTTTCCTCATGACATATCCCGCTTTTTCGAGCCGGTCAATGAGCGCCGTTACCGAACCTGTGCTGAGGCCGGTTTTTTTCCCCAGCTCGCCTGCGGTCATCGGGCCTGCTTCATTTAAGATATCAGCTGATTTCAAATCGGTCGGAAACAGACCGAGAGATTGAGCGGCCGCCTGATGAAACAGGATCGTCCTTGTGGCCATCTTCCGGAATAACTGTATCGCGGTTTCCTCCGTCTCGCTTCTGGTATTTCTTGTTGACAACTGACAGGCCTCCCTATAAAATCAATTTATCTTGACGATCAAGATAATTTTCGGCAAATCTAATATGATCATAGCAAATTTAATGATCAAAAGTAAGTATGGGAGGAAAAAGCATGGAACAAACAGCCGCGAAGGACGCCTCGACGAAGTATGTCGTCATCGGTCTTTTACTGGGCATTTTAATGTCGGCTATGGATAATACAATCGTTGCCACTGCGATGGGAAATATCGTGGCGGACCTCGGAAGTTTCGATAAGTTCGCGTGGGTGACGGCATCATACATGGTAGCCGTTATGGCCGGTATGCCGATTTACGGAAAACTGTCCGATATGTACGGACGCAAACGTTTCTTTTTATTCGGTCTTATTCTTTTCTTAATCGGATCTGCATTATGCGGAATCGCCCAAACAATGGATCAGCTCATTATTTACCGCGTCATTCAGGGAATTGGCGGAGGCGCGCTGATGCCGATCGCCTTCACGATCATTTTTGATTTATTTCCGCCGGAAAAACGCGGCAAAATGTCGGGCATGTTCGGTGCCGTTTTCGGCCTGTCCAGCGTTCTCGGGCCGCTTTTAGGCGCGCTCATTACCGACTCCATCAGCTGGCACTGGGTGTTTTACATCAACGTGCCGATCGGTATTTTATCATTGTTTTTCATTCTTCGTTATTATAAAGAATCCCTTGAACACAGGAAGCAGAAAATCGACTGGGCCGGCGCGATTACGCTGGTGGTTTCCATTGTCGGTCTGATGTTCGCTCTTGAGCTCGGCGGAAAAACGTATGATTGGAACTCCGTGCAGATCATCGGTCTGTTCGCTGTGTTCGCCGTGTTCTTTATCGCCTTTTTTATTGTGGAAAGAAAAGCGGAAGAACCGATTATCTCATTTTGGATGTTTAAAAACCGTTTATTTGCCACGGCACAGATTCTGGCGTTCCTTTACGGAGCCACGTTCGTCATTTTAGCGGTGTTTATCCCGATCTTCGTTCAGGCTGTGTACGGAAGCACCGCGACAAGCGCGGGCTTTATTTTGACGCCGATGATGATCGGTTCTGTTATCGGAAGTATGATCGGCGGAATTTTCCAGACGAAAGTGCGGTTCCGCAATTTAATGCTGATTTCCGTGGTCGCTTTCTTTATCGGAATGCTGCTGCTTTCCAATATGACACCGGATACGGCGCGTATGATGCTGACGGTATTCATGCTGATCTCAGGATTCGGCGTCGGCTTCAACTTCTCACTGCTGCCTGCCGCGTCCATGAACGATCTGGAGCCGCGTTACCGCGGAAGCGCCAACTCAACAAACTCGTTTTTGAGATCATTCGGTATGACGCTCGGTGTGACGATTTTCGGAACCATCCAGACGAATGTGTTTACCAATAAGCTCACAGATTCATTCAGCGGCATGAAAGGAGCGGGCGGCGCGATGCAGAACATCGGAAATCCGCAGGAGATTTTCCAGGCCGGCACGCGCGCTCAAATTCCGCCGCACATTCTGGATCGCATTATTGACGCCATGTCGCAAAGCATCACATATGTATTTACGCTTGCGCTGGCGCCGATCGTCATTGCGGCCGTTACCATTTTGTTTATGGGAAAAGCGAGAGTAAAAACCTCTCAGGAAATGGCGAAAAAAGCGAATTAAAAAAAGCAGTACATGGCGTTTGTCATGTACTGCTTTTTTGTTTACCCAGCGAAATGCGGAGCGAGAATATCTTTCAGCACGTTTGCGCTGCGGCTGAATTGAGCCTGTTCTGTTTCATTCAGCTCAAGTTCCGTCACACCTGCGATGCCGTTCCGATTGACGACGGCCGGAACGCCGATAAAGACGTCGTTTACACCGTATTGGCCGTCCAGATATGTGCTGACGGTTAAAATGCTGTTTTCATTACGCAAAATCGCTTTTGTGATGCGGGCGAGGCTCATCGCCACTCCGTAATATGTCGCGCCTTTTTTCTCGATAATATGGTAGGCCGCGTTTTTCACATCGTCAACGATCTGATCCAGCTCGTCCTGTTTGTAAGCTGCATTTTTCTCCAGCAATTGCTGCACCGGCACTCCGCCGATATTGGCGTGACTCCATACAGGAAGCTCGGTATCGCCGTGCTCGCCGATAATGTGGGCGTGTACGTTTTGCGGAGCGGCTCCGAAGTATTCGCTCAGCATATAACGGAATCGCGCAGAATCCAGTGTCGTGCCGCTGCCGATGACGCGTTCTTTCGGCAGGCCGCTGAATGTCCAAGTCGCATAAGTGAGAATGTCGACCGGGTTTGTGGCAACGAGGAAGATGCCGTCAAATCCGCTTGCCATTACTTCACCGACAATACTTTTAAAAATGGCGAGATTTTTTTCGACCAGCTCAAGTCTCGTTTCGCCCGGTTTTTGATTGGCCCCTGCACAGATGCACACGATATCGGCATCCTTGCAATCCTCATATGTGCCGTAAGACGTTTTGACCGGATGAGGCGCAAACGCCTTTCCGTGATTTAAATCCATGACATCTCCCATGGCTTTTTCTCTATTTACATCAATGATCACAAGCTCATCTGTGATCCCTTGGTTAATTAACGCAAATGCATAACTGCTTCCAACAAAACCTGCTCCGATTAATGCTACTTTGTTCACTCGTTCGTTCATCATGTATGCTCATCCTCCAGTGTTTCGTGGTGTCTATTTTTAACTTGTGAAGTATTTCACATTTATATTGTGCAATACTTCACAAACTTTTGCAAGAGAAAAGTTTGATTTTTGGACAAAAAAATATCGGTGATGGTTTCCAGATTGTTGACAACATCCTAAAACGGAACCGTTTTAGGATGTTGTCATCTTTTCAGCGTGATTGATTTCCTAACAGAAGCAAGGGTTTGATGTGATGATGTCTCTATTCATTAATGCGGAAGATAACCATTCAAACCGGAGTTGTTATACAAACCATTCTGCACATAATCAAAGCCGGGCTGGTTCTGGCCGGGCACTTGGGCGCTGCCATTGTTAAAAATCACTTTGGCGTTAGCCGTATCCGCATTCTCAGGCAGCGTCAGCGTGTACATTCCATCTGCATTCTTGGTCATGGCTTTCCCCGGCCACGATCCGGTTAATTCTATGGCCCTGCCTCCATCATGTTTATAGATATAAGCATTTACCTGGCCCCAATGATCCGGATTTTGATAGCCAATGATGTTGGTTTGGGCCGGGTCTTTTTTGACAAACGTGTATTCTTGGGTTCTCGCTGCACCCTCGCCGTTCGTTCCGGTTAATTTGATGTTGTATGTCGTGCCGATTGGATCTTCTTTCCCGATCGTTAATCGGTCTCCATCCTTAAATGCTGTCTCCTGACCATTATTGATTTGGTAAACGGCTTTTGTTGTTTTCGCATTTGCACGCAGGGTGACCGTCAGCAGATCATTGAAAGAATGGACTGCCTCTGTTTGGTAATTCTCAAGAAAGACATGAGGCGCATTTCCAATGTCGTCAGGATAAAGAACAGCCGCGGATCTGGCATTGATCGTACCTGTCAGTTTGCCGTTCGCTACTTGAAATGAACCGGCGCCGGCCCTATTATCATACCTGCCGTCAGGTAATTTCGTTGAAGTATTGACGGTGACAGAAGACGATCCTGCATTTGCCAGCACAACGCCTTTTGAGCCGCGCTGATTCATAAATATTTGATTGTTCCCATTCGGATTCGAGAGTTCCTCGGGCTGCCCGGCCATTTCATTGTGAAATTGATTGACCGCAGTGATCGCCTGATCTTTAAATAAGGCGCTCCCGCGATCGCCTATTTGACTTTTTCCAGGGAACCTGACACCATTTCCTCCGCCCTCAGGCCGGGAAAAGAAAAGAGGCGTGCTTCCTGAGCGCGAACCAATCACTGCCCAGCCTAAACGAATATCGTCATCACTCATCCATGTGGACTCTTCATCATCATTGGCATACGTATCATGTGATTCCACCCATGTGACTAACTTGTCCGCAGACACGTCAGATGCATAATGGGAGATATTCGACACACTCAGATTACGATTCTTTAAAGCGGATCTGATGGAATGCCCGTAGTTAGAAGCCGTCACATTCATATAATTCGCATAAGCAGTATCTCTGGATGCGCTGTCTTGCAGGATTTCTCCGTATTGGAACTCCGCCGATGTATTTGTGATATTCGGCCAAAATTGGCTGCCGTAATTCCCATCATCCGGAAGCTCTATATGCTTGGCGGCATCATAGCGGAACCCGTCTGCTCCGTCATTCAATGCTCTTTCCAAGAAACGTTTCAGATAGGCCTGCACCTCAGTGTTCTGTGTATTCCAATCATACAGCCCAAGCAATGAATTTTGAGTGACGTCCCATCGATCCGACCAATTTTTAATTTGTGTGTTCCCGTGGGTCCAGTTTGGAATACGCTTAATCTCGTCAGAAATCGCAGCGTAATCGCTGGTGGTATGATTGATAACCGCATCAACAATGACTTTTACGCCATACTTTTCCGCGGCTGCACACATGTCCTTAAATTCTTGTTCAGTGCCTAAGTAACGGTTGCCGATTTGGTACGATGTCGGCTGATACAGCCAGTACCAGTTCCTCATGCTTTTATCTCCTTGGTTCCCTTCCTTTACTTGGTTAATCGGAGACGTCTGAATGGCTGCATAACCCGCATCACGAATCTCTTTCATATTTTGTGTTAACGTATTGAACGACCAATTCCAAGCATGAAGGATGGTCCCATTTTTGACCGATGACGCGGCCACCTCATTCGATTTGTTTGCAGTTTCAGCGTTTGCAGCCGCCGGGCCTGACAAAACCAAATGAAACAGCAATAAAAATCCGGCAAATAACGGCAGTAAAGAGGTTTTGAATCGTTTTTCAAACATTTTTGACACTCCTTATTTCATTTTTGAAGACTGACTGCGGAGTCAAAAATTCCTCTTACTCTTTCTTCAGCTCCTTTCAACTGTTGTGAAGACTGGAGAATTCTGTTAACGCTTACATTTCAACTTATCACACTCTCTCTATCAAAGCAACGTGACAGAGTGAATTCAAATCTATCTTCCTATCAATTAAAAAGACTTCCCGCTTTCAAACAAAAAAAGAAACCACCTGTCAAGATGATTTCTTTTTTATTTCTTTTATCGCTCTTCTGTAAGACAGCTTCACAATGACATACCGAAGCAGAAACAGAATGCCTCCGCAGACGATAAAAAGAAAGATCATTTTCAGCCAAGCAAAGAATGTATGGGGAAACCCCCTGTCGTACATCGTAATCGCCGCTACCGCAAAAGTGACCGCAATTGAATCTATCCGCTGCTGCTTCACCCGCTTTTGCAGTTCTTCTTTGGTGTCTATTCTCGGCATGAGCATTCCCGACGCTCCCGCCCTGATACAATAATAAACAATTATAATGAAGAAAACCGCCAAGCTTCCGGCCCATTCCCTAAACGGACAGTTCAGAACAAGTCCGCGTACGATGATGTCAAGCAAAGACAGTGTGCCCACAAGCATTCCGACTTCTGACCAAATCATTCGTTCTTTCTCTTTCACACTCTCACTCTTTCCATTCACGTTTGAAAGTCTGTTCCGACGCTGATTCATGACTTCCTCCCGTACTATTAAGAATGGCTTACAACTCCCATTATATCTTGCCGATTCATAATGATAAACCGAAATATCATTGACAAAAATGTTAATAAGGACCCCAATTGATCAGGACGCCTATGCAGATAAACACAAGGCCGATGACAAACCAAATCAGCGCCAGCGGAATCATGAAGCGAAGCCACTTTACGTACGGAATGCCGCTGGCAGCCAGTACGGCCATCAGCACGCCGGAAGTCGGATTGACACAGTTTACGACGCCTTCCCCAAGCATAACCGCTTCAACCGCGACCTGTCTCGTGATACCCATCAGATCGGCAAGCGGCGCCAAGATCGGAATAAATACGACCGCCTCCCCTGAGCCCGATGAAATCAGAAAATGAAGCAGGGCGCTGGAAATATACATTCCGATGGCGCCTGCCATCGGGCTGAAACCATGCAGCAGTGACGCAAGTCCATTGACTACCGTATCAAGCAGCTTTCCATGTTCCAGGATAACGGAAATGCTTCTCGCCATTCCGACGATCAGCGCGCCGTAAACGAGCCCCTGACAGCCTGTAATAAACGTTTTTGCGATATCATTTGCCGCCATTCCCGCAATCAGGCCTGACACGATTGAGATAAAAATGAACACGGCGGCCATCTCTGAATCAGACCAATCAAGAGTAAGCGCGCCGTACAAAAAGCCTGCAAGCGACAAAGCCGCGACAGCCAGAATCAATTTATGGCGGACGGTAAACGGGACATGCTTGTCCTCCGGCTCAGAAACCTGCGGGAGTGAACCTGCCGCAGGAAACCAATCGTTCCCCAGCAGACTGGCGTCCTTTGCTTTTCTGAGTTTTCTCGTATACCGATAAATATATAAAATAGATGATAACAGAAAACAAATGTAGACGGCAATCCGCAGGCCGATACCGGAAAACAGCGGCAGCTCCGCGATGCTTTGTGATAACCCGAGCGGTGAAGGTGATAAAATCGTCGCGTTAAACCCGGCATAGCAGCCGATATAAATGACGGCCGCTCCGGCCACGGCGTCCCATTTCAGCGAGCGGGCGACGATCAGGCCGATCGGAATAAAACCGATCACGGAATTAACGACGATGCCGGTTGTGCCGAGGATCGAAAACAGAGATCCGACAATCGCAATAAACAGCAGCTGTTTTGTGCGGAACGTAGTGATGACATTACTGATCAATCCATTGATGGCGCCCGTTTTCTCCAAAATCGCAATGGTGCCGCCCGTAAACAGGATTAAAAAAATAATCGGCGCGGAACTTGTCATCCCTTCCTGAATCGCGGTAAAAAAAGCGATCGGGCTGACAGGAGACTGGTCTAAAGAATGATAGCTTCCCGGGACGGCGGACGTCACACTGCCCTTTGTCACCCTGTCAAATTCTCCCGCGGGAACGATGTACGACGCTATCGCGCATAGTAAAGCGACAATGAACAGCAGCACATAAGCATCAGGCATCACAAACAATTTCTTCTTTTTCAATACAGGTTCGGCCTTCGGCACAGCCATAACATCACCATCCCGCTTTAAATTTATAAACTATTCAGAAAATACAGATATGTGCTATATTATATACAGACCGATTGCCTGTTTTCAATATCAAAAAATAAAAAACAGACAGCTTTTGAAGGAGGACTTACGGCATGAACAGACTCACAGCGCATGAAAAGCAAGTCATTATGGACATTTTTGACCACCTGCACGCCAATCCCGAAGTAAGCTGGAAAGAATATCAAACAACTGAATATCTGACTGAAAAACTGAAAGAGGCCGGCTGCCGGACCCGCACGTTTGATGATTGTACCGGGGTTGTCGGCGAAATCGGAGAAGGCTCGCCCGTTGTGGCTGTCCGGGCGGATATTGACGCGCTGTGGCAGGAAGTGGACGGTGTGTTTCAGGCGAACCATTCATGCGGACATGATTCACATATGACGATGGCGCTCGGTACGATGATGCTTTTAAAGAGTCAGCCGAAACTTCCGAAGGGCACCATCCGCTTTATTTTTCAGCCGGCGGAAGAAAAAGGCGGCGGAGCGCTGAAAATGATTGAAAAAGGCGTACTGGATGATGTTGACTTCTTATACGGCGTGCACGTGCGCCCCGTACAGGAAACGGCAAACGGCCGATGCGCACCGTCCATTCTGCATGGGTCAAGCCAGCATATAGAAGGACTGATTATCGGAGAAGAAGCCCACGGCGCGAGACCGCATCTCGGCCTTAACAGTATCGAAATCGCCGCTCTTCTCGTCCAAAAACTCAGCTTCATTCATCTTGATCCCGGCATCCCGCATTCCGTGAAGATGACAAAGCTTCAGGCAGGCGGAGAGAGTTCCAATATCATTCCGGGAAAAGCATCGTTCAGCCTTGATCTCCGCGCACAAACCAATGCCGCCATGGAGAAATTAACCGCCGAAACCGAAAGAGCCTGTGAGGCGGCGGCTGCCGCATTCGGCGCAAAAATCGAACTGCAAAAAGAACACAGCCTCCCGGCAGCCGAGCGAAACAAGGAGGCGGAAGCCATCATGGCATTTGCGATCAGCAGCATTCTCGGAGAAGAACATCTGGATGAACCTCTTGTGACAACCGGTGGAGAGGATTTTCATTTTTACGGGTTAAAGGTGCCGAACTTGAAAACGACGATGCTCGGCCTGGGATGCGGTCTGGAGCCGGGACTTCACCATCCCCAAATGACATTTGACCGAAGCGCCATCTTTACTGGCGTTGAGATATTAACGGCCGCCGTCCTCAAATCGTTTGAAGCATAAAAAAAGCAGCCCGTTACAGGGCTGCTTTTCTTCATTACTTCTTCAGATCTTCAATTGAATTGACATTTTTCATGTACTGAGGAACGACCAGACCCATCTTGACGCCTGTCAGACTCGTTCCTACATCTTCATATTTGCCTTTATATTTAGACGCATATGCCTTATGGGTATTCGGAAGCCAAGCAGACAATGACGCATCCGCGCTGCCTGTCGCAATCGCAGTCCACATCGGTCCTGCCTCCACTTGCGTCAGTTTCACGTCATAGCCGAGGTCTTGAAATACTTTTCCGATTACATTCGTACTTGCGATTTCACTGTCCCATGCCACATAAGCCAGGTTGATTTTATCCCCTTTGACTTTATGGGCGCCTTTTGTCCATTGAGCCACTTGGTCTTTGTGTTTTTTCACATATTCAGCTGCGGCTTTGGCCGGCTTTTCGCCTTCCTCAACGGCAATCATGACTTCTCCCATATCGTCCTGCGTCCATTTGAACTGTCTGAGAACTTTGGCCGCGTTAGGCTGTTCCTTACTGAAGCCGGTTCTAGTAATCGTATGAATCTGCTCGGCAGTTCCATACGTTTTTTTCGGATCATCAAGGAACTTCAGCTTGTATCTGGAGAACATCCAGTGCGGCGTCCAGCCCGTTACGATGATCGGCTTTTTCCGGTCATATGATTTCTTCAATGTCGCCGTCATGGCAGCACTTGACGCCGTGACGACATTCCAGTCTTTCAATCCGTAATCCTTCACGGCCTCATCCGTCAGGGCCATGATCCCCGATCCCGGATCAATACCGATAATGGTTTTGTTCACCTGGTCCGCAGCCGTTGCCTTACCATCAGTCTGCGAACCGCAGGCAGCCAAAGAAAGAGCCAGCGCAGCGGTAACGCCGACACCGATGATTTTCTTAAGCATCAGGCATTCCCCCTGCTCTTCTTCTTCACTTTAATGTTTTGCGTGATACGGTCGAGTGTAATCGCTACGATAACGATCGCGATACCCGCTTCCACTCCGACACCGGTTTTCAACTGTGTGACGGCGCTGTATACTTCAGAACCGAGGCCCGGCGCACCGACCATGGCCGCGATAACGACCATTGACAAAGCAAGCATGATGCTTTGGTTAATACCGGCAAGAATTGTTTTTGTGGCAAGCGGAAGCTGGACCTTGAACAGACGCTGAGACGTCGTTGAACCGAATGCTTCCGTCGCTTCAATCAGATCAGCCGGAACCTGTTTAATACCGAGAACCGTCATGCGGATCGTCGGAGGCATCGCGAAAATAACAGATGCCACGACGCCTGGCACAACCCCGATATTAAAGAAGAAAATGGCAGGCAGCAGATATACGAAAGCCGGCATGGTCTGCATTAAATCCAGAATCGGTGTGACAATGCGGCGGACCGTTTCTTTCTGAGACGCCCAAATGCCGATCGGAACCCCGATAATAATGGAAATCAAAACAGATGTGACGACAAGCGCCAACGTTTGCAGCATCGGCGACCAATAACCCAAATAATCAATAACAAGGAATCCGATTAACGTAAAAAGTGCAATTCCTCTCGTACTGATCCACCAAGCGAGAGCTGCAAAAATAACAGTCAATAAAATAGACGGGATGAAACCCAAACCGCTCACAATCGCGTTTACGAAAGCGGCCAAACCGTTTGAGATTCCGTCAAAGAAACCTCCGAACGTCATGGTAAGCCAGTCAACAAACCGATCAACGATATCTGCTAACGGAATTCTAGGCAATCTGTCCATTTACTTCACCCCCTGAACAGAAGAATCCTGAGCTTGTTCAGCAGAATCTTCAACATTTATATAATCGTTATTTCCTGAAAGCGCGCCGATTAATGCGCCTTTTACGACAATGCCTTTCATGCGGTCCTTATCGTCCGTGACGGCGATCGGAATATTCGCATCAGACACGACATCGAAAATTTCCGTCAAGTACGTGCTTTCGTTTACAGTCGTAAATTCAGTATTTAGAATATCCTGAAGCGATAAGTCGGATTCCACCGCTTTTTTCGCATCCGCCGCGTGAATGACGCCGAGAAGCTGTTTCTGTTTATCAACGGCGTAAATAGAAGAAATACCGAGATTCTTCATGAGCTGCAGCGCTACACGAGGCCCTTTGTCAATCCGCACGGTTTCAGCGCGCTTCATGATGTGACCCGCTGTCAGAACTTTGGATAAATCAACGTCCTCAACGAATTTCTCAACGTATTCATTGGACGGGCTCATCAGAATTTCTTCAGGCGTCCCGATCTGAACGATGTTACCGTCTTTCATCAGCACGATTCTGTCGCCGATGCGCAATGCTTCATCAAGATCATGCGTGATGAAGATGATCGTCTTGCCGACAGAGTCATGAAGGTCTAAAAGCTCATCCTGCATGTCTTTGCGGATCAGCGGATCAAGCGCACTGAAAGCTTCATCCATCAGAAGAATGTCAGGATCATTCGTCAATGCGCGCGCAAGTCCGACACGCTGCTGCATTCCTCCGCTGAGCTGATCAGGGAATTGGTGTTCAAAGCCTTCAAGACCGACAAGTTTAAGCGAATCAAGCGCTTTTTGCTCACGCTCTTTTTTGTCGACGCCTTGGAGCTCTAAACCGTATTCCGTATTTTCAAGAATCGTTCTGTGCGGAAACAGCGCAAATTTCTGAAAGACCATGCTGATTTTTTTCCGGCGCACTTCCCGGAGCTGGTCTTTTGACATATTTGTTATCATGTCACCATCAATATAAATATTCCCGGCAGTCGGTTCAATAAGCCGGTTTAACAGCCGAACTAAAGTTGATTTACCGCTCCCCGATAGACCCATGATGACAAATATCTCCCCATCATATACATCAAAGTTTGCTTGATTGACACCAACGGTTGATCCGGTCGCTTTCAGGATCTCTTTTTTGTTTTTTCCGCTGGACAGCATCTGAATGGCTTTTTTTGTCTGTTTTCCGAAAACCTTAGATACATTTTCGACTTTTATCTTAATTGGTTTCTCATCCAAATTCATATTTTCCCTCCATAATAAGCAATCTTTAATACCGTAACACGTTTGTAATAAGTCAAACAAACATCATAATCCCTTTTTATTTTGTATCATTACTTTAAAAACATCCCTGTGTCTTATTTTCCTCTGGTATGCTTCTAAATACTCTCTAATCCTCCTTATTGAGGATAAATTATAAAGGAAATCGGGCTTTTATCAGGCTTGAGAACGTTTCCATCGAATGTGCTGCAAACTGATTTCCTATCCTTTTTTTACAAATACAAGAATTTTTTTGCGACATTGTCCCGGAAAAAGAAGTTTTCGCCTCCTGAAAACAAGGAATATTAAGGAAAAATATAGGTCTGCCAACAGACAACTCACTAAAAAAGCACCCCAAAAGGGTGCTCATTGCGCAAGCTCTGTCTGTTTCGTTTCTTTTCCGAGAATAAGAATGGTGATGACGGCAATCAGGATAGCCGCACAAAAGACGGCGAAAATCGCTGTAAACGAAACATTCCGGGCTGCAAGCGATCCGACGAGAAGCGGACCGAAAATGCCGCCGATTCTGCCGACGGCCGCCGTTGTGCCGGAACCGGTCGCACGGATCTCCGCAGGATACTGCTCCGGTGTATAGGCGTAAAGCACGCCCCATGCGCCGAGATTGAAGAAGGACAGAAGCATGCCGGCTGTGAGCAGCATGGCCAATGAATCCGCGGCACCGAAGAAATAAGCGCTGCCCGCCGTTCCGAGCAAATAGATGACTAAGACGGTCTTTCGCCCCGCTTTTTCGATCAGCCACGCCGCAGAGAAATATCCGGGAAGCTGGGCAAGTGTCATCAGAAGGACGTATTCGAAGCTCTCAATCATGCTGTAGCCTTTCATCAGCATCACGCTCGGCAGCCATAAAAACATGCCGTAATAAGAAAAGACGACGCAGAACCAAACGACAGACAGCAGCACCGTCGGCCGGATATACGGTTTCGTCCAGACACTTCCCGCCTGCCCGCGTATGCTTTTTTTCTGCGGCAATGCCTGATGCGCCGGTGATTCCGGAAGGCTTTTCCGCAAGTACAGCGCATAAAACGCGGCCAGCGCCGTTAAGAGCAGCGCGGCCTGCCAGCCGAATGACGGTATGACAAAGTAGGAAATCACCGCCGCAAGAAGCCAGCCCGCGGCCCAAAAGCTCTCAAGCAGCACGATGATCCGTCCCCGCTTTTCAGGAGGGGACGCTTCTGACACGAGCGTTGAGGCGACAGGCAGTTCCCCGCCAAGCCCCATTCCGATCAGAAAACGCAATATGAGAAAAACCGTCAATCCCGTTGCGAAAGCGGATATGCCGCTTCCGACAGAAAAGAATAACAGCGTGATCATAAACACTTTTTTCCGGCCGATCCTGTCGGCCAGCATTCCGAATACAAACGCACCCGCTGCCATACCGATGGAATTGACGCTTCCGATCCATTTCATTTGATCGGGCGTTAAATTCCAATCAGTGTGAAGCGCGGCGATAATAAACGATAAAATTCCGACATCCATCGCATCAAACAGCCAGCCCATTCCGGCAATCGCCAGAAGTTTTCGCGGAGTGACGGCAGGTTGTTTGTTCATAAGCAGCACCTCAAATCGAAAATGATTACCGTATAAGTTTACACCTGTCTTTACACATTGTCATTATCTTTTTTCGCAAAAAAACCCCGCTTGCCGTAAGCAAGCGGGGTGTGTGTTAATTCTTTAAAACTGCGTTTTTAATATTATCCTGAAGCTGTTGAATCCGTTTCGCGCCGTCTTCTCTGATACGTCTGTTCTCTTCCTCGATCTGTTTCGTTTCCTGCATACCGCTGACGATCGTGTTCCAAGACGTTTCAATCGTCTCAATGTCAATGCTCGGACGGCCTGCCATACGGGCGATCTCCACGCTTTGGTTTGAAATATTTTCAGCGTTGCGCTTCAGCATTTCATTCGTGCGGCGGTCCAGCTCGCTCATTGAATCAGCCACAAGCTTTTGCCGTTTGACTGTGACAGCCTGAATGATGCCGTTTTTGAAAATCGGAATCGTAATGACGAAAGCGGAATTGATTTTCCCGATGAGCTTCGTATTCCCGCGCTGAAGGAGGCGGATCTGCGGCGCCGTTTGCAGCGCCACCATCCGCGCCATATCTAAATCATACACACGCTCCTCAAGCGCCTGAAGCCCGTCACGAAGCGTATCAAGCTGCATTTGCGCAAGCTGGTTTCCGCCGGCCGCTTTTTCTTCATAAGAAGGAATGAGCGCCTGCATTTCCTCAAGCTTCATCTGCCCGGCGACGACATACTTTTCAAGCTCCATGTAGTAGTTAATGTTGTTTTCATACATCTCTTCTAGCGTATGGTTCGTCTTTGCCATTTCATCTTTGTATTTTGAAATTTCGACGTGGATTTTTTCAATTTCTCCGCCCAGAGTGCGGTACTTTTGAAAAATCTTTTCAATCATGCTGTTGCCGCGTTTGAACATTTTAGCGAGAAATCCTTTTGGTTCATCGAAATCATTTTTGTCAAAACGATCCATGATTTTTCCGAGCTGCGTCAGCATTGTGCCTGAATCCGTGACACTTGTTGTTTTCATCATATTTAAGATGCGGTCGGAGAACTTCGAGATTTCAACTGCCGGTTCTTTTCCGTACTCCAGCAGCTCCATTTGGTTTTTCACATCAATCTGCTGCGAAATGCGCTGCACCTCAGGGTCTTGGCGCAGCTGCACCCTGATGTCATCTGCTTTTTGTTCAGAAATCTCTTCATTTTTATCAAGAACAAGCGGATTTTGATTTTCTGTCATATTTATTTACTCTCCCTGCTTTTGCGTAATGGTTCTAAACAGCTTTCTTACGAGTGACGGCTCCTTATATTCCTGCCGAAACACCATGTCCTCCAGCCAATGGACATCGAATTGGCTTTCTTCAATATAATGCTCAATGTCCTGATGGCCCGGCGGATTATACAAGATGATATCGACGCCGAATTTATTTAAAAACAAAAGAGCGGCGGCATCAGAACGTGTGAGTTCGCCATTTTGTTCCGTATGATATAAAACGAGTTTCGGAACGGTTTGGGCGTAATCAAACGTCTGAATCAATTGCAGCAGCGAAGCGGGCAGATTCGTCGCCTGGCGGAACAAATAGATTGCGGCATCCCTTGACTGCTCCCCGGGCAAAGCCTTCAGCCCTGGGTTTCTGCACATGTCAGAAATCACATTGGCGATGGCGCTCTGCACACCTGAAGGCAGATGCTTGTACTGCCAGATGTTGCTTCTTTTCAGCCTGTCCGCGTCAATCGCTCCTTCTTCGTTCAAAACCTGACTGTAGTGATACTGGTAGTTGGCTTTCAGCTCTTCCGTAAACGGAAAACTGCGGATCATGTGTGTCTCCTGATAGTCCGCGGCGGTATGGAGTCTGTTCCAATATTCTTTCGTATCTTTGGAAACCCCCATCACTTTCGCAAAAAGGTTCGGAACGGCCACCCGCTCCCTGTCCGCTTTAAATTGCGGCCGGATAAACGCCCGCTCCTTCGCAATGAGAAATAACTCATCATACGTCGTTTTTAATGTCACGGACTGCGGGGTATGATCCCTGAACTGCCAAGGCTTATACATCATAGATTCCTCATGGTTCAGCACATGCTCAATTTCTTTCGTTGACCGGTAGGCCGTCGTGGACGTTCTGTCCGGCTTTTCTTTCGGGAATGGCTCAAGGCCGCCTGTTGCGGGGAGCTTTATCACAAAGCTGAGTTCCTCATCCGGATCAATCAAGCTGAACGGATCTTCCGCAGCCGGATGAAACAATAGGACGTCACAGCCGATCAGCATGAGATAATAGAGAAAATAGAGCTGGCTTTTGGTAGCGTCTCCATACCACACCACCTTCGGCATCTCACGCTCTATATCGGCTTGTTCGAGCCATGGATTCAGGTGGTTCAGCGAAAACTTTGACACATCCAAGAGCACACGCCGGAAATCGGGGTGATTCAGCCCGTTTTCATGCCGGTCCGCAAAGGTTTCCAAAAGCGTCATAAACGCGGTTCTCAGCCGGCGGTGCATAAGCGGATCAGAGTGTTTGGCAAGCAGCCTGCCCCCATCGAGAAACGCGACAAATCTGGAAACCGAAAGCCCTTTCTCTTTTTGATTGACCGAATGGATGTGCTGGAGCGCCTGAAACGTTTCAGGCGCGATGGTCTTATCCAGCGTCTCGCTTAACACATGGATGTTTTCATGAGAAGACAGCTCGAAAAGCTTATTGTAATACTCCGTCTCATCATAAGGAGTGCCCAAAATCCGGACGGCAAGCCGGGTAAACGCCAGCCCGTTTTCCCGCTCGTAACCGGGACGTTCCGGCAGCGGCCGCATCAGAAACGTTTCCCAGTCATCGTTTTCCGGCTCGGCCTTTCGGATCACCAATTCTTCCTGCCTCATCATCTTCCTCCTTTCTCTTCATGATTATCGGTACAAAAAAGGAAGGAAATGAACTCTCCCTCCTTTTTTGTTTTATTCTTCTTTAGATGCAGCCGTTTGCTCCTGAACCTGCTTTTGTTTGTTGAAATAGTGGATAATAAACGTTACCACAAACGCAGCGATGATGATTCCGAAGAACACAACGTGCGGCATTTCATAATCAAAGGCGCTCGCCGCCATTTTCACGGCGATAATCCCGATCAGCACGAAAGCCGTGTTTTCAAGCTCAGGGATTTTATCAATTAAAACAAGGAATACTTTTGCGACTGTACGCATCATGAGAATGCCAAGCATACCGCCGATCAAGAGCACCCACACTTTTTCCGATACCGCAAACGCGGCCAAAATGCTGTCAACAGAGAAGGCCAGATCCATTAACTCAACTGAAACGACAGTGGCCCAGAAAATTCCGAACGTACGGACCATCCATGAATTTTTCTTCATGCCTTCCGTATCGTCATCACCTTCTCCGATCCAGAAATGCTTAATGACGAGCCAAGCCAGGTACAGCGCGCCAAGCACTTTGATCCACCAGAACTTAATGAGCAGCATTCCGATCCCGATAAAGATAAAACGGAAAATATATGCCCCGAACAATCCGTATGTTAATGCTTTCTTCCGCTGTTTTTCAGGCAGATGCCTTACCATAACCGCAAGCACTAACGCATTGTCGGCCGACAGCAGCCCTTCCAGCAGAACCAAGGAACCGATCAGCCCCCATGATACAGGGTCAGTCAGCACCTCACCCCACATTTTCCAATCAAAAAAGGAAGCGTAGGTCGACATAATATGATGTAGAAAATCCAAGTTTTTTCCTCCTATTTAGTAAAACGGTAATTTCCTGCTTACACCTGCAAGCCGTAATTCCGGCAAAGTGATGCCAGACCGCCGGAAAACCCGCTGCCGATGGCGTTAAACTTCCACTCAGCCCCATGGCGGTAAAGCTCACAAACGACAACCGCCGTTTCAATCGAGAAGTCTTCCCCTAAATCGAAACGAAGCAGTTCATTCTGGCTGTTTTCATCGACGACGCGCACGAACGCGTTAGACACTTGTCCGAAATTTTGGCCGCGCGCTTCCGCATCATGAATCGTGACGGTGATGCCGATCTTTTCAATATTTGCGGGTATTTTTGAGAAATCGACGATAATTTGTTCATCGTCTCCCTCGCCCTCGCCCGTCCGGTTGTCTCCCGTATGGATGACGCCCCCGCTTGGGTGTTCCAGGTTATTGTAGAAAACAAAATCAAGATCATTTACACAGTTGTCATGGGCATCGACAAGAAAAGCCGACGCGTCAAGGTCAAAGTCATGCCCTCCGGAGTACTTGTTCGTATCCCAGCCTAAGCCGATCACCGCTTTTGTAAGGCCTGGGTTCGTTTTTGTCAGATCAACACGCTGTCCTTTCGATAATTGAATAGCCATGTGCCGTCCTCTCCCTTCTGTGTTTGATATGGTTCAGCCGATTTGCAGGCCGTAATCTGTCGCAATACGGGCCAGTCCGCCTTGGTAGCCTGAACCGATCGCGGAAAATTTCCATTCGCCGTTATGTCTGTAAAGCTCCCCTGCGATAATGGCTGTTTCAATTGAGAAATCTTCAGCCAGATCGTAGCGGATCAGCTCTTCATTTGTCTCTTCATTGACAATGCGCACGAACGCGTTGGAAACTTGTCCGAAGTTTTGGCCGCGCGCTTCCGCTTCATGAATCGTGATGACGAATGAAATTTTGTCAATAGCCGCAGGCACCGCGCTCAGGTTGACTCTTACGCTTTCGTCATCGCCCTCGCCCTGGCCTGTCAGGTTGTCGCCTGAATGTGCGACAGAGCCGTTTCCGCCTTCAAGCTGATTATAGAAAATGAAATCATCGGGCGACGCGCATCTTCCTGCTTCATTTAATAGAAAGACGCTGGAATCTAAATCAAAATCATGTCCGCCGTCGTATTTGTTTGTATCCCAGCCAAGGCCGACAACGACTTTAGAAAGACCCGGATTTGTTTTAGTCAAATCTACTTTTTGTCCTTTTGCCAATGAAATTGCCATGTGAGCACTCTCCTTTTTATCGTTTAGGCGTATCGGTTAACGATATCGCCGATTTTTGTATCGTTTGTGCCTTCTCCTACTGCGGCGAATTTCCACTCGCCGTCCTCGCGGTAGATTTCAGCCGCGATCAGGCTCGTTCTGCCTGAATAGTTATCTCTTAAATTGTAAGTCACCAGTTCTTCGCGGTTAGCCTGATCAACGACGCGGATGAACGC
This sequence comes from Bacillus sp. KS1, assembly GCF_020075515.1. Classification (NCBI taxonomy): domain Bacteria; kingdom Bacillati; phylum Bacillota; class Bacilli; order Caryophanales; family Bacillaceae; genus Bacillus; species Bacillus sp. KS1. Next base: position 107,893 of record NZ_JACAWW010000014.1, on the reverse strand, counting down.
GTTTTGAATCATACCGAAGTCCTGTTTTCGTCTGACGCAGTCGTAAATATTGACGACAAACACAAGTTTATTAATCTGAGCGGGCACTTTCGCCAAATCGATGAGAATTTGTTCATCATCGCCGTCGCCTTCTCCCGTCAGGTTGTCACCCGTGTGTACGACACCGCCGCATCGGCTTTTCAGATTGCCGAAATAGATGACGTTTTTACTGTCTGTCATTTTATCATTTTCAAGCATCAGTACGGAAGCGTCACAGTCGATATTGGCACCGCCTCCGCCGAACAGTTTTCCGAAAAAGCCTCCGGATGATACAGGGTCCCAGCCGAGTCCGACCAGCAGTTTTGACAGGCCGGCTTTTCCTTTTGTTAAATCAATCCGCTGTCCTTTTTGTAAAGAGATCGCCATATGATTCACTCCTATTCTGTAAGGGTGCCGCTAAGCACGCCGCAAGTGCGCATTTTTACTAAATTCCGGGACAAGAATCCCGGTGTTTATTAAGATATACGTCTTTTATTATATCAAAGTTTCATAAAACATAAGAATTTTTGGCGAAAAACGGCGAAAAATTACTTCCTATATTCTCCTTCGTTCCGGAGAGAATAGAGAAAACAAAGAAATTGACGGGGACTGAACATTTTTCCTATCCTTGTATCAAAACATGTCAGGAAAGGGGCAGACGAGTGATTGATTTAAGCATACTTGATCAGGCGCCCGTATCCAAAGGAAACGGGCCGCACGAGACGCTCCGCCGTTCCGCGGAGCTCGCCCGCCTCAGCGAAGGTTGGGGCTATAAGCGGTACTGGTTTGCCGAGCATCACGGCACAAGAGGGCTCGCAAGCGTTTCGCCGGAAATTATGATCGCTCATACCGCCGCAGCTACAACATCCATCCGTGTCGGATCAGGCGGCGTGCTGCTGCCGCAGTACAGCCCCTATAAAGTCGCGGAAACTTTCCGTCAGCTTGAGGCGCTGCACCCGAACCGGATTGACCTTGGGGTCGGACGCTCACCGGGCGGCACAACGAAAATCCGGCTCGCCCTCACAGACGGGGTAAAGAAAAGCATGACCGAGTTTAACAGGCAGCTTCAGGATTTATCATCCTTTCTGACAGATTCAGTTCCCTCGGACCATGCTTATGCAGGAATAAAAACAGCGCCTTTAATTGAAACAGCCCTGCAGCTTTGGGTGCTCGGCCTCGGGGAAAACAGCGCCAGACGCGCCGCTCTTCAAGGTGCGGGCTATGTCTTCGGCCATTTCATTAATCCGGAACGCGGGGAAAAAGCTTTTCAGATCTATCGGGACCATTTCCGGGCCTCCGCCCACTTTTCCGCTCCCGCCTCGCTCTGTGCCATTTTCGTCATATGCGCGGCTACGGATGAGAAAGCGGAAGAACTCGCCTTAAGCCAGGATTTATGGCTTCTTCGTGTCGGAAAAGGCGCCGACAGCCGCGTGCCGAGTGTGGAAGAAGCGAAGGCTTATCCGTATTCGCCGGAGGACCGTAAACAGATAGAAGAAAACAGGAAGCGGATGGTGATCGGCTCTCCTGCCGCAGTGAAACGCCGTCTGCTTGAACTTTCCGAGCGGTATCAGACAAAAGAGATGATGGTGCTGTGCAACGTCTTTGATTTCGAAGCAAAAAAAGAGTCATATGAGCGTCTTGCTGATATATTTCTGTAAAAAAAAAAGCCGTCAAACGGAGCAGCAGATGAGACTGCTGCACCGCTTAACGGCGATTTTTTCGTTCTTTTCCTTTTTTAAACGCATTCCAAATCCCCTGCAGCGTAAACCCGAGCAGAAGCAGAATGATTAACAGTAAAGTGATTGACGGCCCCGGAGGCGTTCCGAGCTGGTACGAAGACGTCAGCCCCATGAACACACTGAAAAGAGAAATAATAATGGCTGCCGCAAACACCCATTTAAACCCTTTGGCGATACGGATTGCAAAAGCCGCGGGCAGTACGAGGAGCGCGGAAACGAGCAGCACGCCGATAATCGGAATAATGACCGAAATCGCCAGCCCCGTCACGATGCTGAATGACATTGACAGGAGGTTTGTGTTAATGCCTGATGTCTTTGCCGTCGCCTCGTCAAAGGTAAGCAGATAGAGCGGTCTGTTTAATATAATGAAATAAAGCAGGATCAACAGGGTAATTCCGCCGATAATATAGACCTGCTGCTGGCTGACCGTGACAAGCGATCCAAATAAATATTGATCGATGCTCATTGACGCGCCGCCTTTTGACAGGCTGATCAGAAACATCGCAAACGACAGCCCGGCCGCCATTAAGATTGCGATAGATACCTCTGAATATGTACGGTACGCCCGCCGCATGTATTCAATGCCGATCGCTCCGATCGTGACGACAACGATGCTCGCCGCCGTAATATTGGTACTGAGAAAAAAACCGATGGCCACGCCCGACAATGAAATATGAGACAGCGTATCCGCCATCAGCGCCTGTCTTCTCAGCACGAGATATACGCCTAATATCGGCGCCATAATTCCGATCATGCTTCCCGCTAGAAAAGCTCGTCGCATGAATTCCAAGTCAAACATTTCCATCCGCCTTTTTCCCCCCTCTCAAGCCGTATGACTTTATCCAGATACTGCTGTACTTCGTTTTGTTCGTGTGTCACCATGACGACGGTGCGGTTGTGATTTTTCACCTGATGGTGCATAAATTCGTAGAAACCCTGTCTGCTTTCATAATCAACCGCGGTTGTCGGCTCATCAAGCATCAGCAGATCCGGATTGCTCGCAAGCATTCTCGCAATGCAGATTTTCTGCTTCTGTCCGCCGGATAAATCGCCGATTTTTCGGTGGCGGAAATCCCACATTTCCACCATCTTCAGCGCGTTTTCCACCTCGTGGTGATCCGTTACGTTCAATCGTTTAAACCATTTTCCTTTCGTATAACGGCCTGATTGCACAAGCTCCAGAACCGTGCTTGGGAATCCTGCGTTAAATGAAGAAATCTGCTGGGGAACATAGCCGATTGTCAGGCGTTTTCCGGCTGCGTTTTTTTTACTGATCTCGGCCGTTCCTTCCCAAGGTCTGAGCATGCCGAGCATGACTTTCATGAGCGTCGATTTTGACGCGCCGTTCGGCCCTGTAATGCCGACGAATTCGCCGCTTTTGATTTCCAGCGACACGCCGTCAAGCACCGGTGTATGCGAATAACCAAAAACGATATCCTGTAATGTAACGAGATTCATGCTGACCTTCCTTTCCCGCATAGAAATAGTGTGCACCCCGCGGCGCACACTATGTTATTTAACCAATAGCGAATCTTTCAGTGCATCAAGGTTTTTCTCCATAATGTCGATATAACCGATGCCTTTGTCCCGTTCTTTTTGGCTTAAACCTTCCAGTGTATTGAGCACTTCCGTTTTCGCGCCGATTTCACCGGCAAGTGTATCTGCAACTTTAGGCGATGCAACTTCTTCAAAGTAGATGATCTTCACATCATGCTTTTTGGCAAACGTTTTGAGATCCGCCAGTTTGGCCGCACTCGGCTCTTCTTCAGGAGAAAGGCCTGCAATCGCGACTTGTTTTAAGCCGTATTCTTTAGCGAGATAGCTGAATGCCGCGTGCTGTGTGATCAGTTCTTTTTTCGCCGCTTTATTTAATGTTGTACGGTATAGTTTATCAAGATCCTGCAGTTTTGCAATATATTCTTTACTATTTTTCTCATAGTATGCTTTATTCTTCGGGTCCTGTTTTACGATCTGTGCCGTAATGGTTTTGACCTCTTTTTGCGCAAGAACCGGGCTGAGCCACACGTGAGGGTCCATGCTGTGGCTGTGGTCATGACCGCCGTGTCCATGTTCCTCTTCCTCTTCATCCGAACCTTCGAGTAAGTCAATTCCTTTTGACGCCTTTACAAACTTCGCATGATCAGAGCCCATGCTTTTTTCCGCTGAAGGAACCCATGTCTCCATATATTCGCTGTTGTATACGAAAAGATCGGCGTTTTGAATGCCGGCGATATCCTTCGGCGTCGGCTCCCAATCATGGGGTTCGACCGAAGACGGGATGAGAATGTCTACATCGCCTTTGTCTTTGACAATTTGTTTCGTGAATTCGTACATAGGATAAAAGGTCGTCACGACGTGCAGTTTGCCGCTTTTCGAAGAACCTGACGAACCTTTTGAAGATGAATTGCCGCAGCCCGCCGCGATTAAAAAGCATGCCGCAATGACAATGATTCCGCTCCATTTTTTAAACAAGCCGTTTCCCCCTGTTCTGTAAATCAGAATGATGACGATTTCCAAAGCGTACTTTCTCGTTCATTTGTTACCTATACCATAATAAAACGAAGTAATTACGTTTTGCAAGATATTTTTTCTAAATTGATATCCGATTTACCTAAAAAACCCCCGCCATGTATGGACGAGGGCTTCATATCACATATCAGGCAAGCAGATAAACTCTTGTTTCATAAGGACGGAATGTGATGCGGGATTCCGTGCCGCCGTCATTTTCATAGTTGCTGAGAAGCAGCTCGGCGCTTTCAGGTTCGGAGCCGTCCGGCCAATAAAAGACGGCTTCTTCTTCCGATACGTTGCTGATGGACATGAGTTTTTGTCCGTTTGCCTGTCTTTCATACACAAACAGCTGCGGGTCATCAGGAAGCAGCAGCGTGTAGCTGCCTTTTATGATATCAGCATACTGTTTTCGCAGGCGGATCAGTTTTTTGTAAAAGTTCAATATAGAATCGGGATCATCCTGAGCCTCGGCCGCATTGACGGTTTTGTAATTGGGATTGACCTTGAGCCACGGTTCGCCCTCCGTAAATCCGGCATTCTTGCTGCCGTCCCACTGCATCGGTGTACGGGCATGATCCCGGCTTTTCGCCATAATGGACGCCATGACTTCTTCCCTGTTGCGGCCCATTTCAAATACCCTTTTATGATACATATTGACGGTCTGAATATCTTGATAATCCTCTATTCTGTCAAACGGAGCGTTTGTCATGCCGATTTCTTCCCCCTGGTAAATGTACGGCGTGCCTTTCATGTAATAAAGCAGGGCGGCAAGCATTTTGGCGGATGCTTTGCGGTATGTGCCTTCGTCTCCGAAACGGGATACGATCCGGGGCTGGTCATGATTGCACCAATACAGCGTATTCCAGCCTCGATGTTCCAGTTTTTCCTGCCAGTCTGTGAGCACTTTCTTTAAATCGGACAGCTCAAGCGGTTTTACATCCCAATGCTCTTGGCCCGGCTTTTGATCAAGCTCCATATGCTGAAAATGAAAAATCATATTCAGTTCATGCTCATCGGTTCCCGTGTAGACCAGCCCTTCCTCAGGCGTCACTGATCCGGCCTCGCCGACCGACATCACGTCATATTTGGAAAATACCTCTTTCGTCATTTCTTTTAAGTAATCATGTATCCGTGCCCCGTTTGGCCGGAAAGGCTTCGGATCGGCCCGGCGGGCGATGTAATCTTCATATGGCGGCAAATATTCTTTTTTTGACAGGAGATGGAGCTGGTCTATACGCAATCCGTCCACGCCTTTATCGAGCCAAAATCTCATCATCTCGTACACTGATTGCCGAACCTCGGGATTTTCCCAATTCAGATCGGCTTGTTTGACGGCGTTCATATGCAGGTAATATTCGCCCGTATGTTCTTCGTACTGCCAGACGGATTGTCCGTAATCCGACACCCAATCGGTCGGCGGTCCGTCCCCGGTGCCCGGCCGCCAAATATAATAATCGCGGTATTTGCTGTCCGGATTCATTTCCGCCTCTTTGAACCAAGGATGCTCCGTGGAGGTATGATTTAAGACGAAATCCATCACAAGCTTTAATCCGCGGCTGCGGCATTCTGTAAGCAGATCGTGAAAGTCCTCCATCGTTCCGTAAGATTCCATAATTGCTTGATGATCCGTCACGTCGTAGCCGTTATCAACGTTTGGCGACGGGTAAATCGGGCAGATCCATATCACATCAGCGCCAAGTTCTTTTATATAATCGAGACGCGCGATAATCCCCCGCAGGTCGCCTATGCCGTCGCCGTTCGTATCTTGAAAGCTTCGCGGATAGATTTGATAGACAACGGCGTCTTTCCACCAGTCATTCGCCATAAAGTTTAATCTCCTTTATTTTTAGTAGATTATTTCCTTATTTTTATTAAACGTAAACAAGGTCTTCCCTATATTCCCCAAACGCGATATGACCACTTGAGCCACAGACCGAAAAATAAAAAATCCAATTATTACAAAATATGTTTACAACATTCTAAAAATTGGTTATTATTTGATTATTCAAACTAATAAGTATTTAAAACGAATGAGAGGAAGTGGTACGCATGAAAGAGGAAGAGATCGAGAAAACCGAAATTGAAGGATTGTTTTTCCAAAAGAATCTATATACTTGTTCTCCTGATGAAAAATACTCCCACGTAATAGCAAGCGATGGGCCTGGGATTTCCGATATGGTTACTCATAGTAATCAATTTTCCTATCAACATTACGGCATTCACATAGCCCAAGTAGATAGATTAACTTTTTTTGGTGATAGAACACAAAAAATCATCGGTCATTTTGTTGATTGCAGAAAGGGTTCGCCAACACTTCATAAAAAAGTAGTACTTGAATATTATCCAGATCCTAAAAAAATGCTTTATATTGACAGAGGCATTGCACATACTTTTGATGGACTGGAAAATGTATTAACCAGAGACGAGCCTATTTGGTACCTCTCAACTGGAAATATTCATTATAATATGGCAAATGATGTCGTTAATGTAGATAGAAACGAAAGCATTGAACATTTTCCTATTTTAGAAGTAAACAAGTATCCTATCCCAAAAGAAGCCTATGAATTTGCTCTTAAGGTTCAACAACACAATATGAAAGATCTCCAGGAATTCCCTCATAGATTTCAAATTCAATTAGATGGCAAAATGCGCTATGTAAATTTAAAACCTAAAAAAAGAAGTGAGGTGTAGCATGAATACAATCGAAAAAACCGATATACAGGGACTGTATTGGAAAAAAAATTATTATGTAGGAACCGGAATCCGCAGTTATACTTTGGTGGCAAATGAGGGGCCGATTGTTACCGATGTATTCTTTTTTGAGGATGATACCCATTATAAGAACTTTTATTTGCATATTGGACAAATTGACAGATTCACTTTTATCGGAGACGAAAATCAAACGATAACAGCTGAATTTATTGATTGCAGAGAGAACTCCCCTACACTTCATCAAAAATTAACAATGGAATTCACGCCTGACCCCCGAAAACATTTAGTTATAGAAAGAGGCATTGCAAAGAGATTCCTTGGATTAAAAAATACAACCATCCGTTCCGAACCAATACTTTTTGCAACAAACGAAAATAATGGTTATATCGTAGGAAATGACCGCTTAATTTTTTCTGAAAAAACAAATGCGAAGGAATTCCCTAAAGTAAATATCAATAAACTCCCTCTGCCCAAAGAGGCGTTGCAATTCCTGTTAAAAAAGGAGCAAGAAGTTCTGAAAACCGGTAAAAAACCTTCATTTTCTTATGAAGCTTATATTGACGGGGAACTGAAACGAATACAAATGAAACCAAAGGGAAATTGAAAGGAGGTGATATAAATGACAACTGTAATGGAAGATATATATACTTCCCTGAATGAGCTGGAAGATCTAGTAAACAAAATTGATAATCCTTTAGAAAAAGAAGGACTAAAGGCGTTCATCAATTGTATTACTCCTCAGCTTATGGATGAAGCCTCGATTGCATTGCTTGGAAAAATTGCTCAAACACCTTATGGTGCTGCCTCAATTGAAGCAAAAAGCGCCAAAGACTTACTGGAAGAAATAGGGGACAATTACGAAGTTACGATTGAGTAGAGTAATCGAGAAGAACTTAGCTGTCCTAAGTTCTTCTCTTTATTATATTTAACATTATCGGAAAGGATTAAATCATGATTAAAAACAGAGCGCTTCTTTTTGTTGTCAGCAGTAATTTTATACACAAATTAACTGAAAATATATATGACCTCGTTCTCCCCTTATTAATACTTTATTTCACAAACTCTCCAATTTTAATGGGGGTTTGCTACGCTTTAGGTTTTTTGGCGGATTTTCTTGCAGCCTATTTTGGCGGTGCCGTTATAGATTCATATAATAGAAAAAAGGTGCTTATCTTCATTTCAATATCACAGGCATTCCTCATTTCTTTCATTCCAATCTTCCATGAATTACAGATCCTAACGGCACCCCTCGTCTTATTTATTGCTTTTTTTATTGATCTGCTGATCGCGATGTATGGTTTAACTGACATATCTATCATTCCTGAAATTGTGAAAAAGAGTGATCTGCCCTCAGCTAATTCTTTTTCTCAGATCGCTTTATCAATAGCTACTTCAATCGGCCCTTCAATAGCCGGTTTATCATTAACCATATTTGGATTATTTAATAGCCTATGGTTTACGTTTTTAGGTTTTTTGATCCTTATCTTCTCGCTTAGATTAATAAACTACTCAGATAAAGAGATAACAGCTGCTGCAACTCCTAAGGAAATTCTCAGGAAAAGTTTTGAGGGTCTTAAATATACCCTCTCGATTAAAGTCTACAAGCTGCTGACGTTATGGAACCTATTTATAAATTTAGGGTTAACAGGTGCGGTTCTCATGATTATGTTCAAACTAAAAGAAGAGCTTCATATCACAGAAACACAAATCGGTTTCATTTATACGCTAAGTGCTGCAGGCGGAATCATTAGCGGTCTTATTCTTCCCTACGTGCACCGTTTTTTCAAGTCAGCACATGCATTGTTTATTTCATCTTTCATGACTGCATTGTCTTTACTGATTCTTGCACACAGCGATCATTGGCTGACAATCGGAATTCTTAATTCCGTTTTAATGGGGAGCATAGGTTTGAATTCCAGACTTGTAAGTTTGCTTTTTCAGACTCATGTCCCTGCTGATTATTTAGGACGAGTTTTTAGCGGTTCAAGGCTCATCTCAACATTACTGGCTCCCCTTAGCGTTTTAGCCGCAGGCTATTTTTCTCATAAACATGGTACTTTGCATGTGTTCCAGGCAGGCTCATTTATTATAATATTGACAAATATTGTTTTTCTGTTCACTTCACTTCGACACGAAGACTGGCGTCTCCTAAAGGAAGAAAGTGACGTTAAAAACGAGAAATTAGTATAATTTTCACTCCAGCTGAGACGGATAAAGCGTCATGCCTCCGTCGACGAAAAGTGTCGTTCCGGTCACGTAACTCGCTTCTTCCGACACCATCCATGCGGCGGCCGCGGCGACTTCTTCCGGTTTTCCGAAGGCGTTCATCGGAATTTTTTTCAGCTGGGCTTGCTTATGTGTTTCATCTTCCAGATCCTTATTGGACTCCGTGGCGATCGTGCCGGGAGCGATGGCATTCACCCGGATGCCTTTGTCTGCGTAATTGAGCGCCATCGTTTCCGTCATCATTTTGATCCCGCCTTTGGATGCCGAGTACTGCACGTTTTCAGGGCGGGGTATTTGCTGATGAACGCTCGATATGTTTAAGACCGTTCCTTTTTTGCCGCGCTCGAGCATATGTTTCAGTGCCGCTTTCGCCCCCAAAAAGGTGCCGGTCACATTGACGTCGATGACCCTTTGCCAATCCTCCAGGCTCATTTCATGGGGCATCGCTTCGGTCCCGTTAAAGCCGGAATTGTTGACCATCACGTCCACACCCCCGAAATGCTCCTGCGCGGCATGAAACAGCGCCTGAATCCCTTCTTCTGAGGATACATCGGCTTTTACGGTGACGGCTCTGCCTCCCGCTTTCTCAATGATGTCCGCCGCTTCTTCCGCTCCGGAGGAATCACCAAGGTAATTCACAACCACATTCATCCGCTCCTTGCCGAAGCGTTCGGCAATGGCTTTTCCGATTCCTTTCGAAGAACCTGTTACAATCGCTGTTTTTCCCTGTAAATCCTGATACATTGTCTCATTTCCTCCCTGATGTTAATACAGAGCATGTACCCGGTTTTAATCGGCTGAAAACAAAAGGAATCATAAAAAGAACGATGAAACCGAAGCTCCCTCGTTCTTTTTTTTCATTATGCGTAGTTGTTCATTTGCAGCCTTTTTTGCACGCCGACAAGCCTGCTGAAAAAATAAGATGCCGCTTTGTAGTTCTCCCGTTTATGAAAGAAATGAGCCGCGTCCTGAAGCAGTTCCTCTGTGTCAGCCAACAGCTCTTTTGATTCCAGAATGTCAAAATACTCTTTGAGCGAATCCTGTCCGCCTTCCCCCTGATAAAGCTCTTTAATCAGACGGAATTTTGTCATATAGATCTCATCTTCCCACTCCGCAGCGCTTCTCATGCCCCGCGCGCAGCTGGCGGCGGCTTCACTGTATTTTTCCGTTTTAAAGTAGATATGCGTGAGTGAAAAAACAGCCTGGATGACCTGTCGGAAGCTGTGTGCTTCAAATCCGGCAGCCGCCCGTTCAAAATCCTCCGCCGCCTTGCAAAAGTCACCCAGACTGTACATACAGTGCCCGATATTATAATAGGCCGCAGCAATCATATATTGATCATCAAGCCGCTCCGCGTGTTCCAAGGCGCATTCGAGGTATTCCAGCGCTTTTTTATGCTGCTGGGCGTCCATCAGATTTCCGGCAATGATAAATTTGCACTGCACCCTTCTCATTCCGTATAATTCATATTTCTTGTAAATATCAAGCGCCTGCCCCGCGTAATTCATCGAAAAGAAAGTCTGCTTGATATGATAGTACACCTCAGAAATTTTATACAGAAACTCGGCTTTCTCTATGTCATCTTCCACATATTCAAGCTTTTCCTCAGCCCGCTTATAATGAGAAATCGCTGAGATGAAGTTTTTCTGCTTAAATTCATACATTCCCCTGAAATAGTAAAAATAATATTCCAGTAAGCCGGTCAGCTTTTGCTGGTTCATCTCAATCTCAGTGAGCATTTCAGAGAACGGAGGCTGGCAGTCGCCGTCTTTCATGGGTTTTAATTTATCCAGCATGATGCGGTGCCTAAATTCCATCAATGAAAAATACAACAATAAATCCTGGTTCTCTTCCATATCTTCGAGTTCATATTGAATCTCCCGCTTCAGCGCTTCAGCTTTATCGGCTTCAAACGCGCGGATCAGCTTATACCATTCATTCATCTTTACGGCCACTTCTTCAGATGGAATCTTGGATTTCATAGATTTGCCTCCTTCCTCCGGCTACTAATTATGTTATATTTTATCATAGCAAATTTATGGCAGTGAGCAAACAAAGATTTTAATCTATTAAAGAAAGAGAGAATTCACCATGAAACGACCAGTCAGAATTGCGCTGCTTTTGATCCTCTTCTTTTCCGCAGACCTATGTTTTTCCTATGTGCAGAAAGAATTGAGGCCGCAGACGGCATTACAAGATAGAGCCATTCCAAGCGCTCTTCACCCGCTCGTGAGGCAGAATGCGGAGCTATTGCAGACGGCCGCTCTGAAAAAAGGCATCACCGTCGTTATCACAGAGGGTTTCAGATCAATTGAGGAACAAAACGAATTGTACCGTCAAGGACGTTCAAAAAAAGGAAATATCGTCACCTACGCAAAAGGCGGGGAATCTTACCACAATTACGGCCTTGCGATCGACTTCGCCCTGCAAAAAAAGGATGGAAGCCTGATTTGGGATATGACGTACGACGGAAACCGAAACGGCACGCCCGATTGGCTTGAGGTCGTATCGATTGCCAAAACGCTCGGTTTTGATTGGGGAGGCGATTGGAGAGGCTTTAAAGATTATCCTCATTTACAAATGATCCCTGGCTAATAAAACCTTTTCTTTTTTCGCTTTTGCGCATCAATGTACGGAGGATAGACAGGCCTGTACACAAGCTTATATCCTTCATTGCCGGACGGCGTAAAATCGCGCTGCCACTCCAGCCGCAGATGGAAATCGGATAAAAAAGCGGCCTTTGCTTCTTCGGGAGTAACGGCCGGCACCGGATTGATCTTCTCCAGCTGCTCCGGGTCAATGTCAGGCGCCATGTAAGCTTCCACAAGCCCCGTTACGGGACTGACAAGTATTCTCGCAGCGCCGAACCGCAGCGGAATATCCTGATGCCATATGGAAAAATGGAAGCGGAACCTGCCCCTTCCGTCCGTTTTCAGCGGGTTCATTTTAAAAAACTCGTCCGCTCTCGGATAAAGCTTGTATAAAAATTGAAGCGCGACGGCCTCACACTCTTCCGCAGAATAAAAGGCCGGGCCCTGATGCTCAATAAAAGATTTAAAGGCTGTCATTTTCCCTGTCTTTTTGTCCGTTTTCATCTTCATTGTATTTTTGTTGCTGCTTTCAAAATAGCTTTCGATACTCAAATCTTTCCGTTCCGGAACCGACCCTTTCCGCCATGTCGTTCCGATCTCATCCCCGAGATCGCGCCGGCGCGTCTGAACCATATCCGCGGTAAACCCCATTAATTCATCCAGGCTGATTTCCCGTTTATGTTCAAACACGGGAAGCGGTTTTGCCGGCTCATTCCTGTCTTCGCAAAGCTGCTGATCCGGCACGATATCATCTTCACCGGCCGGATAGCTGTAAGCCGGCAGAATCGGTTCATAGACGAGACGCGGTATGTTCTCAAAATTGACCACATCATAGACGAGACTGAATGTCAGCACACTCATATAATGCGAGACCACTTTTTCCCGATCGACGAATGTTTCCGGAACGGGCGCTTCACCCTTATCCCCGTAATAGATAAACTGCACGACGAAGCCGCTCCTGGTTACATCAACGAAAAAACCTGAATCGGGAAGCGGCCGGCCGAGCACTTTTTTTGTATAGATAAATCGGATGCACCCATTGCGTTCTTCCCTCGCCTGAAAGATGAAATTCATAAAAGTAAGCGGGCGGTGTCTCGCCGCAAACCGAAGAGCCGTCAGCTTTAATTCGGCGTCTGACAGCTGCATGTCTGAACTCGGACAGTCGTTGCGTGAATAAGTAAGCAAAGATCCGTCGTCGCCCAGCTCAATCGTGACCGTTTTATCCGGCTGGTTACGATTTTTCCATATATAATAGGCTTTCGTTTTTTGTTTTTCATCATAATCTTCTATTTCAAGCTCATAGTGCGGCGGTATGTTCCCGATTTCCAGCGCTTTTTTTCTCAGATGTTCTTTCAGCAATGGGGTCATCCTTTCAGAAGAGTGTATAAAAAAGAACTGTTTTTTATTATATAAAAACGTCCTTATCCTTTTAAAGGGAAGAAAGTGCCTTTTATGTGTCTATTTTTAGCAAAGAGGGAAAAGAGCCGTATTCAGAGCGGCTCTTTTTCATACAAATGTCACACTCCCCGTGAAAGCCCCGGGACGAACGCCCATGACCTTCAGCCTATTAAACTCGTGATCGCTTCTCCCGTATGAGCCTCAATAAACCGCGGGAAAACCGGCTTGTATACGAGCCTGTACACTTTTCCGCAGCTGTCGTCATCGTAACAACGATCCCAAGCGAGCTCTGCTTTGATGGCCCGGCGGATCGCATCCTTCGCCTCTTCCATTGTCAATGAAGGAACGGGATCGATTTCCTCGAGCTCTTTCGGATCAATTTCCGGCGGCATATATACAGTGACAAGACCCGTCTTTTTGCTGACACAGATTCTCCCCTCTCCGAATCGCAAATCAACGCCGCCCGAACAAGCCTTATATGTAAGCCCTGCGTTTTCTCCTTCATCATCCGGTTCATCATATTGAACCCGGAAATACTGATCCGCTTCCGGAAACATGGCGAATAAAAAGCGGATGGCCATGTGATGGCATTCTTCCTCGGAAAACTCCGGTTCGCCTTCACTATGTATAAATGACATCACTCCGGCGAGCCGGCCCGATTCTTTATCATACCTTGTTTTCAATACGTGTTCATTCCGTTCTTTAAACAGACTTTCAAAGCTTTTATCTTCCCGTACGGATTTTGTTTTTTCAGGACGCCAGGCAATGCCGATACAGCCCTCTCCAAGATCGCTTTCCCTCTCTTTATAAAAACCGTCGTGCAACCCGATCATGTCATTGATGCTCATCTTTTCCGCTTCAGGTGCAGGGCGTGAAATCGGGACATACGGCCGCGTGCCGTCTTCCAGCTCTTCATATTCGTCTAATTCTGCATTCTCTTCCTTCAGGTCGGCCGATATCGGCCGCGTCGGAGACACGATTTCATAGACGAGATGGGGCTTGTCATCCCCCTGCATATAGACGGACTGATGCAGGACGGTGAACAACAGCTCTGCTTCAATATGTTTGACAAAGTGAGCCAATGCTTCCCGCTTGTCCGCAATTGTCCCGGGCCTTACAAGATCATCGGCCTTCCCATGGTAAGAAAAACCGGTTACTTCCCCTGTCAAAGACAGGTCGACGTAAAACCCGGTCAGCGGAAGCGGCAGACCGTCAGCCATCTGAACATAGGAATATCTCACATCGCCATCATTGGCGGAGCCGCTGTTTTCCAATTCGAACTCAGCCAATGCCCCAGGACGATGGGTTTCTAAAAACGCCCGCATCCGTTTTTCTATGTCCGATTCTGAAAGAGGCGGCAGATCAGTCTGGAAAGCCGGACGGGATAAGTATTTCAGTTTTCCGTCCCGGTCTAATTCGACCATGATGCCGGCTTCCGGATCATTCTTATCTTCCCACCAAAACAGAACCTCATCTTCCTGGTATTCTTCCACATTAGTCTCGTAGCGGGCAGGTACGTTTCCGATTCGGAGAGCCAGCTGTTTCAACTCTTCTTTTTTCATCATAACACTTCCTTTTCTTCCAAAAAGATTGATGATTACCAAGACTCTTTTATACAAAACTAGTATAATTAACCTGTCCATCTTCATGACTATCGAATTAATCATTAACAACAGGGGGTAAACCAGATGTCCATCAAAAAAATGAGCGCCGTGTTTTTCATTCTGCTTCTCACGGCATTTACCGCCGCATGCAGCAGCGAAACGAGCGGCGGCCAGGAAAGCAGCACGGCGAAAGTGAAAATAAAAGAGACGGCATGGGCCGCTTCAGACGATACTGAACATCCGGCCGCGCTGAAAGTAACGGTCACTGTCAAAAATACGGGCAAAGACCCGCTTACCGTCAAAAGCAGCGACTTCTCGCTTTATCAGGATGACGCGAAAACAGCCAAGGCCGATAAGGAAGATTTGATGCAGAGCGGCACGCTTCATGCGGGTAAGACAGTGACAGGCAATCTGTACTTCACGGCTGACGAAGGCAAATCATATGAATTGGTATATCAGCCGCAGGCAAAAGACGCGAAGCCTTTATCTTATAAACTGAAAGTCAAAGGCACAGCCTCAAAAGCAGTACCTGACCCGGCGGACGCATTATCCGCCTACATTGATGTGATGCTGTACGGCAAACACAATAAAGATTTCACCCGCCTGACCGGGGTAAATGAAAAAATGACGGCCGCCGCATATCAGGAATCGGCGAAAGCCAGCTTTATCACCTCAGCAGGCATTTCACAAGAACAGGCGGATCCAAAAGCCATTTCCGCTATTATTGACGCCATGTCATCAGCGCTGCGGGATAACACAGAGCTCAAGGTGCATACCAAATCCATGTCAGGCAAAAAAGCCGTCCTTGAAGCAAAAGTGACGCCGCTTGATATGTCTCCGCTTGCGGGCCAGCTGCAAGACCGCGTGCAAGACTATGCCGGAAAGCACCCCGATGCGGATGAAAACGAAATTGTCAGCCACCTGCTTTCTGTCTATCCGGAAGAGTTTATGCGCCTGAAACCGGCTTCTTCTTCCGTTACAAGAGAAATCGAGATGAAGAAAAACGCCCGCGGCCAGTGGTATCTGGATACAGACGCCGATCTGGAAGGATTGACAGAAGCGTTTTTGAAAACGTCCTGACAACAAGAAAGGAAATAGCGCAGGCTATTTCCTTTTTTTATTTTCACTTAAAGATGTCACTGATATATTGAACCTCATCCTCGGTTAACTGCACATGAAGCGCGTCCAGATTGTGTTTCAGCTGGTCAGGGCGTTTGGCTCCGGGAATGATCGCATCCACCGCCGGCTGCGACAGAAGCCATGCGAGTGCGATATGCGCTGTCTGCGCCCCTTTTTCCGCCGCAACGGCCCGAAGCTTATCCACTCGATCCAGATTTTGGCGAAAAGCTTCTCCCTGAAACGGCGGCCTGTTCTTTCGGCTGTCCTCAAAGACTGTGTCTTTTGTAAACTTTCCCGTCAGCAAGCCGGAAGCAAGCGGAAAATAAGGAATAAAGGAAATGCCGTTCTTTTCACAATAAGGCAGCAGATCATGCTCCGCCTCACGCTGAATCAGTGAATATTCCGATTGAAAAACCTCTAAATAGCCGTCGGCGTTAAACTCCTGCAGTTGCCGGAAGCTGAGGTTGGACGCGCCGATTGCTCTGATTTTCCCTTCGTCCTTCAGTTCTTTTAGCGTGCCCGCCACTTCGGAGAGCGGTGTTTTGCCGTCAGGGAAGTGGACGTAATACAAATCAATCACGTCTGTTTTCAGCCGCTTCAGGCTGTTTTCCGCCTCACTCCGGAGAAATTCACGGCTGTTGTCCAGCTCGATTTGTCCGTTGACTTCTTTATGCGCGCCTTTTGACGCAATCACGAGGCTGTCCCGCACGCCGCGCTCTGCGACAACTTCACCGATTAACTCTTCGGAACGTCCCAAACCGTATATAAACGCCGTATCAATAAAATTGACGCCGCCGTCCAACGCTGTGCGGATGAGTTCTTTTCCCGTTTCATCATTAAGATTCGGAAACAGATTATGTCCTCCGACCGCATTAGCG
The DNA here is from genome assembly GCF_020075515.1 of Bacillus sp. KS1. NCBI lineage: Bacteria > Bacillati > Bacillota > Bacilli > Caryophanales > Bacillaceae > Bacillus > Bacillus sp. KS1. The sequence continues at coordinate 91,097 of NZ_JACAWW010000014.1, read as the reverse complement.
CCAAAGCCGATACGCTTTACCCGTAAATCCGTCCTGCCCAGCGTACGTGTCTCATCCATGGCTCAGGCTCCCTTCCTTTTATCGCTCTGTTTAGTATTAGATAGACGGTAAGAATTATCCTGCCTGAGAGCCTATCTATAGAAAAAACCTTGAAAAGCGTTTGCCCTTCAAGGTTTTTTTGCTGTGTATTAAGATGTCAGAGCTGCGGCGAAGCGTTCGGCTTCATCCGTGAGAGCACCCTCGATTTCCTTATAGCGGCTGGAAATCGTTGAGGCGCTGACGCCGTACTTCTTCGCCAGCTTCGCTTGAGAAACGGACGCGCCGTTCAGAGAAATGCTGTTCACGTAATATTCGACCGCCGCCGCGAAAGCTTCAGGCTTTCTGATCGTCGGTGTTTTTTTGACACAGAACGTTTTCCACAGATCAATTACGGCCGGAACCAGCTCAGCCGGGTATTCATCCCCGCTCAGGCCTTTTTCAATAGCGTCCGCCGTTTCCTTCTCCATGTCGTTCGCCCACTCTGTCTGTTTTTCTTCAGCAGCCTGCTCAGGCTCTTCCGCCGATCCTAAAAGAGCGGCCAGCACAGTGTCGAAGTTTTCCTGCATAAAGCGCTCAGGCGATTTTCCTTCCGCAAGGGCCGGGGCAGCCGCCTTTTTCACTTTGCTGATTAGAGCTTCGGTCCGCTTCACAGGGAAGATCGTAAACTGCATGAAGAACTCCGCTTTTTCCGCTTCGTGGATCGGATAGCCGAGAATCAGGCTTCCCGCCGGCGGAAGATCCTGCTGGCTGACGTCCATTTCCACTTTGAATTGTTTTTTCGTCATCACATCTTCAAAGTGAATCATTCCTTCTTTCACATCTTCAAGAACCATAACGGCAGGTGTCATGCTTTTCCATGATTCAACGATTTCCCGTGTTTTCGGGCGGTTGATGCCGCCGGCTTTTTTCTGAAGATATTCTTCAAAAATCGTCTTGCCGCCTGCCAGCGGACGGAAGAAAATTCCCCAGATGCCGAGGTTGAAGACTCCGATGTCTTTTGTCTGTCTGTCCAGCTCCGTAATGAACGCGTGCTGGTTAATAAATGATGATATGCCGTCTCTATGTGCTGTAAAGGCGTACTCCATTAGGCTTTCCTGAATCTGTTTCGCTTCTTTTGCCGCGATGTCTGCCGGAATGGCAGCTTCTTTGCTTCCGCAGCATTTTTTATATTTCTTCCCGCTGCCGCATGGGCAAGGGGCATTTCTTTTCACTTTTCCCACAATAAACCCTCCGAATTCTGATATAACTTTATTATTTTAACAAAAATAACTTCAGAGGGCTTGGTTTACGGCGAAAAAAGAATATGGAAGAAAAAAAAGACCCCGGGATATTCTCATTCTCCGGGGCTTTGAAACTATTAATTTGTATTTTGTCCGCCGCCGTTCAGACCTTCTTTAATCAGCCCGTTTACTTGGCTGTTCATCAAAAGTCCGATGTGTCCGACACCGTGAATCTGCACGTTTTTCCCGCCGATCAGCCGTGACAGCGGGTTCAGGACGATTAAGTCCGCTGAGCTGTAAATCGATGTATATAAAATCTTTTGGTTCGGATCAGTCCCCGGAAGCGCCCGGTTGGTCACAAGGCCGTTCGCTCCGCCGAGTGTGACGACGTTTGCGATTTTGTCTCCGCCGTCAAGATTTTTAATGTAATAGAGTGTGTTGGCTCCGCCCATGCTGTGCGCGACGATATCGACTTTTTTCGCACCTGTTTCGCTGAGCACTTTTTTCACGTAATTGGACAGTCTCGGCGCATTGTGTCTGTTGTTTCCGGTTTTGTCTAAGAAATCAATAGCGTACATCTCTTTTCTTGACCAGCCTTGGGATGCCAAGTATGTTTTAATTCCCGCAAAGTTAAAAGACGCCCCGCCGATTCCGTGAACCATGACAACAGGGTTATGCCCTGAGGAGGCTTTCGATACGGTCGGCTGGAAGGCAAATACGGAAATGACGGACAGCATACAAACTGTAAGGATGACTAGGATTTTGCTTTTTATATGTTTCATGAACTTTCCTCCTGCTATGTAATATTTTTGCAGTTTTCATTCTATTAGAGAAGAAAAGGAAAAAATAGTGTATTTTTTACTGTTTTCAACAATTAAAAAAGAGCGGAAAAATGAGAAAGACGCCCCTTTCCCGAAAGCACGCTTATGCTTTAATACGGCATACCGACAAAGGAGAGAACACCCGGTTCTCTACTCCTAGTACTCATTGAAATAGGTTTGAATCCGCTTAGGGTCATGCGTTTTTGTCAGCGCAAGCATCAGAAGAATCCGCGCTTTTTGAGGGTTGAGAGAGTTTGAAGCTGTCAAATGGTCTTTTTCATAATCCCGATTAGGTGTTACCGTTCCGTTTCCCGTCCTTGTGGAGCGGACGACCGCCAGCCCGCTTTTGACCGACTTTACGGCGCCTTTTTGCGCCGCATCAGACATTGAGCCGTTTCCCGAGCCTGCAAAAATAATGCCTTGCGCTCCTGATTTTACGGCGGCTTCAAAGAGATAGCTTCCGTCATTTTGATAGCCGTATATAATATCGACCTGCGGCAGTTTATCAAGTTTATCTATCTGGAAATCTGTATCCTTCGTATGCTTTCGGGTGATGACGTTATTAAAATAGACGTCATCAGCAATTGTTCCGATATAACCCATTTCTTCCGATTTGAAAGTGTCGGTCGCGGTTGTATTGGTTTTTGTCACATAACGCGCCGAAGCGATTCTGTCATTTAATACGACAAGCGTCCCCTTGCCTTTCGCCTCAGGCGCAGCCGCTGTTTTTACAGCGTTATATAAGTTGGACGGCCCGTCCGCTCCGATCGCCGTGGACGGCCGCATTGACCCGGCGACAACAACGGGTTTGTCACTCTTGACCGTCAGATTGAGAAAGTAGGCGGTTTCCTCAAGTGTGTCTGTTCCATGTGTAATGACAATGCCGTCTGTATCATCAGACTTGAGCAGCTTGTTTACCCGTTTTGCAAGTTTCAGCAGTGTCTCGTTATTCATATTCTGGCTGCCGATATTCACAACCTGTTCTCCGCTCACATGCGCGGCCTCTTTTATCTCCGGAACGGCCTGAATCAGGGCATCAACTCCGATTGCCCCCGCCCTGTACTCCGTAGCGGACGTCTTTGAAGGAGCAGCGCCTGCAATTGTGCCGCCGGTGGCAAGAATTTTAACATTCGGAAGTCCGTCTTTTTTCGCAGAGGCTGCGGCTGCCATCTGGGGCGGCGCTTCTTTCGTTTGAGGAGATTGGGAGCAGCCGGCCGCGATGAAGAGCAGAGCCGTGATAAATGTAATGAAGGGCATGAATTGTTTTTTCATTCTTTTCTCTCCTTTTCTTTATTTATGAAGATTTTCCTCTCACCGGTCAACGCGCTTGTCAGGCAACCTTCCGAAGAAAATAACCGTTAAAAAACCTTGACACCGCCATGCGAAATCAAGATAATAGACCAGTCACTATATTTTAAATTTGTCACAAATCAGTAAGGTGGGAACATTATGAGCTATGGAGATTCTCGTGAAAAAATCCTCGCCGCAGCAACCAGGCTGTTTCAGCTTCAGGGGTATTACGGCACGGGACTGAATCAGATTATTAAAGAAAGCGGGGCGCCGAAAGGTTCTCTTTACTATCATTTTCCGGACGGCAAAGAGCAGCTCGCCATTGAGGCTGTCAATGAAATGAGCCATTATATCCGTATGAAAATAAAAGAAAGCCTTGATGCTCATCTTGATCCGGCGGAAAGCATTCAAGCGTTTTTACAGGACTTATCAAGCCAATTCACATGTCCGGAGAATTTTGAAGGGTTTCCTGTCGGTTTACTGGCTGCCGAGACTGCTTTAAAGAGCGAAAAGCTCCGGCAGGCCTGTCAAAACGCTTATCAGGAATGGGAGAATCTGTTCGCGGGCAAATTAAGATCAGCCGGTTTTTCTGATGAGAAAGCGGCGGAAATCAGCACTGTTTTAAATGCCATGATAGAAGGCGGCATCATTGTGTCCTTAGCCAAAAAAGACAAAATGCCGATCCTCCATATTTCTAAACAAATCCCCAACCTGCTGAAGACATAAAATACGAGAGACATGTACGTATAGAAAGAGAGGAGAATGATTTTGGAAAATACTCAGCCTTCCAAACAATATAAAGTCATGCCGATCATGATTTCTTTACTGACGGCAGGGTTTATCGGCATGTTCAGTGAAACGGCGCTGAATATCGCCCTGACTGACCTGATGAAGGAGTTACATATCACTCCTGCGACCGTCCAGTGGCTGACGACGGGCTATCTGCTCGTTCTCGGTATTCTTGTCCCGGTATCAGGTCTGCTTTTGCAATGGTTTACGACGAGACAGCTGTTTATCGTTTCACTTGCTTTTTCCATTATCGGTACGCTGATTGCAGCGCTTGCGCCGAGCTTTCCGTTTCTTTTGGCGGCAAGAATCGTGCAGGCTTTAGGAACCGGGCTGCTGCTGCCGCTGATGTTTAATACAATCCTCGTCATCTTTCCGCCGCATAAGCGCGGAGCGGCGATGGGGACGATCGGGCTTGTCATCATGTTCGCTCCTGCGATTGGTCCGACATTTTCAGGGCTTGTGTTAGAGCATTTGAACTGGCATTGGATTTTCTGGATTTCCCTGCCGTTTCTTGTGTTGGCTCTTTTATTCGGCATCGCCTACATGCAGAACGTGTCTGACATTACAAAACCGAAAATTGACGTGCTTTCTATTATTCTGTCTACGATCGGGTTCGGCGGCATCGTATTCGGATTCAGCAATGCGGGCGAAGGATCAGACGGCTGGTCAAGCCCGACGGTTATCGGTTCGCTCACTGTCGGTGCGATCGCGCTCATCTTATTTTCCATCAGGCAGCTGACAATGAAGCAGCCGATGATGAATCTGCGCGCTTTCCGCTATCCGATGTTTGTTCTCGGTGTCGTGATTGTATTTATCTGTATGATGGTTATCTTATCAACAATGCTTCTATTGCCAATGTATTTACAAAGCGGACTGATGCTGACGGCATTTACGTCCGGGCTCATCCTGCTGCCGGGCGGTATTTTAAACGGCTTTATGTCTCCGGTGACGGGGCGTCTGTTTGATAAATACGGACCGAAGTGGCTTGTCATTCCCGGGTTTATCATCACGGCCGCGGTGCTTTGGTTTTTCTCAAACATTACCGGCGCTTCAACGGCCATTCTCATCGTCGTGCTCCACACATGCCTGATGATCGGCATTTCCATGATCATGATGCCGGCGCAAACGAATGGCTTAAACCAGCTGCCGCCGGAATTTTATCCGGACGGAACGGCCATTATGAATACGCTCCAGCAGATGGCCGGCGCAATCGGCACTGCGGTGGCGGTCAGCATCATGGCTGCCGGCCAGAAGAATTATATGAGCACCGCGAAAAACCCGAATGATCCTTCCGCATACTCTCACGCGCTGATTGCGGGCGTCCAGCACGCCTTTATCTTCGCAATGATTGTCGCCGTTATCGGCTTGATCAGCGCTTTCTTTATGAAACGGGTCAAAGTGAATCACTCATAAGAAAAACAGCAGGCTCCCCGTGAGTCTGCTGTTTTTTTATATACCGCGCGCTTCAGCCAGTTCATCAATCGCATAGATCAGATCGTCAGCCGTGTTATAGAAATGAGGCGCCAGCCGGATGATTTGTCCGCTGGGGGCGCATACGATGTTTTTCCGCCTCAACAGCGCAGCCGTTTCCGCCGCTTTTTCATCCCGTATGGAAATCATGCCGGGTCTGTCATCGGCAGACGGCGGCCCTGTGAGATTCAGTCCTTTTTCAGAAGCGTATTCATACGCAAATGCGCTGAGTTTTTTTACTTCTTGGTGAATGCGATCTGTGCCGGCATCGTTTAATAGAGATAAAGCCGCCTGTGCCGCATATATGCTGATAAATGCCGGGGTTCCGGTCTCAAAGCGTTTGGCTCCGTCCGCATAAGAAAAACGGGTTAAATCCAGCATCGACGCCCGCTGCTGCCCGAACCACCCGGTGACTTTCGGCTTCAGCCGTTCGGCAAGTTCCTTTCTGACATAAAGAAACGCCGTTCCCGGTATGCCGAACATATACTTTCTCGCACCCGCGGCCAGCATATCAACTCCCCATTCTTTTACATCAATCGGGATGTGCCCCGCCGATTGATAAGCATCGACAAAAAGAAGCGATCCCTTCTTTGCGGATATCTCGGCAATGCGCTTCATATCCTGGACAAAACCCGACGTATATGACACATGGGGCACACAGGTGAAAAGCGTCTGTTCCGATATGTACGTCTCATACCGCTCTAACGGGATCATTCCATTTTCAGACGGCACGAGTGAAAGCTCCATCTCAGTCTGTGCCTTCAAAATGTGGGCGATCGCCGGAAAATCCAATTCCGTATACACCGCCTGTTTCTTTCGGCAATCCGGTAAAGCGGAAACGACGGCAGAGACAGCAGCCGTTACTGAAGGTAAAACGGCAATTTCTTCAGGATGGGCGCCGATCAATTTCGCAAATTCACACCTTGCCTGCTCCGTTCGTCCAATGGCTTCTTCCCAGTTTCCGCCATGCTGAAGCAGGCTTTCCTGGTAGTCATTGATCGCTTTTGAAACCGGCAGGGCAAGAGCGCTTTGAGAGCAGCTGGCGAGCATCGTATGTGTGCGGAGCGCCGGAAATAAAGATCGGTATTGCACCAGAGGCGAATTCAAGACGTGTTTCCCCCTTCGGCAGGAATATATGTCCATTATAGAGTATGGTAAAAAGAAAAGGAGGGTTTTATATGGAGAAAAAAGTATTGCTGACAGGCTTTGACCCCTTCGGCGGGGAAACGGTCAATCCTTCATGGGAAGCGGTCAAACGGCTGAACGGTGCCGCTGAAGGCCCCGTCTCTATCGTATCTGAACAAGTGCCGACCGTTTTTTATAAGTCTCTTGCCGTGCTGCGCGAGTCGATCAAAAAGCATCAGCCTGACATTATCCTCTGTGTCGGACAGGCAGGCGGCAGAATGCAGATCACGCCGGAACGGGTCGCGATCAATCTCAATGAGGCGCGCATACCGGATAACGAAGGAAACCAGCCTGTCGGGGAAAACATTTCTCAAGACGGTCCCGCGGCCTATTGGACCGGCCTTCCGATCAAACGGATCGTTGAGGAAATCAAAAAGGAAGGCATTCCCGCGGCTGTATCCTACACGGCGGGGACGTTTGTATGCAATCACCTCTTTTACGGCCTGATGGATGAAATCGCCTGCCATCATCCGCACATCCGCGGCGGGTTTATACACATCCCGTACATCCCGGAGCAAACCTTGCAGAAGTCTGCGCCGAGCCTCAGCCTGGATCTCGTGACAAAAGCGCTCAAAATCGCCGCGGTGACCGCCGCGGCGCATGAGGACGATATTGAGACCGGCGGAGGCGAACTTCACTAAGCTGCAGACGGCGCCTCGGCCCATTTCTTCCGGTAAACGATGCGGGACAGCGTCACACTGATTTCATAGAGGACGAGCAGCGGAATCATGACGAGAAAGTCAGACATAAAATCCGGAGGCGTAATCAGCACCGAGACGACGATCAGCACAAAATACGAAAGCTTCCGCGCCTTTGCCAGCCGGGTTGGATTCACGATTCCGAGCCGTGTCAAAAACATGACGGCCAGAGGCATTTCAAACAAAAATCCGAACGGCAATGTAAGATTCAGCATAAAGGTAAAATACTTGTCCGCCGTAAACACCATGTCAAAATGGCCGGCGGATAATTGTGTTAAAAATTCGAGCACAATCGGAAACAGCACAAAATACCCGAAGGAAATTCCGATAACAAACAAAACCGAAAGCCCCGGAATGTAAAGCAAAGCGGCGCGGCGTTCAAACAGGGTCAAAGCCGGCGCCGTAAAACGCCAGAGCTGAAAAGCGGCAACCGGAATCGTTGCCGTAAGGGCGCATATTCCCGCAATCATCATATACACCCATAAAATCTCGCTCGGCCCTAAAACGGCCAGCCTTCCATCCAAATCCTTGATCAGCCAGTCATAAATGTCCTGCACAAACCAGCAGGCGCCGATAAATAATAGAAGAAAGGCGATAACGGTTTTAATAAGACGCTGCCGGACTTCCTCTAAATGCCCGATCAAGTGGGTTTCTTTTTTATCCAATCGTACATCCTCCTTATAGAGAAAGAGGCAGAAGCGGATTCGTCTGCCTCCATGTCAGGATTCAGCCTGCCGTTTTGTCTTTCTCAGCTGTCTGCTTGTCCGGCTCTTCATTTGAGACCAATGTTTTTGCGGCGCTTTTAAATTCAAGCAGCGTGCGGCCGGCGGCACGGCCGATTTCCGGAAGCTTTGAAGGTCCGAAAATGATGAGAGCGATGACGAAGATCAGGATCAACCCGGGAATGCCGATATTTGAAAACATGAGTGTGCCTCCTTATTGTGAGATTTTGGCCCGTTTCTTTCTCATTTGCTTTTCATGCGCATTGTTATGGGCGAAGAAACGATCCTCTTCCACCTCGTTTGACTGCTTTAAACCGCCTGCAACCGCAGCTTGAGAGACCTTCCGAATCCCCGTCTGGTCTTTCTGATAAATGAATGAAGCCCGCGTGGATACCTCAGCCCCCGGCTCCGTCACGTACGGCACCACTCTGTAATCCGCTCTCCATTGGGCAGGGGTCACCGTACAGCGGACATAGCCGCGGTAATCGTTGAAAAACTTAATATGCGGGTTTTGTTTTAAGATCTGATCCGTATCGGCCCGTTTATCCGCCCCGTTTCCTCCAGATGTAATGGAAGTCCCGACGAATTCGGCTCCGAAAATCTTTGAATTCGTTTGATTAAAATCGGTATGCAGGTTTGACGCCCAGCTTGCGTGAACATCACCCGTCAGCACGATGACATTGTTCAGGTTTTTGCTTTTTATAAAATTGATGACCCGCTCCCGCTGAGCCGGGTAGCCGTCCCATGAATCCATGCTGTATATCGGATTGGCGGTTGTTCCGAAATTCCATTGCGCGAAAAAGATTTGCTGCGCCAGCACATTCCACTTCGCTTTTGAAGCGGCTAAATTTCCGAACAGCCATTGCTCCTGTTCTGTCCCCATCAATGTGCGCTTCGGGTCTCTCCACTCATCAGAAGGCGGCTTATTCCCGTCGCCGTTGGCCTGATCATCTCTGTACTGTCTTGTATCAAGCACATTGAACGATGCTAAATTGCCATAAGAAAATTGCCTGTACAGCCGCATATCAGGACCGTTCGGCAATGACATGCGCCTGAGCGGCATGTGTTCATAATAAGCCTGATAAGCTGCGGCCCTCCTGAGCACAAACGCTTCAACGGATTGGCCTTTTTCAGGGATAATACTGGCATAATTGTTTTCCACCTCATGATCGTCCCACGTCACGACCCACGGAAATGCGGCGTGGGCGGCTTTCAGATTGGCATCAGAGCGGTATTGGGCATGACGGTTGCGGTAATCTGACAGTGTATACACTTCAGCGCTGCTGTGCGTCCTGACATTTCCCGTTTTTGACACATATTCGTTCGGTCCGTATTCATAAATGTAATCTCCGAGATGGAACACGAGATCAAGCTTTTCCTTCGCCATATGTTTATACGCCGTATAATAGCCGTGTTCATACTGCTGGCATGAGGCAAATGCAAACGTCATGGCGGATACGTCAGCACCGGGAGCGGGCAGCGTTTTCGTCCGGCCGACGGGACTGAGCTCATGCCCGCTTTTAAACCGGTAATAGTACACTTTATTGGGCTTGAGCCCGTCCGCCTCGACATGGACGGAGTGTCCGAGATTCGGCTTGGCCATTTCCGTTCCGCGTTTGACGATGTGACGGAAATGTTCATCAGCGGCGATTTCCCATTTTACCGGCACGGCCTGCTTCGGCATGCCGCCCCCATTCAGCGGGTCAGGGGCAAGACGCGTCCAGAGAATGACGCTGTCAGACAGCGGGTCGCCGGAGGCTACGCCGAGGGTGAACGGATAGTTTGAAAATTTCGGAGCTGCATTCACTTCAAACGCGCCGATGGATTGCGCGATCGCTAACCCGAGGGAAAGACCGGCGATTTTCCCGGCGCCCTGTATAAATGCGCGTCGGTCAAACGTATTGTTCTGAAAGCTTTTGTTCTCCAATTCCTTGATCCATTCATCTAAACGGCCGTCATGTGTCATGTCAGTTCCCCTTTCGTCTCATTGATCGCCCTTATTATAAAAAAGAAATGTTAAACCGCTATGAAGAAGTGTGAAGGGTTTGTAAGGCTGAAAAATGGACGGCGGGAGACATTTTTCACATTGTTTCGACAAACCTTGCCCCGCCGGGAGAAAACCCCCCTCTGTTTCTTTTTGGCTTGTCATCCGTCAAGCACACTTTTTTCCTATTTTTCTTCACAAAAAATTAAAAAAACACCGTTCATTCTAAGAACGGTGCGCCCGGGATTAAAATGTATTGTACACGTTTTCGCACGTTTCACCTGTCGGCTGATAGAAGCAGTGGGATTTGAATCTGGCGACAAACGGCTGATCATACCAAGTCGGCGGGCAGTTTCCCGGCGGCTTAAAATACCACAGGCTGAACTTAGCCGGCCAAAACCGCTCTCCGTTAATCGTCCGGCGGGCAAGCCTCCGCTCTGATTCGCGCGGTCTTTGATAAAAATATCCGTGAGTCACCGCTTCAAACGCGTGCGGCTGAAACACCATCTGCCTGATGGTGCGCAGACCTTTAAAATCAGAACAATTTGCACGCAGCCGATTGATTCCCACATTGCCGACCAAAAGCATTCCCTGCTTCCCTTCGCCTTCCGCTTCCGCCCTGAGCAGCCTTGCCATTAGATCCAAATCGGCGCTCGATGCTTTTACGACTGCCATCATGACACCTCCCGTATTTTCTCCCTTCATCATATTCAGCAGCGGCCCAGTGATGACAGACAAAAGCCAGAAAACAAATGTTCACGAAAAAAGGGTTTATATTTCACGTTATGAGGAAACATACTAACATGATTTCCATAAGGAGGAATTCGCATGGAACACATTAAAGCGCTTGCCATTAAAGGCATTATGACCATCATTATTCTGTATCTGATACTCGGCTTAGGTTTTCGCTTTACATTCGGCGACGTGCTGCTGATGACCATTGTGCTGGGAGCCGTTTCCTACTTTACGGGCGACCTGTACGTGCTTCCGAGATGGAATAATATCACGGCGGCGTCCGCTGATTTCGGAATCGCGTTTCTTGTTGTCTGGCTGATGGGAATGCCGCTGTCCATGGGCATTTCCGGAGGAAGACTGGCGTTTGCCGCTCTTATTTCCGCCGTCATCATCGCCGTCGGAGAATATTTTTTCCATATTTATCTGATGAGAAAAGACTTGGGCGGGTCCCGTTTTTTAGAACCCCGGTCCGAATAACGTAAAAAAGGCCGGATAACGGCCTTCAGCTTGTAGAAAAAATGATGTTTTTTCTGCAAGCGTTTCTTGTGCGGAACATGAGAAAGACACCGTCCTTTTCTGACTTTCTTTTATTTTATGACAGGGGAATGGATATTTTAAGGGGAAAATAAAGGCTGTCGAGATTTTCTCGACAGCCTGAGCCCCTTAAAGGGGGCTTTTTATTTGTAAAGTATAAACATTTTATACATCTTGATATAACTGATAAACCCTTTTCAGCCTTTCTTCGAGCTGTTCAAAATGAACAAAGCGGGCTTCTCTCAGAAACTCAGTCCCATCAATGAACAAAAGAAGCACGGGGACAGTGAAGACTGAAAATCTGCCGGCAACCTCTTCTACCTCGTCAGCGTTGGTATGCCCCAATTTGATATTCGGAAACTGATCCAATACTTTTCTGAGCTGCGGCAGAACAGCGTGACATACTGTACAGGCGGGTCTTGAAATGTAGATAAAACTGAATTGATGCTGCTTAATAAAATTCTCGATAGAATCTAATGAATGTAAGTCTGTCAGCTCTTTCATCAAAATCCTCCTTCAAATCGGCTCGTCTTCCATGACCAAGCTCATCAATACTCGTACATTCACTATACACATTTATATTGATCATATCCGCTTTTTTGCTATTCCTTAACGTTGTGCTTGAAAAATAAAAGAACAGTTACCGCTTTTCAGTAACTGTTCTTAGATACTTATATTAAAAATGCAAAGCGTACGCCCCTGAACCGATGAGTGCAACTCCGATGGAGACTGCAATCAGCACCAAGTTATATTCAAAACCGCCGGCACCGTTCGCAAACCCTTTCGCTCCATGAACTTTTACAATGGCACCTAACATAATGATCGTTATAATAGCAGCTCCAAGCGGGAGGAATAAACCTAAAATAAATAAAATTCCGCTTGCGAGTTCCCCGAGACCTGATAAAGCAGCCGCGGCATTGCCTGGTTTAACTCCAATTGACTCGAACCATTGTCCGGTTCCTTTAATCCCGTATCCGCCAAACCAGCCGAATAATTTTTGTGATCCATAAAACAGAAACACCACACCAATCATGATTCGAATAAGTAATAGTCCTGCATCTTCCATTTTTATCTCTCCTTATTTTTCATATTATATAATGTGCTGCAAGGCAGCTTGTTTACCAACAGTCGCTTCCAGCAAACATCTGTTAAATGTATGTCTTATTATTTTTCTTCATGCTTCACGTTCATCTATCAATCAATCTAATTCTCTCACTTCAAACGGCAGCAGCCCTTGTTCAATATGAGCCCGGTGCGGTTCATACTGCTCAGGGAGCATCAATTTTCCGCCCATTGTTTCTTGTGACTCATCATGGGCAAAGCCCGGCGGATCAGTTGCGATCTCAAATAAGATTTCCCCGTGTTCTCTGAAGTAAACCGCATTAAAATAGTTTCTATCCTGAACAGGAGTCACACCATATCCGTTCGCAGCAATGAATCTTTGCCAATCTAATTGATCTTCGTCATCCTGAGCCCGCCAAGCAATGTGATGGACCGTGCCGACACCCATTTGCCCGCGGCCGATAGGCGTTAATTTAAGATCAATCACATTTCCGATATCACCGGCAGAACGATAACGAACGAAGTCTCCTTCTTTGCCGACTCGCTCAAGCCCCATGATGTTTTCCAGCAATTCACCTGTTTTTTCAGGCTGTGCTGATAACAGGGTTGCACCGCCAAAGCCTTTAATGGCAACATCCGGGGTTACATCTCCGAAAGTCCACGTATTCGCGTCCCCTGCTTCTCTTTCCACGATTTCTAAATGCAGGCCATGCGGGTCATCAAATTCTATATATTGTTCTCCAAAACGCTCGATTTTTGTGTATGGCACGTTGAACTTTTCAAGTCTCTTTTCCCAAAATGCCATAGCACCTCTCGGCACGACGTAAGATGTCACGCCAACCTGTCCGTCTCCAATGATGCCTTGACGGGCGTCCGCCCACGGAAAGAATGTGATGATTGTTCCCGGCTTCCCGCCTTCATCCCCAAAATAAAGGTGATACGTACCCGGATCATCAAAATTGACCGTTTGCTTGACCAATCGCAGCCCCAGCACTCCAGCGTAGAAATCAGCATTCTCTTGAGGGTGACCGACAATTGCTGTAATATGATGGATTCCCATCGTTTTTTTAGCCATTTTTATCCGCTCCTTTACAAATATTTAAATATACTCCACAAACTCATTCACAGGCTTTCGGTAGCCGCGCGGCCTTCTGCTTTCTATTTTTTCTTTACCGATTGTAATCATCATGACAACTTCAAATTGATCATCTATCTTCAAAATCTGTTTCACGGCTTCAGGATCAAACCCTATCATCGGACAGGTGTCCCAGCCTTTTTCCTTAGCACTCAGCATAAACATCATCGCAGAAAGTGAAGCATTTCTTATCGCCTCATCTCTCTTAAATGGTTCTCCCTTGTTTTCATAAAACGAAACGGTGTCTTGAACCATGTGATCATACTCTTGTTTATTTAATACCCCAAGCAGCTTCAATCCTTCATAGATGTCAGCCGCTTGCTGATATGCCTGCTTATCCCCTAAAACCAAAAGAACCGCTGATGAGCTAAACACTTTATATTGTCCGTTTGCGGCATGCTTCAGCTTTTCTTTTACATCCGGGTCAAGAACCGTCACATATTTTGTATGCTGCAAATTAAAAGCTGATGGAGCCAGCGCAACCAATTCAAACATTTCGTTGAGCTCATCTCTTGTGATTGGATGTTCTGGAAGAAAGTTGCTTGCAGATCTTCTTTCATTCACTAGCTGTACAAATTCAGCCATTTTTCTCGTACCCCTTTTATCTCGAATTCGAGATATTATAGTATAAAAAATCAAATAACGTATGATTAAAAAACGAAACGTTCTCTTCACTGATCTTTTCGTGAATCAAACGATCGGCAGGTTCTTATCCTGCACTCTAATTAAATTATCTCGAATTAAAAAATCTTGAATTCGAGATAATAATAAAAGATAAATACTCAAATGTCAACAGTTCATTTATAAATTCAGCGCCATTTTGTCTGTGTACTGTTTAGCCCTGCTCCAACTTTTTTTCTGTCACCTTATTTATTAGGAAACAGGAAACAACCTTGCTATAGACCCACTCGAAACTGAATTGGTACGATAAGCAAAGTGATTACACAAGAAAGGATACGGAGAGCGAATCAAAAGCGCCCCTATTTTTTTTGTGCAGTTTTATAGGAGGAAAAAATGACAAGTGAAAGAGAACAAATAAGCAAAAAAGTTGCTTTGATTGCATTGATAGCCAATCTGATCTTAATGGCAGGAAAGATCTTTTTTGGACTGATAGGCGATAGTGAAGCAGTTTTTGCCGACGGTATACATTCTGCAGCGGATGTCGTGGCTTCAATTGCTGTCCTGGCCGTCATCGGCATTTCTAATAAGCCGCCCGATCAAGACCATCCTTTCGGGCATGGCAAAGCTGAGGTCATCAGCGAAGCGATTGTAGGAATAATATTAGTGCTCGTTTCCGTGTATATTCTAATAGAAGCGATTTCGTCCTTTGTTGAGGGCCCAAGCATCCCGCAATACAGCGCATTGTTTGCGGCTCTGATATCCTACGCGGCTAAGCAGATCTTATATCGTTATTCGATCAAACAAGGGGAAAAATGGAACAGTAAAGCGATTATAGCGATTGCATACGATCATAAAGGCGATATCGTTGCCTCTCTTGCCGCTTTTATCGGCGTCCTATTGGCGATTATCGGGAACACATACGGATGGTCCTATCTGTTGTACGCCGATGCAATTGCCAGTGTCATCGTGGCGTACCTCATTTTTAAGATTTCAATGGAATTAATCAGGCCGTCTGTTGACGTTCTCATGGAAAAAAGTGTTGATCCCGAACTGATAGAGGAATATAAAGCGATTATTTTGCATTGCCCTCAAGTCAAACGGCTCGATAAAATCCGAGCAAGAGAACACGGCCACTATAAATTGCTTGATGTCCGGTTATCTTTGGATCATGATTTGACGATTAAGCAGGGACACGATATTGCCCGCGAAATCCGAAATGAAATCAAAAGACACTTTTCAGATGTTGAAGAAGTGCTCATCCATGTGAATCCTTATTTTGAAGAATGAAAAAGCAGCTTGTAGAGAAAATGATGTTTTTTCTGCAAGCTTTTTTGTTTCGTGCTGTTTCTTTACATATTCATTTGATTTCAGGTGCAGAAAAAGCACTCCCACATGCCTAGCCTTGCTTGGCTGGGTATGTGGCAATCTTCTTCATCATTTTGAATAAGATCAGCGGATCAAGTGAGCGCTGCAGTAAGGTTTGACCTTTTCAACGATGAAAGAGAAGTCTATGTATTTATCAATTTTTCGAAGAAGGTGATCCTCTTCGACGAGTTGGTCAAACAGAACGACTTCGGCTGTGTTTTGAGAAAAATTTCTTGTGCGGAACATGAGAAAGCCATTTTTTCAGTCTTTCTTTTATTTTATAACAGGGGGAATGGATATCTTAAGGGAAAAATAAAGGCTGTCGAGATTTTCTCGACAGCCTGAAGGCCGGATAACGGCCTTTTTCGTTTGATTTCACTGATCAATATGCTTTCTGATAAAATGCAGCAGCGTGTTTCCTTGAGCGGTCAATATGACGCCCTTCGCGCCGCACTTCGGACAGGGCATCCCTTCCTTCTCCTCGCCGGTTCCTTCACAATGCGGACACGTGAGCTCAAGATCGTCGGTTGCGATCACCATGAATATCCCTCCTTTTTTGATTGTCTGTCCGTCTCCAGTCACTTTCCATGGCCATCACCTCCTTAAAAACACAAAAAAACCCCGTCCATCAAAGGACGAGGTTTTCGCGGTGCCACCTTTATTAACGGCTGAAAAGCCATTCTCTCAAAAAGTACAGAAACACACGGTTTCAATACTCCTTTCTTGATAACGGGGAAAGAATCCCGGCACCGCCTACTGTCATTTCAGCGCAGCAATTCAGAAGCCCATTCGGCACCGGACGGGGATCGGTTCACAGCGGCCACCGACTCTCTGAACCCCGCGCGCTGATGCGTACTTACTCTTCCTCAGCATTGTTCATCCGTTCTTTTATTTTAAAATGTATCATACGCTGTCATCCGGCGGAAGTCAATAACCTTTCGGATCGGACAGGCCGAGCATGTCCCGCGCCATTTGCATATGCTCCTCTTGCCCCGTCTGAAGCGCGAACTTCGCCGTTTCCACAGGGTAAGCGGCCTGCCATTCTGTCACATGCTGATTTTCGTTTACAAAAATATGCGGAGGGTGCAAGCCATGGATCAGCGCGGAAAAATCAGGCCAGTACGAACTGTCATTTATCCACGTTTGCCATCTATTCCAAAGCCAGCTTACCGGCTGCCTCCGCTGACAAATTTTGATCCTTCGCGTAAATCTTTCGCCTCCAAAAAAAAGACGTGAATGAATTTTTTCATATTCACTTTAACCGGAGAAAGCGGCACGGTTTCCTTAGCCTGCATTTCTTTCATTCTCTTGCTGACAGCGGGGAAATCAAAGAATTTCGAGGCGTAATATTCAAATTTGGGGTTTGAAAAATCCGTTGTGCCCAATGAAGCAAAATGGTTTAACGAATGAATGACGGCCCTTCTGATCCGCTGTTCCGAGGCTTTGATTTCCCTGTTAACCTCGGCTTGTGCCGCCGCAGGCCCCAGCTTCCGGATGGCGGTGTTTGTAAACATCTGCTTTAAAGACGGGATGTTTCTTTCCGCCTGTTCATCCTCAAATAAATAGTGAAGGACGGCCATGAGGTCATGCGCCCCGCTTTCTCCCACGATGCCTAATTCCGATAAAAGAAATTTTCCTGTTTCTTTGATTGATTTCTCGTGCATCCCCCCCGGCCCGTTTTTTTTCGGCTCATTCCGCTGAATAAGGCGGCTTAACGAGTGTTGGATGTCGCCGATCGAGGTTTCCAGTTCAATCCGCTCTTTTACTTTTCGCAAAACGGTGACGATCTCGATTTTGTTGATCGGTTTGTGGATAAAGTATTCGATGCCGAGAGAATAAGCTTCTCCCACCATTTCCTTTGCCTCCACCTGCGATATCATCACCGCTTTTCCGTTGTACGAGCCCTGAAGATGCCGGATCGTCTCAATCCCGTCCCGCCCCGGCATCAGCAGATCAATTAATAAAATATCGACTTGCTTAAAATGGAGATAATGCCCTTCAATCTGGCTTCCGTCCTCTGCCTCACCGACGACTTCGCCTAAGTCCTCGTCCTCGATCATCTGTTTTAAAATGGAACGGATCGCCCGGTCATCATCAGCTATAAAAAAACGCATATTATGAGTTCATCCTTTCTGCAATCAAATGCTTCACCGGCAGTCTAATCGTAAATATGACGCCTTTTGGCTTGTTGTGAAAGGAAATGTCTCCGTCAAGTTCAGTTACGATTTCCTTCACGTAAGTAAGCCCGATGCCCGTTGAAGGTGTGCCGAATTCATCGTATTTGGATGTAAACCCGGGATCATAAACGACCTCTCCGATTTTTTCCGGAATGCCGGGACCGTCATCTTCAGCCTGAAATTCGGCCATCTCCCCCTCAGCCCTGCGCAGTGCGAGGCGGATCTCACCCCTGTCTCCCATGGCTTCGACGGCATTGGCGGTCAGATTATTTAAGATCGACAGGACGGTAAAGACGTGATAATCGGGATGTTCTCCTTCAATCACGCTCCGGAATTGAATGTCCTTGCCTAAAGATTCGGCGTATTTTTCATTGATTCGGATGACGATGCCGACCAGAGCGGCGGCATTCATGTAATCCCGGAATCTCTCATTGGAAATCAGCTTCGACAGGCCGGCGAATATTCGCTGATTGTCTTTTTTCACTTCATGAATTTCTCCCGCAAGGCGCAGCATTCGGCTCCCGAGCTCCCGGTCGTTCCCGCTCATTTCCCGATACAGCTGATAGGATTCTTTCGTCACATGCTCTGTCGTTTTCAGCGTTTTTTTCAAATGAATCGTTTCTTCATATAAGTTAGACACAATCATCAGCATGTGCTCATGCTGCTTTCTCGTTTGTTTTTCCCTGACCTGAGATTCGTGCAGCTTCATCACATTGAAAAAACTCAGCACAATAAATGTGTGAGAAACAGCGATAACTGCGATATCCGCCAGCTTGTCCGGCATCACAATCTGCCGGCCGCCGGAAAACTGAACCGTCATTTCAACTGCATCGGACGCAATTTCAATGAGAAAACCGAGAAACCCGATCATCAGCGGCCGATCCCAAAAAAGCCTGACCTTCAGCACATAAAACAAGCAGGCATATGTAAAGTAAAAAAAGAAACTGGGATATTGGCTGAAAAAAGCCTCCGTAAAGCCGGCATGCTCTCCTCCCCAGCACGCCAGGCCGATCCGGAATGCCACAACGGCTGCACCTGTCAACAGCCCTGACAATACTGCCGGCACATGCCGAAGCAGCAGCAGAAAAAAGAAAAAAGCCGGGGCGCCGAAGCTGATCCGATATACCTCATTCAGGGGGTAAAATTTCAGTTCCCCCGCCAGCGGCACGGTGATCAGCATAAGGGCGAAAAGGTAGCCGTCTTTTTTCAGTAAATAGTCGAGCCTGATCATAATCACTTCCTTCTTCTGTCTATTTTGAACAAGACCGATACAGTCCGCAAATTTCTTTAGACCCGAATGGCGGGACACTCCGGCTGATTTATAAATCTATCGGCTTATTTTAAGAATGATTTTGTCGTATTTTGTATGATTCTGTAGATGTCATTATACATTAACATGGAACACGCTATTTTTGAAAACGTTTTCCAAGACCGGGTTCCGCTTCGGACAGGCTTGCAATAGAGGAGGAATGTTATGAAAGATATGGTCAGAGAGCGCCTTGAAAAAGAGGAACTGGCTTCACTTTTACAAGATTGGGTGGAGCATTACCGACCGTTTTCCGTCAATGGAAAAAGCGCAAATTATATACCCGCCCTCGGAGAAATCAACGACTCTCAGCTGGGCATTTGCATATTAGAGCCGGATGGCTCAATGATTCATGCCGGTGAATGGAATGTCCCTTTCACATTGCAGAGCATCTCAAAAGTCATCAGCTTTATTGCCGCCTGTATGAACAGAGGCATTTCTTACGTGCTGGATCGTGTGGATGTGGAGCCGACGGGTGATGCGTTTAATTCTATCATCCGGCTTGAAATCCATAAACCCGGGAAGCCCTTCAACCCGATGATCAATGCCGGCGCCATTACCGTCGCCTCGCTGCTTCCGGGTGAAACGGCGCATGATAAATTAGAATATCTCTTTTCCGTTTTTGAAAAATTAATAGGAAAACGGCCTCACATTCACGAGGAGGTCTTCCGTTCTGAATGGCAGACCGCGCATCGGAACCGAGCGCTCGCCTACTATTTAAAAGAAACGAACTTTCTCGAGGCGGATGTGGAAGAAACACTTGAAGTGTATTTAAAGCAGTGCGCCATGGAGGGTACAACCGAGGACATCGCTTTAATCGGATTGATACTTGCGCATGACGGCTACCATCCGATCCGACGGGAACAGGTCATTCCGAAAGATGTCGCGAAACTCGCCAAAGCCCTGATGCTGACGTGCGGGATGTACAATGCGTCAGGCAAATATGCGGCTTTCGTCGGCGTCCCTGCCAAAAGCGGGGTATCCGGCGGCATTATGGCATTGGTTCCCCCAAGCGCCAGAAGAGAACAGCCTTTTCATAACGGCTGCGGCATCGGCATTTACGGTCCGGCCATTGATGAATACGGCAACAGCCTGACCGGCGGCATGCTGCTGAAACATATCGCACAGGAGTGGGAGCTCAGTATTTTTTAATCAAACGAACCAAGAGGTGATTGGATGCAGGAATTCCTTGAAAATGTAATCGGCTCGGCAAATGATTTTTTATGGTCAAAACTGTTAATCGTACTGCTTCTTTCTCTGGGACTGTTTTTTACGTTCAGATCAAAGGGTCTGCAAGTCCGCATGCTGAAGGAAATGATCCGGGTTTTGAAGGAAGGCGCGGCCGCCCGGACAAAAAACAGCATTTCCCCGTTTCAGGCATTTTGCATCAGTATGGCGGCGCGTGTCGGAACCGGGAATATTACCGGAATCGCCATTGCGATCTCACTCGGCGGTCCGGGCGCTATTTTCTGGATGTGGATTATCGCAGTCATCGGTTCGGCTTCAAGCTTTGTTGAAAGCACGCTGGCCCAAATTTATAAAGTAAAAGATCAAAACGGATTCCGCGGGGGCCCGGCCTATTACATGGAAAAGGGCCTGAAGAAACGCTGGATGGGCGCGCTGTTCGCCGTATTAATCACACTGTCATTCGGGGTTGTTTTTAATTCCGTTCAATCCAATACGATCAGCGTCGCCTTTCAAAACGCATTCGGCACCAGCCGGCTTACATTGGGCATTATTTTAATCTTGGTTTTCGGCGGCGTAATCTTCGGCGGCGTCAAACGGATTGCGAAAATGGCGGAATACATCGTAGTCGTTTTGGCCGTTTTATATATCGGTGTCGCTTTCTTTGTCATTCTGACGAACATCACCCAATTGCCCGGCGTTCTGTCGCTAATCGTAAAAAATGCGTTCGGCATTGATCAGGCAGCGGGCGGTGCTTTAGGTGCGGCCTTGATGCAAGGTGTAAGACGCGGGATTTTCTCAAATGAAGCGGGTATGGGAAGCGCTCCGAACGCGGCGGCGACAGCTACGACGAGCCACCCGGTGAAACAGGGGCTCATTCAGGCATTCGGCGTCCTGACGGATACGCTCGTCATTTGCACAAGCACGGCGCTTATCATTTTATTTTCAGACGCTTATCACCAGCCGGGACTGAGCGGCATCGCGCTTTCTCAGGCCGCCTTGAGCGACCATGTCGGCGCGTGGGCGTCAGGTTTCCTTGCCGTCTTAATGCTTTTGTTCGGCTTCAGCGCTCTGATGGGCAACTATTATTACGGAGAAACCAATATCGGATTTTTAAGCCAGAACAAAAAATGGCTGTTCATTTACCGTATCTGTGTGCTCGGAATGGTACTGTTCGGCTGTATTTCCAAAGTCCAGCTTGTGTGGGATATGGCTGACTTGTTCATGGGCTTAATGGTGGTCGTGAACTTAATCGCGATTTTCCTTCTGTCGAAAAAAGCGTTTGCCGCTTTGAGCGATTATGTCCGGCAAAAGAAAGCCGGAAAGGACCCCGTCTTTTACAGAGATGTGCTCCCTGATGATGACGGGATCGACTGCTGGGAGTATTCAGACATCGCGAAAAGTGCGAAAGGCAAACACATTTCCTAAACAAAAGGTGTTCGGGCAGCGTCCTGAACACCTTTTTTCTGCCGGTTCATTGACAAAGAGAATAGCGTCCATTACCCTTTTTATATATTTTCAGTAAAGTCAGAAAGGAAGGCCTATGAATCCCATTACACAAATATTAAATGAATACCCGGTGATGATCATAGACGGCGCGATGGCAACCGAGCTTGAGCGGATGGGCTGTGATTTACATGACGATCTGTGGTCGGCCAAAATTCTTTTGGAGAGGCCGGAACTGATCAAACAGGTGCATGCAGAATATTTTGCCGCCGGCGCTGATTGCGCGATCACCGCCAGTTATCAATCGACAATCGAAGGATTTGCAGCGCGCGGTATCCCTGAAACCGATGCGATACGTCTCATTCAGACATCTGTTGAACTTGCCGCGCAAGCACGCGATGAATTTTGGGCGCATGAAGAAAACCGTTTACACCGGCCCAAACCTTTGGTCGCCGCTTCTATCGGACCTTACGGCGCGAGCCTCGCTGACGGCTCAGAATATCGCGGGCATTACGAAGTGACGGAGGATGAGCTGATCAGCTTTCACCGCCCCCGGATGAAAGCCCTCATAGAATCCGGCGCCGATCTTTTGGCCTGTGAGACCATTCCGTGCCTGTCAGAAGCAAAAGCGATCACAAGGCTGCTGGAGGAATTCCCCGGCACTTATGCATGGATCAGCTTCAGCGCCAAAGACGGACGGCATATCAGCGAAGGCACGCCTATTTCCGAATGCGCGGCCCTGCTCGGCTCCGGCAGCCAAATCGCAGCGATCGGCATCAACTGCACACCGATCGAACATATTCCGCAGCTGGTACAAGAAATCAAACGGGCAACGTCCAAACCGATTATCGCCTATCCGAACTCCGGCGAACAATATGACCCAGTGACAAAAACCTGGAAAGGCGCAGCGTGCGAAAACCATTTCGGAAAAAGCGCGCAAAGCTGGTACGAAAACGGCGTGAGCCTGATCGGAGGCTGCTGCCGGACGAAACCTGCGGACATCCAAGCCATTGCCGATTGGGCCAAGACCTTAAAAACAACTTGACTAATCGGAATAGTTTGTATATTCTATTCAAAAAGCCGGTTCGCCGGAATCTCGTGCCGTTCGCCGGCATGAGATTTTTTATTAAGACGGCCCTCGCAGAAAGTTGGAAAACAATGAACAACAAGAACGAGACGAATTTTCAGAGAAGTATGAAAAGCAGACACCTCTTTATGCTATCACTCGGAGGTGTGATCGGAACGGGGCTGTTTTTAAGCTCTGGGTATACCATTCATCAGGCGGGTCCGGCGGGCACCATTTTCGCTTACCTTTTGGGCGCGGGCATCGTCTATCTTGTCATGCTTTGCCTCGGCGAACTGTCAGTGGCCATGCCGGTGACGGGCGCATTCCACACCTATGCGAAGACCTATATCGGGCCCGCGACGGGCTTTACGGTCGCATGGCTGTACTGGCTGACGTGGGCGGTGGCGCTGGGCTCTGAATTCACGGCGGCCGGGCTTTTCATGCAGCGTTGGTTCCCGCATACTTCAGTTTGGATGTGGAGTGCGGTATTCGCTCTTTTCATCTTTTTATTAAACGCCTTCTCCGTGAAATTTTTTGCTGAATCGGAGTTTTGGTTCTCAAGCATTAAAGTCTTAGCCATCTTACTGTTTATTTTATTGGGCGGAGCGGCGATGTTCGGCCTCGTCCCGATGAAAAGCGGTGAGGCCGCACCTATGCTGTCGAACTTTACGGATGGCGGCAGCCTTTTTCCAAATGGCTTTTTCCCGATACTAATGACGATGCTTTCAGTAAACTTCGCTTTTTCAGGGACGGAATTGATCGGAATCGCCGCAGGAGAAAGCGCCGATCCGGAAAAAACCGTTCCGCGCGCCATTAAGACCACAGTCTGGCGGCTGGCGCTTTTCTTTATCGGAACGATTTTTGTGCTGTCAGGGATGATCTCCATCAAGGAAGCCGGTGTGATTGAAAGCCCGTTTGTCACGGTATTTGACAGAATCGGCGTGCCTTATGCGGCCGATCTGATGAATTTCGTCATTTTAACGGCGCTTCTGTCTGCGGCCAATTCAGGGCTGTACGCGTCATCACGTATGCTGTGGTCCCTGTCTAAAGAAGGGGAGCTTCATCCCGCCTTTGCCAGGCTGACCTCTAAAGGCATTCCTTTTAACGCTCTGATCTTCAGTATGATCGGCGGCATTCTGTCGTTATTGTCAAGCGTATTTGCAGCGGATACAGTCTATCTTGTTCTCGTCTCCGTCTCAGGATTTGCGGTAGTGGCTGTGTGGATGAGCATCGCCGCATCGCAATTTTTGTTCCGAAGACGGTTTCTTACAGAAGGGCACCAGCTTTCAGACTTGAAATACAGGACACCGGGATATCCGGCCGTACCGATAGCGGCCTTTCTCCTATGCCTCGCCTCCTGTATCGGCATCGCTTTTGATCCGAACCAGGCCATCGCCCTTTATTGCGGAATTGCATTTATGGCCGTTTGCTACAGCGCTTATTACTTGAAAAACCGGAAAAGCAGAGCCCGCGTGCAAGCCGTAAAATCCCAATAACCGAAAAAAGAACCCTGCAGCGCAAGGGTTCTTTTTTCATTTATACTTCAACCACCCATCTGAACGAATCCCGCACCTTCCCGACTTGGATGCCGGCAATCGTTTCATAGAGCCTTTCTGACACTTCACCGATCAAACCGTTATTCAGTTCAATTGTTTCTCCGTGAATGTGCAGCGCGCCGACCGGCGAGATGACGGCCGCGGTTCCTGTACCGAATACCTCTGACACCTCGCCTCTCATCGCAGCCTCATAGATATCATCAATGGCGACCTGTTCTTCCCTGACGCGGATGCCCCAGCTTTTTAACAGCTCTATCACAGATGCGCGTGTGATGCCCCCGAGAATGCTTCCGTTTAATGCCGGTGTTACGGCCTCTCCGTTTATGATGAAAAAGATATTCATACTCCCTACCTCTTCGGCATATTTCTTTTCCACCCCGTCAAGCCAAAGCACCTGATCATACCCCAGTTCTTCGGCTTTCCGCTGAGCCTGTAAGCTGGCCGCATAATTTCCGGACGTTTTGACGTCGCCCACTCCGCCGGTGACGGCACGCACATACTCATCCTCCACATAAATACGGATCGGTTTCAGCTGATCGCCGTAATACGAACCGACAGGCGTCAGAACAACCATGAACTTGTAACGCTTTGAAGGCCGGACGCCTAAAGAAGGCTCAGTCGCAATTACAAACGGACGGATATATAAAGAGGTTCCTTTTTCTATCGGTATCCATTCCTGCTCCAGCTCCACCAATTGTATCAATGCTTCCAGCGCCAGCTTCTCGTCAAGAGGCGGCATGCTCATCCGCCGTAACGATTTATTCAGCCGTTTTATATTTTGGTCTGGACGGAACATCAACACCCGGCCGTCTTCTGACCTGTAAGCCTTCAGCCCTTCAAATACGGCCTGCCCGTAATGGAAAACGGATGCGGACGGATCAAGATGGACCGGTTCATAAGGGGTGATTCTCGGATCATGCCACCCTCTCTCCTCTTCGTAATCCATAACAAACATGTAATCTGTGAAGTACTTGCCAAATCCCAATGAAGCGGAATCCGGTTTTTCTTTTCTTGCTGTGACCTTACGTCTTTCAATCAGTTGATTCAACAAAAGCACACCTTTCTTATAATTGTTTAAATTTTCAGTCTTTTCTAGGCTGCATGTTTTTTCTGTCCCGAATCTTGTATGCACAGATATATGAGAATGCAGTTGACCATATCATATCAAATATACCACTTATAAGAGGATAATTATCAAAATTTTTAATATTTTCATCGGAAATCTTTCTTTATTCTTATGCTCCTTCATTTTTTCCAATGAGGACTTTCTGTCATATTGAATGATTGCGCTTACATAATGTAAAACAATCCTTTCTATCGCACAGTCAATAATGTGACAAATTTATGGCGGATAGGAAGGTGGTTGCCGCCTGCTTCACGAATTACGTATGAAATGCGCAAGTAAAAGGGGGATTCGCTTGAAAAAATTTATCGCATTCCAGATTTTGATCGCTTTAGCCATCGGAGCATTGATCGGCCATTTCTTCCCGGATTTCGGGATGGCGCTGCGGCCCGTCGGAGACGGATTTATCCGCCTGATTAAAATGATTGTTGTGCCGATCGTGTTTTCAACCATTGTCATCGGAGCCGCCGGCAGCGGCAGTATGAAAAAAATGGGCAGTCTCGGCATCAAAACGATTATTTGGTTCGAAGTGATTACGACGCTTGTTCTGGCGCTCGGTCTGTTATTGGCGAACGTGCTGAAGCCGGGAGTCGGACTTAACCTTTCTCATCTTGCTAAAAAAGATATTCACGAGCTTTCCGGCTATACGGAAAAAGTTGTCGACCTGAAACAAATGCTTCTTGATATTATCCCCGTTAATATCATTGACGTTATGGCGAAAAACGATCTTCTCGCCGTCATTTTTTTCGCGATTTTATTCGGTGTTGCCGCAGCCGGCATCGGCAAAGCCTCCGCACCTGTCATGAGTTTCTTCGAATCCACGGCAAATATTATGTTCAAGCTGACGCAGATGGTGATGGTCACCGCTCCGATCGGCGTTCTCGCCCTTATGGCCGCCTCCGTCGGGCAATTCGGAATCGCGCTTTTGCTTCCGATGCTGAAGCTGATCGGCACTGTGTTCCTCGGGCTGTTCCTGATACTCTTCGTTCTGTTTCCGATCGTGGGGCTTATCTTTAAAATCAAGTACTTTGAAGTGCTGAAAATGATTTGGGATCTGTTTTTGATCGCTTTCTCCACGACAAGCACAGAAACCATTCTGCCTCAGCTGATGGATCGGATGGAGAAATACGGCTGTCCGAAGCGGGTGGTCTCCTTTGTGGTTCCGTCAGGTTTATCGCTGAACTGTGACGGCTCAAGCCTCTATTTATCGGTGTCCTGTATTTTTCTGGCGCAGGCGTTTCATGTGGAGATGCCGCTTTCTCAGCAGCTTCTGATGATGCTTGTGCTCGTCATGACAAGCAAAGGCATTGCCGCCGTCCCGTCAGGCTCACTCGTCGTGCTTCTGGCGACAGCGAACGCCGTCGGTCTCCCCGCGGAAGGCGTCGCCATCATTGCCGGTGTCGACCGCGTCATGGACATGGCGAGAACCGGCGTCAACGTGCCCGGCCATGCGGTCGCCTGCATCGTCGTGTCCAAGTGGGAAAAAGCATTCAAATATAAAGGACCCGTCACGGCAGACCAGACCGCCCGGACAGAAAGTATGTAAACACAAAAAAGACCACCTCATTGGTGGTCTTTTCTATTAATCAATCGCCGCATGATCCTCTTTTTCAATCAAAGCAAGGCGTTCATTGATTTCTTCCTGAGTCATTTCGTGCTCTTTCACATACATGTTGCGTTCGTTCGTACGGCATTCGTGACTGCAGCTGCGCATGTATTTGTATTCATTCTCAGGTGTGCAGATCATTTTTTTATTACATGCCGGATTTGCGCAGTTCACATAACGCTCGCACGGCTCGCCCGTGAAATAATCTTTTCCGATGATAACGTGCTCTACGCGGTTGACCGGTACGCTGATTCTTTCGTCAAACACGTAGCACTGTCCGTCCCACAGCTGCCCTTTCACTTCAGGATCTTTACCGTAAGTGACGATACCGCCGTCAAGCTGGGACACGTCTTCAAAGCCCTTCTTCAGCAGCCAGCCGGAAAATTTCTCACAGCGTACGCCGCCTGTGCAGTACGTGAGGATTTTTTTGCCTTCAAGCATGTCTTTGTGCTCTTCAATCCAGTCCGGCAGCTCACGGAACGCCTCAATATCAGGTCTGACCGCTCCGCGGAAATGACCGAGGTCATACTCATAGTCGTTTCTGGCGTCGATCACGATCGTGTCAGGATCCTGCATTTGCTCATAAAAGTCTTTCGGTTTCAAATGCTTGCCCGTCGTGACATTCGGATCAACATCATCTTCGAGACGAAGCGTCACCAATTCTTTTTTATGGCGCACAAACATTTTGCGGAATGCATGTCCGTCAGCCTCGTCAATTTTGATCGGCATGTCGGCAAAGCGCGGATCAGCTTTCAGCGCATTCATGTATTGTTCCGTCTGTTCAACCGTTCCGGACACCGTACCGTTAATGCCTTCCTCAGAAATCAAAATACGGCCTAACAGACCGAGCTCCTTACAAAACTTCAAATGCTGAGCCGTGAACTCCTCAGGCTCATCAATCTTTACATATTTATAATAAAGTAAAACTCTATATTGTTTTTCCATGATTTATACACCCTGTTCAATTAAATTAATGATCGCACACTCTACTATATCATACAGGAAAACGGGCGAAAGATGAACATTTCCGTCCGGACTCTTTCTTCCAGTCACGCTTCGCCTTTTAAAACCTGCTGAAAATAAAACCGATACGTGTTGCGCAAAAAGGTCTCAAGCGAAAGGCCGGCCGCGGTCTGATACTTGCCGATAATAAACGGAAAACGGTCACGGCCTTTTGCCCGCAGAAGATCGGCGCTGTCTTCAGCCATTTCTGAGATAAGCGCCTCAACGACAGGCCGGCATGCGTCCCGCACGGCTTCAAGAATTTGCTGATCCCCTGTATGCTGGTACTGCTCTATCAGCTTTGCCAAATCCTTTTCTTCCATAATGTTCACTTCCTTACACCATATAAAAAAGAGGAGCAGCTTTTATAAAGCGGACGCCTCCTCCTGTGACTCCGCATAACCGATGATCTGACCGACCTGTAATTCACGGCCTTCAGTCAGGTTATCCGAAGGGGTAAACATATCTTTCTCGAATACTAAAATAACGGTCGATCCAAATGAAAAATAGCCCAGCTCTTCCCCCGTCTCAAGCCTGTTTCCGGTGTTTGTCTGAACGATCGAGTTAATATTCATCGCACCTACCGGAATCATGAGCATCTGCTGGTCAGCACGGGTCAGCTCGTACACATAACGGTAATTTTTTGAGAGCACATCTTTCCCGTACTTCAATCCCATCGTATTAACGGGATAGGAGCGTTTCCCTAGCTCGGCCAGCTTCTGATACGTGCAGCTGACGGGAGAATGGAAGCGGTGGTAATGTCTCGGGCTCAGATAAAGCACGGCAAAACACCCGCCGTTATACTTGTGATCGGCGCTTTTAAACCCCGTCAGTTCGGCGAACGAATAATCCTTCCCTTTTACCATGAAAGTTTGATTGGGTTTAATCATGCCAACCGTCTGAACGACGCCGTCCACCGGGCTGACGATGGCGTTCTTCTCTTTTGCCACGGGGCGGAGATTCAAATTAATATCACGAATGAAAAATGACGCCAGTGAATCAAAGTCAGAAGCCGTACGTTCCGTTTCATTCCAGTTGATGCGATAGTGTTTGGAAAACAGCGGAATCATCGGCTTGCTCAGTTTCGATTCACAGAAGTTTTTAATGAGATAAGACGTCAATCGATTATTAGTCAGTTCAATCAATGAACGGTAAAGAACTTTAGCGGCAGTATTAAACATTGATTACTCCTATGAATTTTCCTATAGTAATAAAAATAAAACACCATAAAAACGCTCCGATGGCGGCGAAGCATAAGTAGGTTTTGAATTCCATTCTGCCGATTCCGGAAAAGTAGCAGGTCACGTGTCTGATGCCGGGAATGAAATAACCTAAAATAATGGTGTACGGCCCGTACTTCTTCATCCACCTGTCTACTTTCTCCATCCTCTTTTCCTTCAGGCCGACCCATTTTCCGAACTTATTAATAAACGGCCGGCCGGCTTTTCTGCCGATGAAGTAGCTGATAATCATCCCAAGGAGCGCTCCGATAAAGCTGATCAGAATGGAGAGCCCGTAATTCAGCACGTTTAAATGAGCGAAGTAGCCCACAAGCGTCATCATGACTTCATCCGGAATAGGCAATCCGATAATACCGAGTGTCAGCATAAGAAAAATCGCGATATATCCGTAATCGGATATTAATTGCTGAACTAATTCCATCTTCTGCTCTCCAGGTTTTCAGGCGCCTGTTTTTTAAAGTGCGGAAATTTAATGTTGCTGACCATTAAATAACCGAGCGCGATCGTTCCCGCCCCCAGAAGAAAAGCGTTATTGATAAAGCTCAAAATGACAAGACACATACCCGCAAACGGAATCGGCATCCCGATAAACGTCGGCAGCTTGCTTTGTTCAATATTAAATCTGGAAAGACGGATCATCCCGCAGATACTGTAGGAAAGCGCGATTAAAATTCCGATGAACGGAATCGTATATAGTGAAACACTGTAAGCGAGCATTGACGGCGCTACGCCGAACGTCACGAGATCAGCAAAAGAGTCAAGCTCCCTTCCCATCTCCGATACCGCGTTCAGCTTACGGGCGGCCAAACCGTCAAAGAAATCAAGAAACATCCCGGTGAAAATAAAGATCACCGCAGAGTGTATATTATGATACAAAAGGGAATGAATCGATAAGAGCCCGCAAATGAAATTTCCAATTGTAATCATACTAGGTATATAATTCACAGTTTACACAAACCTCCAATTAAAACCATATCAAATCGGACTGCGTATGCATAAAGACTCCATTTTACGGAAACATAAAATGAAATTCTTTCAATGCTATCATTCAAATTCTTTTATTATACAGCATTTGGTGTTATTTGAACAATCTAATCTGGTGATTTTTGTTTTTTCGCCGTTCATATTAAGGTAAGCAATCATGGTTTCCTCTATTCCGGATTGCCCTGCTTAAATATTCCATGCTGCGATCCGGATTGTCCGTTCTTGATGAATGAAAAGCCGTATGATGTATTGTTATTTCCTTCTCCGTGAAATGAGAACATTACATATAACGATTGCGGACATAAAAAGTTTCAATAATTAAAAAGCCGGCACAAAACGGCCTCATACATTATCTCACAACCCCGTTTTCCAGTATATAGTCTGTCCAAACAAAAAAGGCGCCTTACCATTACGGTAAAAACGCCTTTTAAGATCATTTTATGTAATTGATAAATGACTGAGTGCTTCGGCCGCTCTTTCTCTGGCTTCTTCAACGGTCTCAGCTGCAGAAAGCGCAACCGCCATACGGCGTCCTACTTTCGTGACGGGTTTACCGAATACGCGGACCTGAGTGCTTTTTACCGCCAAAGCCTTCTCCAAACCTTCAAGCGCATAATCAGCAAGCTCTTTTGGCGCCTTCAGCGGACGGCTTGCTCCCGGCGACAGCTGAGTGATTTCCGGAATCGGGAATCCCAAGACCGCGCGGACATGCAGCGCAAACTCTGACAAATTTTGCGTCACAAGCGTAACGAGTCCCGTATCGTGCGGACGGGGAGACACCTCGCTGAAATATACTTTATCTTCAGTAAGGAAAAGCTCCACCCCGAACAAACCGTATCCGCCGAGCTCGTCCGTTATGCTTTTCGCAATGTGTTTCGCCTCTTTGATCTGCTGTTCCGTCATATGATGAGGCTGCCATGATTCAATATAGTCACCGTCTTTTTGTTCATGTCCGATCGGCGCGCAAAAGGACGTACCGTTCGCCGCGCGCACTGTCAGAAGCGTGATTTCTGATTCAAACGGAATGAATTCCTCAACGATGACCCGGCCGTTTTTCACCCGGCCGCCTTCCATCGCCATGTCCCAGCAGCTTTTCAGCCCGGAAGCCGAGCGGCACACGCTTTGCCCTTTTCCGGAAGAGCTCATCAGCGGTTTTACCACGCACGGAAAGCCGATTGTTTCCGCCGCTTCTTTAAATTCTTCATATGTATTCGCGAATTCATAGCCGGCAGTCGGAAGATGAAGCGTCTCTGCCGCAAGCCGTCTGATGCCTTCACGGTCCATCGTCAGCTTTGCCGCACGGGCATTCGGAATGACGTGAAAACCTTCTTCCTCAAGCTTCAGCAGCTCATCCGTCGCAATGGCTTCCACTTCCGGCACGATCAAGTCCGGTTTTTCTTTCTCAATGACTTCTCTGACCTGCGCTTTATCAAGCATATCAATCACATAGCTTTTGTGCGCGGCCTGCATGGCGGGAGCATGCTCATAGCTGTCAACGGCTACAGTGACAACCCCGAGCCGCTGCGCTTCAATGACGACTTCTTTCCCCAGCTCGCCTGATCCTAATAACAACATCTTCTTCGCCTGATACATGTCCTTTGGCCCCTCCCTTTCTATACCCCACTCATTATAACGGAAATATTCAAAAAATAAAGACAAGATAGATGACAAGCTCTATCCTGTCTTTTGCGCTGATTCGAGCGATTCAATCGCAGCTGACACGTCCTTTTCGCGATATTGTCCCATTAAGCATAACGATTCTTCCGCCCGGCAGGCGTGAGAAGCAATACAGCGCTTGGCTTCCTCATGATTGTCAAGGATGCCGAGATCACAGAGACTGACGGGGAAACCGAGCCGGCGGTAAAACGGAAGCAGCTCTTCAATCTCAGGTCTCCGATTCTCAAGCGCGAGCTGCACCAATATGCCGTAAGCAACCTTCTGGCCATGCAGCACCTGATGTGTCTCCTGAAGAAAACTGAGTCCGTTGTGGACCGCATGCGCCCCTGCCATCCTGCACAAACGGCCGCCATACCCGCCGACCGTTCCCGCAAGCATAATGATCGTTTCCGCCGTATGGATAAACGGTACGGACAGCTCGCCTTTCTCCATGCTTCCGACGGCCGCTTCACTGTAACGCAATAACAGATTACGGATATATTCCGCCTGTCTCAGCCCCGCCTGCGCCATCAGCGGCGCCGCCTCCTCCGTATTTCTGATGACCGCCTCAGCCTCATACCATTTCGCCAGCGTATCACCGATCCCGCTTTTCATATATTCAATGGGAGAGGAAAGCAAAAACAGCGGATCAACAAGCGTCAAATAGCTTGAACGCTTATGATAATCAACTCTGATAAAATTGCCGCTCTCATCATATATGGCACTCAACGGCGTACTTGCCGCACACGTCCCCGCAATAGAAGGAACCATCACAGCTTCAATATCAAGCCGGTCTGCCGCCGCTTTTGCCAAATCCAAAATCGTGCCGCCTCCGATACCGATGATCACATCCGCGTCTTCCGCCTGCTCACAGACCTTACGCACCGCCTCAGGTGAACAGTATCCTTTATGCTGAATCACATCCCAGGAAGAACCGCCGCTGTAATCGGAGAACGCCTGATAGGATTTGATTCCGGTCACAATAACGGGTTTTCTGAATGTCTCCAGCAGCCCCGGAAGTTCTTTTGCGATTCCTTCCTTGCATATGTACTGATTCGGGCCGCTTCGGACGATATCTTCAGGCTTCATTCGAATCTCTCCTTTGGCTGGAATTTATATATATTTTCCCACTTGTCAGAAAATACATCAACCGGAGGTGCGTCAGCGCTTCGCTTCTTCCACCTCCAAAAACAGCTCATCAAGCCGCTCCAAAGCCTCTGCCTTTTCAAAACTGCTGAACCACAGATCATCATAGGAATCAAGGATGCGGTAATGATGGGAAATCAAATGCTGCTGCAAGCGGAACTCGCCTTTTTTCTCGATGGCTTTCCACCACACCTTGCCGCCCATCGTCTTCCCCTTCGGCCTGTCAATTGTGCGGTGAGCAACCGTTTCAATAACCTCCAGCGGATCATCTCCTAATACGGATTGCAGTGTTTCACTTGATCTGAAAAGCGCGCAAACCGCCACAACGTGCGGCCATTCCGCAAGCGCCCGCCCTTTCTCAATCTGCACCAGCGACTTTTTAGAAAGGCCGATCACATCCGCCATTTTCTCCTGTGTGTAGCCTCTCTCCGACCGGATTTTCTTCAGCTGGACTGAGACAAGCTCAGTCATATAATCTTGATCCATCTCAACCTCCATATTTATCAATATAGCCATTTTACACCGGGGCACGCCTTTTTTATATCAGAACATTTTCAAACGAATCAAAAGAACCCGGGATTGGCTTATCATTGAAGCGATGTACCTTTCCGCATAATCCAGAATGATGCGTTGAATACAAACGTACGCCCGAAGAGACAGGTGCGGGCTCCCTGGCGGTTGAGCTCCGGAGAAAATAAAAAGCTGCCGCAGCAGCAGCAGCTAAAACTTTATAGACCGGAAAATCGGCATTATGAAGCGAATACAATCCATCTTGCACTATAATTGACACGTTTTTTCGAACCCTGATTGACCAATTTAAATCTGTATGAATCTCCTTTTTTCAACGAAGGTGTTTCAAAATAAGTCGTTCCATTTTTCTTTGCATTGGCGGTTTTGATTGTTTTCCAGGCACCTTTGCCGTTGACTTGCTTTTGGACGTATATTTTATACGTGCCCTTCCCTTTACTGTTGGATTTAAAAGTCACGGCTCTCAAGCTGTACTTTTTTGTCGTTTTAGTGAATTTAGGATGATATGTATTGATCACATAGTTAGTGAAATACCCGCTTTTATAAGTGTGAAGCCAGTCTTTAGCCTCTGCTTTTTGCGGAGAAGAAAAACCCATAAAACCAATTCCGCTGATTAAAAGAGTAAAAATAATGATGAGCGACTTAAAAATCTTTTTGCTTTTCATCGAGAAAATCCTTCCTTCCTGTAACTATTTACCCTATTTATGTTAATGACAATATAGCCAATCATAAATCCGTCCAACTAACCATTTTGACTGCAGGAAGAGATGTGAACAGCCCTTAAAATGACTATATGACTACTACTTATGATTCTTGTTATTTTTGATTAAGTGATAAAGTTACTTTAAACCGCTATCCATTTTGTTGTTTTTGTATCAATTGTCATAGCGAGGTCTTTTCCTATCAATGCCTCTCTTTCGGCGTTTGTTCTGCGGCTGTATGATGGGGCTCTCCTTGGATAAACTTCTGCACCCATGACAAACTGTCATACGTTTGCCACCTATGAATGAACGCACACTACACCTAATGGAGGGATTGCAATGGACGAAATGGTCCTGGAAACACAACAATGGCTGAATGAAACGTACAAAGGCAGACACGGGTACAACAAAGTGCCGGAAAACGGAAAAACGGGCTGGGATACCATTTACGGTCTGACACGGGCGCTTCAAATTGAGCTTGGTATTTCAGAACCTGCCGATAACTTCGGCCCGACGACACAAAGATTGTTTAAGCCGTTGAAAAAGCAGGCTCCCGATTCTAAGCCGACAAACATGAATTACATTCTGCAAGGGGCACTGTGGTGTAAAGGTTTTAACCCCGGCGGATTTTCAGGCGTTTTCTATGAAAATACCGAAAATGCTGTAAAAGAGTTTCAAAAAGCGGCCGGGCTCACTAAGCAAGACGGCATCGTCACGGCACTCATAATGAAGGCCTTGCTGGATATGAGCGCTTTTCGGTTAGTAGCGGGAGGCGACAAAAAAATCCGCCAAATCCAGCAGAACCTGAACCGGGATTACAATGACTACATCGGCTTGATGCCTTGTGACGGCTTATATGCCCGCGATACAAACAAGGCTCTCATTTATGCCCTGCAAAAAGAAGAAGGCATGAGCACAAGCGTCGCCAATGGATTTTTCGGGAACGGAACGACCAGCTTATGTCCTACCTTGACTCCCGGCGATTCACGGACAGGCTTTGTTTTGATTGTTCAATACGCGCTTTACTGTAATGGGAAATCATTTGACCCCGGTGAATTCGACGGAAAATACGGCGTCGGAGTTGTATCGGCAGTGAAAGCTTTCCAAAAGTTTATGTGCCTGCCGCAGACTGGTTATGCGGACATGCCGACGATTAAAGCTTTATTATCAAGCTCAGGCGACACAACACGGGCTGCTTCAGCTTGTGACACCGCTGCCATTTTGACGGCAGATACGGCCAAAACTTTAC
The DNA here is from genome assembly GCF_020075515.1 of Bacillus sp. KS1. Taxonomy (NCBI): domain Bacteria; kingdom Bacillati; phylum Bacillota; class Bacilli; order Caryophanales; family Bacillaceae; genus Bacillus; species Bacillus sp. KS1. The sequence continues at coordinate 55,455 of NZ_JACAWW010000014.1, read as the reverse complement.
GTGAGAATGGCTATAAGATCGTGGGAAGATATCTGACCGGGAATGTGCGGACAAGCAGCGGACTGACATCGAAAGCATTAACGTCAAAAGAACTCTCCACTATTTTCAATGCCGGCTTAAGCGTGTTTCCGATTTATCAGGACGGCGGCTATGAATCTTCTTATTTTGTAAAAGACCAAGGAACGAGAGATGCGTACAGCGCTGCATCAGCCGCCCGAAGATTAGGCTTTCCTTCAGGAACGACCATTTACTTTGCCGTCGATTTCGATGCGTATGATTATGAAGTCACAGATAAAATCATCCCTTACTTTCAAGAAATCAAGTCAGCTTTTATGAAAATGCAGGCGTTCTCAACTGCGCCGAAATATGAAATTGGGGTATACGGACCGAGAAACATTTGTATCCGGACGTCAGAAGCAGGTCTGACCAAATATAGTTTTACGGCTAACATGTCGACCGGATTCAGCGGCAACCTCGGATACCCGATGCCGAAAAACTGGGCTTTTGATCAATTTTATGAAGGAACGATCGGAAGCGGAGCGGGAAAAGTCGCCATTGACAAAGACGGATACTCCGGAAAAGACTCGGGTGCAAGCAGCGTCCATCCGCCTTCTGATCCTGTGTATGATGCAAGATTAAACACATTAACCAATATCCTGTCAACAATTCCAGATTTAGAGAATGCATCCGGTCTTGCCAATATGATGTTCGAATTCGGTACAACCGAAACCATTTTAGCCTCTCCAACTTTAGATATCTTATTGTCTACTTCAATTCTGTATACGATCCCAAGTGAGGGGTCTGCTAATACAATGACAATAACGAATGGAAAGCCCGGGGCATATGTTACTGGTTTACTGGGAGATACACAAACAATACTTACGGCTTCAGACATCCGTTCTTATCAAAATTTATTAGACAATCTGAGCCTATCTGTAAGAAACGGTTATCTGGAAATGGCAGTGACCCCATCTGCTCAATCATTAGATGTTTCAATTAAAATCTATACACCTGACATTCCAGTTGCCGATGGGTCCACAACTGGACTTACGACCATGTTTACGTTTAGAATTAAAACGTATAAAGGTGTACCGGTTTCAGCTGCAGAAAGTGAATTAGCGAAGGACTGGGATCTTCTCCCTTCAGGCCTCGTTATTGTTGCAGGCCTGTCTGCTTTCTATTTTACCTCTAAAATCCTTACAGTTGAAAAACCGACTGGGAATAAAACTGTAGAAACGGTAACTGAATTTGCCGTATTTTTGTTAGCTCTTTACGCTTATATGACTGATCTCTACTAATCAAAGAAAAACTGCATGAATATCTCATTCATGCAGTTTTATTCCTATTATTTTTTTGGAGGTTTCACTCATTGAATGAAAATCAATCTGCATTTAACACAGCAAAGCAAACCGCACAAAGATTGTTAAAATGTAAGAATGAACAAGAAATGATGGACTTTTTAGCTGAACAGGATGTACATACGCTCAGTCTTTTAAAGTACTATTACTCTGCTCCGGCTCTTCCTTTTCAAATGCTCATGAAGATTGCTTTTTGCTGTATAGTGATGGCGTTGATCTTCACTTCATTCTTGTTTATTCAAGTCAAAACACTCATACCTATTCCCATTTTATCTGATCTGTTGCCGGCAGTGTTTTCACTGTTTACAATCGGATGCATTGTCGCGTTTTATATGTTTTTTTCGCGCGAAAAGAAAGACCGGTTACCTGACAGCCGCTTAAGAAGAAACACTTACTCCTTCCGGGTTATAAATATGATAAATACAAATCTGGAAAAGAAATATCGTACACTGGCTTCTTTAGCGGGCGGTAAACAAAGTGATGATACACTCGAAGAAAGCATGAAGCAGATTAGCTCTTGTAAAAATGATGAAGAACTGATGAAATGTCTTGAAGAACAAGATACTGAGAAGTTATTCAAGCTGAAAAATCAGTTTTCCAAACCTGACTCCTCATTATTTGATTTTATGAAATGGATTTTTATCGGAAGCGTTATTGCTATGTTTCTGACTGCACTTTTCTCAGGTCAAGTCAGCTATGTTCATGTTCCCCGCCTGCTTCCGTATCTCCTGCTTTTTTTATTCGCCAGGGGCTTAATATATCTAATAAAACTGCTGAAACTGTACCAAAAAGGGCCTTTGCACTCCATTCCTCACTTTACAAAGAACGCTGAAAACATCCGTATCACCGGAATGATAGACTTTGTCCTCGAACAACGATACAAAGACATGATCAGTTAAAAACCCCTCTGCTTAAGGGGTTTTTTATTATGCAATTCCTTCACCCCCCTTATAAAAAAGGCTTTTCTCCTTTGGAAATAACCGGAACACCCAATTTCGTTTTCAATATAATGAGGTAGTGGATCTGCATAGAAAGAAGGGCGACATGATGGGTATCATTAATGGAAAAATGTTCATTGACCGATTAAATCAGCTTGGAAATGAGATTTGGCTCGATGGTGAAAAGATCGAGGGACAGATTTCTGAACATCCCGCATTTAAGGGCCTTCTGGAAACGAAGCGCTCTCTTTATGATTTGCAAACGAAACCGGACATGAAAGATCAAATGACTTACAGTCTTCCCGGTAAAAAAGAACGGGCCGGGCTTTCATACTTGCAGCCGAAAACGAAAGAAGACGTAAAAAGAAGAAGAAACATGTTCGAACATTGGGCCAGACACACGCACGGAATGATGGGACGAAGCCCGGATTATATGAATACCGTGCTGATGAGCTTCGCTTCCTCCGCCGCGCTTTTGAAAGACCGCGAGCATTGTTTTCCGGAACATGTTCAAGCGCTGTACGAACGCGCTGCTGCACAGGATCTTTCTTTTACGCACACGTTTATCACCCCTCAGGTGAATCGTTCACAAATGGGTGTAAACGTATCGCCGACACCTATCTCGGCAAAAGTCGTCGATAAAAATGAAAAAGGCCTCATTATACACGGCGCCCGGATTTTAGCCACACAAGGCGGCCTGACGGATGAAGTGCTCGTGGTTTCTCTGCCTAAAATGTATTTTGAATCGGATGAAGCGTTCGCTTTTTCAATCCCTTCCAATACAAAAGGAGTAAAATTCATCTGCAGGGAATCTTTCGTACTCGGAAAATCAGCGTTTGATTATCCGCTCAGCTCAAGATATGAAGAAATGGATTCTATCGTTGTATTTGATCACGTTTTGGTCCCTTGGGAACGCGTATTTTTTTATAATAATTACGAGGCGGCTTTTGATTTTAATATGAAAAGCTCTTTTAACGCCTTCGCATTTCATCAAGTTATCACGAGACAAATTGTAAAGACGGAGTTTCTCCTGGGCCTCGCCCAAACGCTTGTCGAAGCGATAGATGTGGGCGAATATCAGCATATTCAGGCTAAGATGGCTGAAATCATCACCGGTCTGGAAACGATGAAAGCCCTTTTGGAAAAGTCGGAGAATGATGCGGAAACAGATGAATGGGGTTATATGCGTCCGAGTGTCACTCCGCTTCGTGTGGTCAGCGCGATTTTTCCCGACATCTACCCGCGCTTCACGGAAATCATTCAGCTGATCGGAGCAAGCGGAATGGTGACTTTGCCGACTGAAAAAGCGTTCCGTTCTGACATCAGAGGAGACCTTGACCAATATTTGCAGGCGGCCGAATTGAACGCTGAGGACCGGGTAAAAGTGTTCCGCCTCGCATGGGATTTGACCATGAGCCCCTTCGGAACAAGACAGACACAATATGAGCGGTACTTCTTCGGTGACCCCGTCCGCTTGGCCAGCCATCTGTACAATAGCTATCCGAAAGAAGAACAGACCGCTGTCATCAAGGACTTCCTGAACATTCATAAATAAAACAAAGCAGAGAGCGCATCTCTGCTTTTGATAGCTGGATCGGCTGCCGCCGATCCTATTTTTTATTTTGGCTGATCACCACCATCGTAATATGCGATAACGCGAAAGAGACGAGCGTGTACACGACGGCCCACCCGATAAACGAGAAATTCAATACGGTAAAGGTGCATATAAGGCAAACGGCCAAAGCGGCAGCCGGCATAATGAACGCGTTTTTAAACAAATATGTTCCGGCGACTGACAAGATGATGATACAAAGCGGCAGAACACCGAACGCAAAATCCAATTCATCAATCAACAGATGCACTCCCTTCGCTTTTCTTAGTTCGGCCTAACACATCTTATGCCTGAGTACAAAATCGAGTACTTCAAATCTTTCGCGCTCCGGCTGATATTCCCTCCGGTTATTTATTCAAAAAAATGAAAACTTTCCTTAAAGCGTTTACATTCACGTCAGACTGTGATAATTTAAGAAAGCGCTATCATACACAAGTTAATGATTTTTGGATGGAGATGAGGAGAACCAGGAAACCCCGCCCTTTCACAAGGGTGATTTCTGGTTCTTTTTGTCATTTTCAAGGAAAGGAGTCATACATACATCATGATAGACGTTCAGCAAAGGGGAGGATATGATGTTTCAATTGTTTAAGCCGGCTCCGCATATTGAGAGATTGGATGATTCAAAGACGGATGCGGCCTATAAACGGCTCAGGCTGCAAGTATTTTTGGGGATTTTCATCGGGTATGCCGGGTATTATTTGCTTCGCAAAAACTTTGCCTTCGCTATTCCTTATTTTCAGGAACAAGGGTTTTCAAAAGGGGAACTTGGCTTGGTGCTTGCGGCCGTATCAATCGCTTACGGCTTCAGTAAATTTATTATGGGGATGGTGTCTGACCGCTGCAACCCGAGGTATTTCCTTGCGACAGGCCTGTTTTTGTCAGGTGTCGTAAACATTTTATTTGTTTCCATGCCGTGGGTCACGTCAAGCGTGACGATTATGTTCATTTTTATGTTTATTAACGGATGGTTTCAAGGAATGGGCTGGCCGCCTTGCGGACGGACGATGGCTCATTGGTTTTCCATCAGTGAACGCGGAACGAAAATGTCGATATGGAATGTCGCCCATAACATAGGCGGAGGTATTCTCGCCCCGCTCGTGACTCTCGGCATCGCCATGTTTGTTACTTGGAAAAGCGTATTTTTCTTTCCGGCGATTATCGCCATCGTCATTTCATTTGTGATTGTTCTTCTCGTTCGGGACACGCCGCAATCCTGCGGGCTTCCGCCGATTGAAGAATACCGGAATGACTATCCGAAACATGCGTTCAAAGACCAGGAAAAAGAGATGACCACCAAAGAAATTCTTTTCAAATACGTGCTGAATAATAAATTTCTGTGGTATATCGCATTTGCCAATGTCTTTGTTTATTTCGTGCGGTACGGTGTCGTTGACTGGGCGCCGACTTATTTGACGGAAGCGAAAGGGTTCTCTCCTGAAGACTCCAGATGGTCTTATTTCCTTTATGAATATGCGGGAATTCCGGGAACGATTTTGTGCGGTTGGATCAGCGATCGTTTTTTCAAAAGCCGCCGCGCGCCGGCAGGCGTACTGTTCATGGCCGGCGTATTTATCGCTGTATTGGTCTACTGGCTTAACCCTGCCGGTCATCCGCTCATCGATAATATCGCGCTGATCAGCATCGGCTTCTTAATCTATGGACCTGTCATGCTGATCGGGCTTCAGGCCATTGACCTTGCGCCTAAAAAAGCGGCGGGAACGGCAGCCGGCTTAACCGGGTTTTTCGGCTACATCGGAGGCTCCGCTTTCGCCAACGCCATCATGGGTTATGTCGTAGACCGCTTTGACTGGAACGGCGGCTTTATCATGCTTATCTCCTCATGCGTGCTGTCCATCGTCTTCTTGGCTATGACGTGGAATACGGGCAAGCGGGCGGAGCATGTGTAAGAAAATAACATAAAAGATTAATATTTTTGCAGTACAGCATTTACAACGATTTTCTACACTAGAGACAGATATTGATTTTTAAGGGGGAAGAAAACATGCGGAAACATAAGTTGTTTGCTTTAGTATTGCTTTCACTCGGTTTATTGTCATTCATCGTCACGCCTGTATCGGCAGCGGGAAAAGGAAACCTCTTGTCTCCTGACAGAATTTTGACCATTGCCCATCGCGGTGCTTCGGGGTATGTCCCGGAGCACACGATCCTTTCTTATGAAACTGCGCAAAAAATGAAGGCTGACTATATTGAGTTGGATTTACAAATGACAAAAGACGGCAAGCTGATCGTCATGCATGATGAAAAACTGGACCGCACCACAAACGGACAAGGCTGGGTGAAGAATCATACATTAGCCGAGATTCAAAAGCTCGACGCCGGCTCTTGGTTCAATAAGGCCTATCCGGAAAAAGCAAAACCGCAATACGCCGGACTTCGCGTTCCCACACTTGATGACGTGTTAAAACGGTTCGGCAGACATGCAAACTATTATATTGAAACAAAGGCGCCCGAAACATATCCGGGTATGGAAGAAAAACTGATCGCTTCACTGAAAAAATACAAATTGGCAGGTAAGCATGCAAAACTTGGACAAGTTATCATTCAGTCTTTCAGCAAGGACAGCCTTCTGAAAATCAAACAGCTCGATCCGAAACTTCCCGCCGTCCAATTGCTTGAAGCGGAACAGATGACGTCAATGACTGACGCAGATTTAACGGACATAAAAACATATGCCGTCGGAATCGGACCGGATTACAAAGCGCTGAACGCTCAAAATGTCCGAAACATTCGCAGCCACGGCCTTCTGCTTCACCCTTATACCGTGAACAGCGAGGCGGACATGCGCCGTCTGCTGAATTGGGGCGTAACCGGTGTGTTTACCAACTATGCGGATATATTCCAAAAGGTTAAAAAAGAATACAAATCATAAAGCCAGCATGGGTTCGGGGATGATGCCGAACCCATGTTTTTTTGCCCGATAATGCAAACGCCATCATGTTATGTAGCGGGCGGATCATGTTATTAAAAGGCTGAGACTCACCTTAATTGTAAAAAGGTATCACTGTAATGATGAATTACTTGTGATATCTTTTTAAACAAAGGAATATAATTATTTATTTCTATTATCTATTTTCTTTCTTATACTATTTGTAATAGACGATAATACAAGTGATACTAAACCATAGACAACAACCCATCCCCAAAAGGATAGATTAAAAACAGTAAACATTAGTATGACAGAAACAACTATACTGACAAGCGGCATTATATACACTTTTTTGAAAATATAAGTGAATATAATCGATAAGACGATAATAGAAAGTGGTAAAATACCAAAAGCAAGATCTAGCTCATCCATTATTATTCTCCTTTGTGAATTTAATTTCCCCTTAAGTATACTCACTCAGCTGTCTAGCCATTTATATCTAATCACCCCATACTTCTTTGTTTTTCTTAATCATAAAAAAGTCATATTCAGAAACATGGGTATTGTTAATAATTTTTTCAAGTCCTCTGATAGGAGTAGATTTCAATTTTTTTCCGTTTTTATAAGAGTAAGAATTAATCACATATTTCCCACCCTTGCTTATTTCTAACAAGAAAATTTCAGACTCATCAAAATAAGTGAATTTTGCTTGGTTTTCAAATTTTGTTGATCTATGTAATGGGAGTTTTTTCTTCGGCTTCATACTTTTCAGATCAAAAGTATAAAGTATTGAATTAGCTGCCAAATGATATAAAGTGTCATTTTTCACAAAAAAGTTATTAGTGGAAAGAGGAATTGCCAGTTGAGAAATTTCATCAGGGATATTATAACTGCCTAAAGGATATGCCCCTTTAAACTTATTATGCTTTAAATCAATTTCTGCTACTTTGAATTGTACTTTGTTTGATTTATCCGTTTGGTTATATAGTATAAAAAAGGCTGAGTTTTTTTTAACTATTATCTGTGAATAAACACTCCAATTTTCTTCATTTAATATAGGAATTGTTGTTCCTTTCCCTACTGTAACTTTATCTTTATCTATTTTAACATCCTGGAAAGTCGGTGTTTTGATTGAAGAATCTTCATTTATCACGTAAATATATTCACCGTCATTACCGGTACTTGTATAGAAACCCGGAATAATTTTTTCATGAAATCCATTGCTGTTACCCCATCTGATTAAGCTATTATAATGGTTTTTACCGACTTCTTGATTATTCAAAAAATAAAATATATTTCCTTTTATTAAATGACCCGATGACTGCCCATAACTTGTATGTACTTGATGTTGCATCGGGAATTTTTTGAAGTTATCGCCTATCATATAAACTTCTTTTTTGTCCTGTCTAACTATGTTTTTTTCATCTTGTGCAATGGTTCCAACCTCAATAGCATCTCCTTTTACAGCTGTTGCTGCTCCTTTTTCATCAATATATACAGTGTAACTCCCATCTTTAGGGTAATCTATTGTTGCTGAATAATATATAGCTGCAATTTTATCATTCAAGAAATTCTTTTCTTTTTCTGTTTCAGTTTGTTTAACATCAGAAGCTGAATTAGTATATTTAAATGTTCCAATACATATAAATATACCTATTAATACTATGACCCCAATTATAATAAGCCACTTAATCTTGTTCAAATATAATCTCACTCCTTAAAATAATATGACTCCCTAAATAAACTTAGGGAGTGAACATAATTCATCAAAATGTTTTAATAGTTTTTGTATAATTGGAATCTCTGATGTCTCTTGGATAGACACCCAGACCTTTATCTTTATCCATATCTATACCAGCCTTTAGCTTAAAAGCTGACCATAATAGTTTTGAACAGTTTTTATCACCATAATGACTCGATTTTCTATTTGTTGCAAAATTATATGAATAACCATCCTTCCCAACCCTGCTGTAACCCCAATTTACTGAATTATTTTTTTTAGAACTAGAAACTTTCACATTTTGAATTACAGCATTTTTTTCGACCTTACGTTTCGAGGAAGCTATTGCACGAACACCTTTTTTAGGGACCGATTCGACAATTTGATTTCCCTTATAGTACATACCGACATGTCCATGCGGAAGCCCAAAAGTAGATGCAGGTGTATAGTAAACATTACCTTTAGAGCTTGATCCTATAATTTTTGGCCCGCTATTCTTGCCCATTGTGCTCATTCTATTACTTTTATCTTCTTCTTTATCTAGCTTTTCTTGCTTCTTTAATTCAGTTTTAATTTCCTCTAAGATCTCATTAGATGTTTTATTATCTTGTTTAACTAGATCATTAACAGATTCAATTAATTCTTTTTTCGACAGATTCGGATTCATTTTCAATATGTAGTTTACTGTTTCTGAATTATACGAGTCTACAGCCTTAACACTCGTAAAACCTCCAAATACTAAGGGAGTAATGATGCATAATGTTGCAAAAAATTTTCGCGTTTTCATACTTATTACCTCCAACTATTTATTTAATCTCCTATATTTTAATTTATTATACATTTATTGTAAACACGACTTACGTACTGTATTTTCTCTGTGGTTAATTATTTGCCTTGTCTCAAAAACTTTGACTTGGAGTAAAGGAAAACGGAGAAAGTTACGGAGAAGAAAGAAATATAAAAGATTAATAGTTGCCCAACATATCTTTTACATTCATTCTTTAGTATGGAAGACAGTTATTGATAAGACGGAGAAATCATGAGAAAAAAAAGAATACTGTCCCTGGTTGCCTGTCGTTAGGCTTTCTCATTCATCGTCACGTCTGTATCGAACCCATGTTTTTTTGCCCGATCAAAAAACCTTGCGGGAACGTTACCGCAAGGTTTTTATCAATCACTATTCTTTTCCGGCAGCGGCTTCCGCCTGTCCGCCTTTTAATTGATCGTTGATTGCTTTGGCGTCTTTCAAATACTCAGTCTTGAAGCCGCTCTTCAGCGCCCATGCATAGAAGGCAAGGGCAACGATTGCGATCAGCCCCATATCCCACCCGTACGGAATGATGTTCAGACCGCCGAATTTTTCACTTCCGAGCCATGAAATGACCATCATGCTGAGCAGATAGAAAACCATCCAGACGCCGCCTTTAAAGTTTCTGCGGAATCCTTTCCACTTCGCTTTCGCTTGGTAGTAGAAATAAATCGGAAGGCCGATCAAAATGATAAACAGCACCTGCCCTGTTAACGGCCAGCGCGCCCAATACAGCACGAGAGACGCGAACACGAAGCCGAGCGGTGCAACCACGCTGAGGCCTTTCAGACGGAGAGGCCGGTATAAATCCCCCGCCGTCCGCCGCAGCGTCATCACCGTCACGGGACCCGTGATATAAGAAATCAGCGTCGCAACGGAAATGATTTCAGCAAGCACACCCCATCCTCTGAATAAAAACAGAAAGATAAACGATACGATCAGATTGAAAATCATCGCTTGGCGCGGCACGCCGTACAGCGGATGAAGCTTTCCGAAAATGCTCGGCATATATTTATTTTTTTCCATGCCGTAAATCATGCGTGACGTCGTAGCGGTATAAGTGATACCCGTTCCCGACGGAGATACGAACGCATCCGCATAAAGAATAATGACAAGCCAGTTGATATTCAATGCGATCGCCAAATCGGCAAATGGAGAGTTGAAGTTCAGGTGACTCCAGCCGTGAACGATCATGGAAGGTTCAACCGCACCGATAAATGCGATTTGCAATAGGACGTAAATGACGGTTGCGACCAGCAGCGAACCGACAACCGCAATCGGAATCGATTTGCCGGGATTTTTTGCTTCTCCGGCCATGTTAATCGGGCTTTGAAACCCGTTAAACGCAAATACGATACCTGATGTGGCCACCGCCGTCAGCACGCTCGCCCAGCCGTTCGGCGCAATGCTTGAACCGGATGTGAAGTTTCCGCCGTGAAAGCCGGTAAACAGCAGCGCTCCGATTGTCAGCCCCGGAATAATAATTTTAAAGATGGTAATCAATGAATTCGCTTTTGAAAACAAGTTAACTGTCCAATAATTCAGTAAAAAGTAAATAATCAGTAATACGGATGCGAAGCCGAGCCCCTCTCCCGTAAGAGTGCCGTTGTGAACGAGATTGCTTGTCCATTTTGCCCATTCCCACGGCCATGAGCTCATATATTGAACAGACGCAACCGCTTCCACCGGAATAACGGAAACAATCGCAATCCAGTTTGCCCATCCTGCGATAAATCCAATAAATGATCCATGAGAATATTGAGTATATTTTACCATTCCCCCGGCTTCCGGGAACATTGAACCCAATTCACTGTAAGAAAGTGCGATAAATAAAATAACGATCATACCGATAATCCAGGAAATAATTGCGGCAGGTCCCGCAATCTGAGCCGCCCGCCACGCCCCGAATAACCAGCCGGAGCCAATCATCGACCCAAGTCCGACCATCATGAGTGCAAACGTTCCCATTCTGCGATGTAATTGATTCATAAAGTTAACACCTTTCAATTAAAGTATGACTCCAGCGCTATCATATATTTATAATATTATTCTGAAAATAGTTTTGTCAATCTTTATCGCATTAAAGCGGAAAGCCAAAATTAACCTTCAGATGTTTAAACAGCCGTTAAGCGGGAATAACTACTGCAAGCCAGAAATAGAAAGGAGTTTTTATCGTGAAACAAAAACTGCTCATTTCAGGACTTGCCGTGTCGACTGTCGGAGTGACTTCCTACCTGCTCAAAGATAAATCAAACCGCCAAAAGGTGATGAACTTTATCCGCAATATGAAAACATCGCTCTCCGGGAAGCAGGATATTGAATCATTCCCCGTCAACAAAGCAGGCAACCCGCATCCCGAAGATATTGAAGATAACAAAATGGTATCTGAAGGCTCCATGTACCCGGTTCAATATTATGATGACAAGAAGAAATAATCTGTTCCCGGGCTGCCCGGCCGTATCAAACGGCGGCAGCTTTTTTTATGCAGACGGCGTTTGATAGAACCGCCAATATTGGCGCGAGCCTTTATCCCGAACGGTAATGCCCAGCTTGGTTATTTCCGCTTTCAGTTCTTTCGCGTCAGCCTTTTCCTCCTCTTTCAGCGCCTTTTCTCTCGCTTTTAAAAGAGCATTTGCCCCCGGCTCCAAATCCGGCGTGTCCGGCACCCACCGTTTATATTCTTCTTTAAAAGGATCTTCCGTCCCCAGCCAGACATACCCATGCGCGCGAAACGCATCAGCCGCTTTTTCAACCGCCGGCTCAAGCTTCTCCCGAAAAAGCTCCTGTCCTTCCGTGCCTAATAAGACAAGATACTTCCCATCCGTAAACACACCGGAAATGCTGTCTTTCGAGTACACGCTTTCTTCATTATATATGGTTAAGGACACCTCGCTGTCCGTCACGACCGCCGTAAGACATTCTTTAAAAACAGTCCGCGTCAGCCACATTCCCCCGATTAAGCCGATAACGGCGATGACAGCCGCAGCCTTCCATCCGTGAAAAGAAGCGATCATTTCCAGCGGCCCGATAACAGGCAGCCAATCCAATGTTACGGCCCATTTCGCAATGACCGGCAGAAACCATCCGATGACCAGCCCCAATATTGGCGGCACCAGAAAAACCAAAGCTTTTTCAACCGATGATAACTCAAGAACCGTCTGTTTTTTTATTTCGTTCATGTTTCTCCTCCGTCTGTGTTTTTCACAACTATCCATTATACAAAGGATTGGATGATTCTGTAAACTGTTTCCGAAACAATAAAAAGCCTCCCGACCGCCGGGAGGCTTTTTAAAACAGGAGCTCATATACTTCATTCAATTCCATCGTGCGCTTCTCATCCTGCTCGTTCTCAGCATATTTAATTTCCTTTTCAAGCACCTGATTCAGCGCGTCCATTTCCAAATCATTTAGATCTTTCACAAACTCGCTCTCATTTGCATAATGCTTCACCTGAAGCTTTTTATAAATCCCTCGGCACACATCATGCTCCAAGTGGTTCGAAAGCGACTCGCGCAAATATCCGAGTGTCCTGTCCATCATGTAAGCCCTCCCTTTTCTATAGGAATAGCTTCCCGGAAAGAGAGAAAAACTATACATGAAAGCACCGGGCGGCTGTTTTAACTCTGTACCTGAATGGAGAAAAACCCGCTGCTTAACGGCGTGTACGGCCCGTTCAGCCCCGTTGCGGAGAAAGAGAACGTTCCTGAACTGACATAAGAAAGAGGAACACTGTAATATTTAATATAGCCTGTAACGATATTGCCGTTTTTCGTATATTCATCTTCCAGCGCTTTTGACGTAAGATTTGTAATATTCGTTCCGTTGTTAAACGCCTGGATCGTGTTATTGTTCGGATACCCTTGGAAATATACGGCTAAATAACCCGTTGTACCCTTCATCGGTTTTGATGCGCTGATTTGGTTCGGCCCGATATTTTCCCATTGGTAACTCTGACCGTCAGACGTCACACCGATAATACGGATTTGTGTTAAAGCAGGAGCCGGCGCCGCAGACGCTGATGGAGCCCACAACCCGCTCACAAGCAACAAAACAGCGGCGGCCGCCACGAATAGCGTAACGAGTCTCTTTTTCATGTTTCTTCCCCCTCTTATTCTTTTCGTAGAATCCTATACTATTTTACACGATTTACAAGGAAAAAGATTACATTTTATAAAAGAGTCCGGAACACTTTGTGAACTAGATATGAAACGCTCTTGAAACGCCGTTGATCATGAGAAAGATGCCGCAGATTCTTAACACGACTCTCGAACTTCTGTCATCTTTACCGAAAAAGGTTTTTCCGAGCCTCCCGATCCATACGTTCATTGCGGCTCCCGCGAGCAATTCTATGATTCCGATCATTTCTGCCATATACAAAGCAGCCACCCTTCTAACCGTTTTTTTTCATATGACGGCTTATCATATAAAGTGATAAGACCAATGACGCTGCACCGGCAGCAAGAAACAGGCTCAGCGGCACTATCTGCATGCTGCCTCCGCCATTGTTTTGAAATGCGCCGATCGCCCATTTTTCAGGGGTAAACAACGACAGCATCCGCATGTACTCCGGAGCCGTGTCTAATGTGAAGAAAGCCCTTCCCAATAAACCCGTGACAGCTATAAAAACGGAAGCAAGCGACGTGAATTGCTTTTGGCTCTTCATGAACGGTATCACAGCCATCGTTACAGCAGTCAGCGCAAACGAGCAGGCCGCAAGCACCGCTCCCGCAGCAAAAACATGATCAGCAAAACGGATATGCAGCATGAATGTTCCGGCAGCGAGGATCACGATAATATGGAGAAGTCCGAAAAGATACGCCGCCGCAAACTTAGAGATTGCATATGCCGTATAGGAAACGGGCGTGCTCAGCAATCTGTCATATGTATGATTTTCTTGTTCATCTATAAATGATCGCAGGCTTTGGACTGCAACGAACCAGATAAACATCACTAAAAATCCGATAAGTCTGTCGGCTGCCTGTCCGCCTTCATAAACGTGATGGCGGTCAACATTGACGGCGGAATGCCCCTGAATATCCTTCAAGAGATCAGCTGCCGCCTGCTTTCCGTCGGTGTGCAGCGTGCGGGATATCACTTTTGCATCGCGGACTATTTTTTTCAGCGCGCCCGCCTGCTGCGCAATCAGCTGCTCTGTCAAAACAGCATCACCCTTTTCTTCATTCTGAATAAATGAAACGTTCAATTCATCTCCGGAAAATAATGTCTCTTCAAAATGAGAGCTGATCAGCAATCCAAAGGATATATCCTGATGATTAACCTTTGTTTTTAATACGTCCTCCGTGACCTTCGTGACTTTTATATGGCCGGCTGTCTGAATCATTTTCATAAATTGCGCTGAATAGGCGCTCTGATCCTCATCAGCTACATATACTTCCTTCTGCTGACTGCCATCCGCAGAAAAGGAAAAGAAATATGTGAGAAGGAGCGGGGCGGAAATCGTCGCAAAGATGGCAGCCCGATTTTGCAGCATCAGTTTCAGCTGATGTCTGATCATGAATAACAGCTGCGTCATGAAACAGCCTCCTTCCGTTTAAACACCCAGATGGTCAAACATAAAAACACGGCGCCGATGGCGGCAAGCTCTGCCAAATCCGCCGCAATACCGCTCAGACCGGCATGCTGCGTGACACTGACATAGCTGTTGATCGCTTTGCCGTTCGGTATCAGCTCCTGCACGATTTTCAAACTGTCAGGCAAGCCGTCTTTTGCGATAAAGCTTCCGCCTAAAAAACTGAATCCGTATAAAATGGGAGCCGCCATGCTTGAGACGGTCTCGTGGTTTTTTGCAGTAACCCCCCAAAGAAGCACGATACTGCCGATCGTAAATGAATAAACGATCGTAACCAGCAATATTTCAAACAAATTGCCCCATTTTACCTGATACAAGATACTGCTTGCGATGATGACGGCAGCCATTTGCATAAGGATGGCAAGCATGATTCCCAAAAGCTTACCCGCCACATACTGGATACGTAAAACAGGCATTGATTTGATTCTGAATAACGTGTGCTGCTGTCTCTCTTCCACTATCCCGTGAATGAGCGCAAACGCGGTCATAATGGAGAACATGACGACCATTGCGATTGAATAATACTGCATCGCATCAATCGGAGCCGCGTGATGGCCGGCTGACTGTTTCGGAATGGTGACAGCCTGTTCACGTTCACCCGAAAGGCCGCTGATGATTTTGCTGACATCTCCCTTTGACAGATGTCCCGACTTCTTCAGCACCGCTTTTTCTTCACTGATCTCCGCTTTTACTCTGGTGACAAACGAATCGGCCATCATTTCCACAATGTCTCCGTTTACAGAGCCTTGTTGGTCCGAGATGACTTTGATACTTGTTTTTTCATTGTGTTCTGCCGCTTTTGCAAAGCCTTTTGGCACGTATACAAAAACGGAGACTTTGCCGCTTTCGACAAGCTGTTTCCCTTCTTGGTAACTGCCTATGTCTTTTACACGGATGAGCTCAGTTTGTTTCAGCACGTCATTCTTTAATACGTCGCCCAAAGAACTCTCCGCGTGATCCGCATTATAAAACGCGGTCTGAAATGGCTTCACTTTCGAATCGCCGTGAAAAACCGTTCCTAAAATAAAAATCATCAGTGCCGGAAACAGAATCAGTTTTATATAGAAAGACTTTGCTCCGGCCAATAACCGAAAATCTAATAAGATCAGCCTGAATAATAATTTCATGACGCCCCCCTATGAATCCCGCAGCGTTTTGCCGGTGAGCCGGAGGAAAATGCTTTCCAGATTGGCTTCCTCGAAATGAATGCCTTTAATGGTGATACCGGTTTTCCTGATATCATCCGCAATATCAAGGATATTGCGATCTGCCGCAGAGACGAGCATCGTAATGGTCTGCTGGCTGACAGCAGCCTCGGCAACACCGGGAATGCGGCGGATTTTTTTAACGGCATCATCATTCAGCCCCTCTGCATTCACGATCAGGGTATCAGAAGCTTTGGCTGACTGCTTCAATTCGTCTTTCGTCCCGCAGGCAATGATTGAGCCGTGATCCATGATCGCCGCTTTTTCACAGAGGTATTCGACCTCTTCCATGTAATGACTCGTGTAGATGACGGTCATCCCTTTTTCTTGATTTAACGTCTTCACGGTTTCAAGAATGTGGTGTCTGGATTGCGGATCAATTCCGACGGTCGGTTCATCTAAAATGAATAGTTTCGGTTCATTCATTAGCGCGGCCCCGATATTCACCCGTCTTTTCATGCCGCCTGAAAACTCAGATATCCTTTGATTTCGCTGTTCCTGTAATTCGATGATGTCCAGCACTTCATCAACCCGTTTACAAAGTTCCTTACCGGAAAGTCCGTACAGACTCCCGAAAAAAGCCAAATTATCCTTTGCGCTTAACGCTTGATATAAAGCGATTTCCTGCGGGACCACTCCCATCACTTTTTTTATGGCCGCAGGCTGCTCCTGTAATGAGGTTCCGTCAATGCAGATTGTTCCGCCCGTCGGCGGGAGCACGGTGCTGATCATCGACACCGTTGTTGATTTACCGGCGCCGTTTGGTCCCAGCAGACCGAATATCTCGCCTTTTTCGACGCGCAGTGATATATGATTGACAGCGGTAAAATCGCCGTACTTCTTTGTCAAATCCGTTAATTCGAGCATTCGTGCAGCACTCCTTGTGTCATGTCTGCACTTATTCTACTCTCGGCGATCCTTGTTTTCTATTCACTTTCGTACTCGATATGGGTATTACTTTCGTCATATGTTTAGTGATAAAAAGGGAGAGAGGAGGGTGAAGCGGGGTTATAGCAATTTTTGCAAATATAAAGTAAGCTCGGTTCTGTTTGACACTTCAAGTTTATCGAGGATTCTGGATACATAGTTTTTCACAGTGCCTTCAGTCAGAAATAAGTCTGCGGCAATGCGTTTATTGCTTTTGCCTTCCATAATGTGTTTCGCCACATCAAGCTCTCTCGGTGTGAGAATCTCCGTCAGCTTTGACTGCGGCTCTTCCTGCACAGCAGGGATCTCCATATTGTTCAGCGCTTTTACGACGGAAACCGTGATTTTGGGATTCAGCATCATCTTCCCTTCATAAACGGCTTGAAGGGAGGCGATAATTTCATCTGAATCAGCATCCTTCAAGAGATAGCCGTCGGCTCCGCTTTTCAGCCCGGCAAAAATATAGTGGTCATCTTCAAACGTTGTCAGAATGATGACTTTTACGGAAGGATATCGCGCTTTTACCGCTTTTGTCGTTTCGATTCCGTCCATACCGGGCATTCTGATATCCATCAAAATCACATCGGTTTCGGATTGAGAAAGCATCCGGAGAACCTCTTCGCCGCAAGAAGCCTCTCCCGATATTTGAATTCCTTCGTGAAGGCTCAGAATCATTTTCAGCCCCTCTCTCACAATGGACTGGTCGTCTACAATCATGACATTCACTTGATTATTCCTCCTTGCATGGAATCCTTATTTTCACGTCAAAACCCGTTTCCTTCCCAGACGAGAAAACAGCCTCTCCGCCAAGTGCGGCTGCTCTTTTCTCAATTCCTTTCAGACCATTTGATTTTATGATCGTTCCGCAGGCTGAGCCGTTATTATGAATATGCGCCAATATCATGTTTCGGTTTTTTTGAATCTGGACAGAAACATATGAAGCATGTCCATGCTTTACCGCATTCGTAATCGTTTCCTGAACGGATTGATAAAGACAATGCTTCACATCCGGCTGTTCCGCTTCTATGGCCGCGTCCATCTCCAGCTCGAAGCGTATGCCTCCCGCCTCTTGAAAATGGCTGAAAATGTCACGGAGCTCTTGCTCAAATCCCCGCCCCGGCAAAGAGCCCTGCAGCAGCATAACGGCCTGGCGAAGCTTTAAAATGGATTCTTTCGTAAGATCATGCGCCTTATGAATGATCTGCTTCACTTTGTCCGGCTGATGCCCGGCTGTCTTCCCGGCAAATTCCAAATTCATTTTCAGAGCAGCCAGATAATGACCGAGAGAATCATGCAGTTCCTGCGCAATTCTTGTTCTTTCTTTCGTAACGGCCAGTTCCTCAATCCGGTCTGAATATTCCTTCAGTGTGTCATTAGCGATCTTCAGCTCTCGGTTCAGCAATTCAACCTTCGACTTCTCCTGCAGGTTTTTCCGATATAAATAAATCACCGCAAACATGATGAAGTATGGCGGCACGATATCACTGACACCCGCTCCTCCGGCGTATAAAGCTGTGGCAAATGCGGCGGCATTCATCGTTAACAAAACAGCCGAAATCTCCTTATCAGTAATAAGCACCTCCGCCAATAAAAGCACCATTACGGCCTGTGCCCCCACACTATAGACATTGTACAAAAGAACTCCCGCAATAACGTTGCTCAGGAGAAAAGAGCCTTGATATACAGCCGGCCTTCTCTTCATATACAGCGGTCGCAGGCAGTCATTAGCCGTCAGCATAATCACGAGCACAGACAAAAAAACCTTCAGCTCCCCCCGGCCGGGAGGAAGCTGAAGAATCGCATGAAAGATTGATAGTAATGCAAAACCCCTGATCAGTAACTTCGTATGTGCAATCTTCATTGAATTCTCCTTACAAATGAGCGGTGGCTTTTCGCTCCACGTTCAGCACATCATACAGCTCATCAAGCGAATGAATCTCGTATGTCGGGATGATTCCGGACTCATTTGCTTTCTTTCCGGGATTAAACCAGCACGTATCCATTCCCGCCATCTGGCCGCCTTTTATGTCCGCGCTCAGTGAATCGCCGATAATAAGTCCGCCCTCGGCAGAAAAACCGGGAATTCTCGCAAACACGTAATCAAAGTATTCCTTCATCGGCTTTTGAAAACCCGTGTCCTCAGATACAAACACATCTTTAAAGAACGGATACAGACCGGAGTCGCCCAGCCGCTTATATTGTGATCTTGAGACGCCGTTCGTCACGATGTATAAATCAAATAAAGGACTCAGCCGTTCAATCAGCTCATAAGCTCCGTCTATCATCTGGTGCCCTTCTTCTAAGTATTGGCGGTACGCCTGATTCATCAGCACGCCGTCGGCTTCGATGCCGTATTCTTTAAACAAAAGGGCAAACCGTGTATTCACCACTTCATCGCGGGTCATTTCCCCCTCTTCAAACGCTTTCCACAGCCCCTGATTTAACGCTTTATAACGGGCTTTTACCTCTGCCGTCAGGTCCAGCTTTGAACCTTGAAACAATTTTTGTAGAGCATCGGTTTCTGAAGCGGTAAAATCCAGCAGCGTATTGTCTATATCAAATAATAACGTACGGTAATGACTCATCGATGTTTCCCCCGGTTCTGCTTTTTTTAACCAGTATACCACTCGCGGACAGGCCGAAAAAGACACCCCTGTAAGAGAGGTGTCTTTTTGAATTATACAGCGTCTTCTATTTTCGATTTTTCACCAGGCATGCGCTTGCCGATACCGAACGCATAATAGCTGACCGTCACAA
The DNA here is from genome assembly GCF_020075515.1 of Bacillus sp. KS1. Taxonomy (NCBI): domain Bacteria; kingdom Bacillati; phylum Bacillota; class Bacilli; order Caryophanales; family Bacillaceae; genus Bacillus; species Bacillus sp. KS1. The sequence continues at coordinate 35,650 of NZ_JACAWW010000014.1, read as the reverse complement.
TCGCCAGGAAAATCACCCCGACAACCAAAGAAATCTGCGTATCTTTGTTAAACCACATGCCGATCAATACCATGAGTAAGAAAGCGATCGTCAAATAGTTTGTAAACGGCGCAAAAGGCATCTTAAACGGATGCTTATCAAGCTCAGCGCCCTTCGCTCTTCTGAAACCGAGATGGCTGATTAAAATGACGAACCACGGAATCATTCCCGGCAGCACACTCGCGCTGTACACATAGACAAAAATTTTCGGAGGCGCGATGTAGTTCAGCACGACACCGATCACAAGTCCGATTAATACCGCAAGCGTACCGAATATCGGCACACCGCTAGAAGAAACTTTCTTAAAGAATTTCGGGGCCTGTCCGTTCACGCCCAATGTATAAAGCATGCGTCCCGCACTGAATATCCCGCTGTTGCATCCGGACATCGCAGCGGTAATCACAACAAAGTTAATCAAACCGGCCGCCGCCGTAATCCCGACTTTCGCAAATGTCGAAACAAACGGACTGCCGAGTGAGTGAAGCTCATTCCACGGATATACGGTAACGATTACGAAAATCGCACCGATGTAGAAAATTAAAATCCGCCAAATAATACTCTGAATCGCGCTTCGCAGCGTTTTTTGCGGGTCCTTCGCTTCCCCTGCCGTAATCCCGATCAGCTCGACCCCTTGATAGGCCGCAACGACCAAAGACAAAGCAAAGAAAAATCCTGAAAAACCATTTGTAAAGAAACCGCCGTGCGACCATAAATTAGATAATCCGATCGCATGCCCTCCGTTACCGAAACCGAAGAAAATAATCCCGATTCCGGCCACGATCATCAGAATAATGGTGACGATTTTGATCATGGCAAACCAAAATTCAAACTCACCGAAAGATTTTACCGAAATTAAATTCGCCGCACCGAGAATGGCCATGGCGATAATGCCGGGAATCCATGCCGGCAGATCAGGAAACCAATATTTCATATACGAACCGACGGCGATAATTTCAGACATCCCGACGATCACCCATTGAAACCAGTTGCTCCACGCCGTCATATAGCCGGCTAACGGATGTATATACTTATGGCCGAACGTCGCAAACGACCCTGTACTCGGCTCTACATAGAGCATTTCGCCCATCGCACGCATGATAAAAAAGATAAAGATACCTGAGATCGCATAAGCCAGCAGGACAGACGGCCCTGTCCATCCGATCGTACTGGATGACCCCATGAATAAACCGACACCGATCGTGCCGCCCAGCGCAATCATCTGTATATGACGCGCGCTTAAGCCTCTCTTTAATTCTTTGTTTGCCACTTCGCTTCCTCCTCTTAACAGCTCTGATATATGTGAAATAATGAAGCAGAAGGTGCACCTGTTGAACCTAACTCGCTCTTCATTTCCCGCAATATTAGAAATATTCTATCTTTCTATTGTTATATAATCTCCAATTTCCTTATTCCATCATAATAAATTTCCGTGGAAAATACAATTGTTTTTTTCAGGTAAACACCTTGCACCCTAAACCAACATACTAAAAATAAAGCGCTTTCATTTTTATTTAATTATGAATATTGAGATAATAAATGCCGCAGCCTCCGAGAAACATTATTTCCCAGAAGAAACGTTTTCCGCCCCCTATTCAATATTATTTTTGCTAAGCAGAATGGCGTAAAGCCTTACTCTCTTCCATTCTCCCTTGTATACGCCATAATCCTGCTTAACCCGGCAAAAATCATGCATTAATCGATAAATGCCTCATTCAGCCGCAGCAAAAGCCGGCCGAACATTTCTTTTTCATCGCCTGACCAATCGTCAAGCATACGATGATACCGATCAAGACGCATCTTTTTATCAGCTTTTAACCTCTGTTTGCCAAGCTTCGTAATCGCAAACAGACTGACCCGCCCGTCAGAAGGATCGGAAAAACGCTGGATCAGCTCTTTCGACTCCAAGGCCGCGGCCTGGCGTGACAATGTGGAAATATCCAGCTTAAAAGATTCGGCTAATTCCTTTACACGCGCCGGTCCGAATTCATCCAGCTGCCGTAATAACAAATACGCAGCCCTTTCCAGATGTCCGATTTTACGGTCGGAGTTATCAAGATAAACAGCTCTCCTGATAAAAGTGGTGAGCTCATATTCAATTAATTCAATCGGATCTTGTTTTGACAACAGCCTCACTCCTTACAATTGACAACAGCAATATTAGTTGTATAATACAAATATATGCACATTTACTCAGAAAACATATAGAAAGATTTTGCATACATATATTTGTATAGTACAAATATATGCGCAAAAAGTAAAGAAACATATCGAAGCATCAAGAAAGGGGGAAGCTGCTCTTCTCCAAAGAACAGCATTGTCGTGAAAGTCATACGCATCATCTTGCAAATCATTATTTTATTCGCATTTTCCTTTATCGGGGGAGCCGTTCAGCAATTCTTTCACCTGCCCATTCCCGGAAGTATCATCGGTTTGATCCTGCTGATCATATGTTTATCGGTTAAAATCATTCCCGTCAAAATGATTGAAGACGGAGCCGGATTTTTGCTGTCTTTTCTTCCGCTGTTATTCATTCCGGCCATGACGGGCGTCATCAATTACCCGTCACTGTTTTCCGCCAGCGGGGCTGCTCTGTTTCTGATCATCGTGCTGAGCACCATCGTCACAATGATCGCCGCAGGGTACGCCAGCCAGCTGTTAGAGCACAAAGCCAATCAGAGAAAGGAGAAAAAGAAGTGCAGCAAGCATGTATCGCAATCCTTATAATTTTGTTCACGGCCGCCGCCTATCTGGCTATGGTGAAATTATATGTGCGCTTTCCATATCCCTTTCTCATACCGGTTTTGACGACTACGATTTTCATTATCGCCGTGCTGCTTGTTTTTCATATTCCGTATAAAGACTATATGATCGGCGGACAATGGATCAATTCACTGCTCGGCCCCGCCGTGGTGGCTTTGGCATACCCGCTTTATAAGCAGCGCCGGGTGTTAATCAAGTATATGTTTCCGATCATTGGCGGCGTGTTGGCCGGTTTATTCTCCGGAATGGTCAGCGGCCTGCTATTTGCAGAGCTGTTCGGCATCAGCCGGAGTTTGATTTTGTCAATTATCCCAAAATCAATTACGACGCCTGTCGCCATACAGATTGCGTCCGGTATCGGCGGTGTCCCTTCCATGACAGTCGTGTTCGTCATGATCGCAGGGTTTTCCGGCGTTATCTTAGGACCGCTGCTTCTCAAGTGGATCCGCATCCGCAGCTCACTCGGGAAAGGAATTGCATTCGGGAGCGCTTCCCATGCGCTCGGCACCTCAAAAGCAATGGAGTACGGAGAATTAACGGTCTCCATGAGTTCTGTTTCCATGACGCTCTGCGCCGTGTTAGGGTCGGTCTTCGGCCCCGTCGTAGCATGGATGTTTCAAATTTAAAGCTGACGGTTCTCCGTCAGCTTTTTTCATGTGCGGATCATCTCATTTCCTTCCATTATTACGTTTCATTTGTAAGAATAATGGTAAAGTAGAAAACAAGGAGGGATTTAATGATGACTGGGACAATTCCGCAAAAGAAACTGCTGGATGGGACAAGCATTCCCGCGATCGGCTTCGGTACATACGCTCTTAACGGAAACAATGGCGTTCATGCCATTACCAGCGCCATTGATATCGGCTACCGTCTGATTGACACCGCTTATAACTATGAAAATGAAGGATCGGTCGGAGAAGCCATCCGCAGAAGCTCTGTTCCGAGAGAACAGCTATACGTGACGTCCAAGCTGCCCGGGCGCTACCATGACTATGACAAAGCTGTACAAACCATCCAAGAATCTTTATACCGCGCCGGTCTGGACTACTATGACCTGTATCTCGTCCATTGGCCGAACCCGAAACAAGACCGCTACACGGAAGCATGGCAGGCACTGATTGATGCGAAAAAATGGGGTCTGATCCGATCCATCGGCGTCTGCAATTTCCTGCCTGAGCATATCGAACGGCTCGAACGTGAAACCGGCGTAAAGCCAGGCATCAACCAAATTGAACTGCATCCCGCTTTTAATCAGCAACAGCAGCGCCAATGGCACGAAGAACAGGGCATCGTGACAGAATCATGGAGTCCGTTATCCCGCGCCGGCGAAGTATTGAACGATCAAAAACTCGGACGGATTGCGGACAAATACGGCAAAACCATTTCTCAAGTCATTTTACGCTGGCATATCCAGCTGGGCGCCATCCCGATTCCAAAATCAGCATCGCCCGAGCGCCAGCTTGAAAACATCTCTGTTTTTGATTTCTCCCTTGATGAAAATGACATGAAACTTATCGATTCGCTTACCCGCCCCGACGGACGCATAAACGGCCAAGACCCGGCGGAGTATGAGGAGTTTTAAAAAAACACATAAAGAAAAGCTGACGTCATCATTTGTCAGCTTTTTCACCTTTTGCTCTGGGATAGCCAAGACTGTGAAACTTTGCAGTAAAGGCTGGAAACACACTTATCCTATTATAACTTGATCAGTTGCTAAAATTCTGTTTTTATGATATATAGCTGCGGCAATGAAAAATGAAATGATATATAAGATAACGCCGATCATGAGATATATAATCGGGACATATAAAGAAGGATTTATGTGCAAAAATGACAGCGGTACTTGTTCTGCTGCATCCCCAACGACACTTTGTAATCCAAAGGTAGCAAAAAGTCCCCCCATTGCACCTCCAATCACGATAGCATCAGACTTTTCCGGGCCTATCATGTAGAGAAGAGGGTAAACGATTGCACCGGCAAAGAGAACGATGAACGTTCCAAAAGAGACAATATTCAATATGCCGTCAATTGGTTCATCAGAACCCAGGCTGTATACAAGGAAAATACCATAAGATATTACAGCTCCGATCACAACGATCAAAAGATAAAAGAAATAATGACTTTGAACAATATTTGTTCTGCTGACCGGTAAAGTCAGGACATAGCTGTCATAGCCAGACTTGCTCTCATACTTTATAACCTCAAGTGCGGGCATAACGACAAACAAAATAATCAGCATAGCCACAAAACGATGCATTGAAGCATCCCCAAAATAAAAAATGACTGCTGATACCAATATGGCCACCCCCGTGTATGCAAAGAAACTTCGATAAACCAAATAATAGTTAGTCAGTAACAGACCTTTCAATGTTTTCACTCCTCGTTAAAAAGACGCTGATTTCTTCTATGGAAAGGGTGTTGGCCGTTACGCCATTCGGCAATTTCTGTTGATCCGATACAAGCACACTCCAATAAGATCCATGATTCCTTTTTGCTAGAACGATATCTTCGTCAAGCTCAGCCAATCGGCCTTCATCAACGTCTATAACAGTATAGCTTTCAAGAACCTTATCTTTCTCTTCATTTAATAAAATTTCGCCATCTTTCATAATAATGATATGGCTGGCTATCTTCTCGACATCAGTCATAATGTGCGATGGAAGTAAAATACCGCCGTTGCTTTTACTCACAAAGCTTTTTAATTCATTTAACAGGTCATCTCTTGAAGAGGGATCAAGTCCTCCCGTTGCTTCATCCAGAAGTAATAATTTTGCATTATGCGACAAAGCAACAGCTACGGATAACTTCATTGACATGCCGCGCGAGAATGTATTCACTTTTTTGTCCATAGGTAAAGAGAAAGAATGAACCAACCGGTAAAAATGATCTTGGTCCCAAGCACCGAATAGTTTCTTAAATACATGATTCAGCTGCTTTATCGTAAGGTGCGCAGGAAGATTCATCGCATCAAATACGACCCCAATATCTTCTTTGAACTTTATATGTTTATCCAGATTCTCTTTACCAAAGATTTTCACTTTACCTCTATCCTGAGAGATTAATCCTAATATCCGTTTTAAATGTTGTTGACTTGCCTGCGCCGTTATCACCGATAAAACCGACAATTGATCCGGCAGGCACATTGAATGTAACATCCTTTAAAACAGCTTTATGACCAAAAGATTTGCTGATGTTTCTGATTTCTAAAAGGTTTGACATCATTCCACTCCTATCATTGCTGTCAGGACTTTTTTTGAGAATTTAACCGGATTATTGCAAAAATGATGTGATTTTCATATCTAGTCTAGGTATTCATAATGGATCAGGAGTCGGCAAATACAAAAGGGATTTTAAAGTCTTAAGCATAATGTGGATGTGTAATCGATTGATTACGTTTATATAATGGATATTCATGATGAAAAATACTGGAGGTGATTACTTTCCGATGAGGCATGCACAAAACAATTTACTAATGATTACATTTATGGATTTTAACCGGAATGCATTTCGTATTATAAAGCAGGTGTTAATCCTTTTCAATATATAAAAGGGGATTTCTTTACAATCGCAAAGAGTATGTATTTCTAATTTCCGCATTAAAAAACCCCTCTGGCTAATAACCAAAGGGGTTAAATATATTATTCCACAGTCACACTCTTCGCAAGGTTGCGCGGTTTATCAACGTCACAGCCGCGGTGCAGTGCCGCATAGTAAGCGATCAGCTGCAATGGCACAACAGATACCAGCGGAGCAAGCGCAGGGTTGACTTCCGGCAGGATGAATCTGTCGTCTGCGTCTTCTAAGCCTTTCAGCGAGATGATGCAAGTGTTGGCGCCGCGGGCTGCGACTTCCTTCACGTTTCCGCGGATGCTCAGGTTGACGTGTTCTTGTGTCGCAAGCGCAAAGACCGGTGTTCCTTCTTCAATCAGAGCGATTGTTCCATGCTTCAGCTCGCCGCCGGCGAAGCCTTCCGCCTGGATGTAAGAAATCTCTTTCAGCTTCAGGGCGCCTTCGACACACACGAAGTAGTCAAGGCCGCGGCCGATGAAGAAAGCGTTTCTTGAAACAGTCAGGTACTCACGTGCGATCATTTCCATTTCGTCCTTCTGGTCGCAGAGGGCTTCCATGGCGTTTGCCGCGATACCTAATTCTTTGACCAAATCAAAACCGATATCAACGCCGTTGCGTTCTGCTGCAACGGACGCAACGATCGCGAGGACGGCAATCTGAGCCGTATACGCTTTTGTTGATGCAACAGCGATCTCAGGACCTGCGTGCAGAAGCAATGTGTAATCCGCTTCACGGGAAAGCGTTGATCCCGGAACGTTTGTAATCGTCAGCGCTTTGTGACCCAGCGCTTTGACTTGAACAAGCACAGCGCGGCTGTCCGCTGTTTCTCCGCTTTGAGAAAGGAAGATAAAGAGCGGCTTCTTAGACAGAAGCGGCATGTTATAAGAGAATTCACTCGCTACATGCACTTCAACCGGTACGTTTGCCCACATTTCAATATATTGTTTCCCGACAAGACCGGCATGGTAGCTCGTTCCGCAAGCCACGATATATATGCGGTCCGCTTCCGCCACGGCGTCAGCGACATCGCCGGCCACGGCCAGTCTGCCGTTTTCGTCCTGATACGTTTGGATGATTTTGCGCATAACAAGCGGCTGCTCATCCGTTTCTTTTAACATGTAGTGAGGGTATGTGCCTTTTTCGATATCACTGGCGTCAAGCTCAGCGATATAAGACGCACGTGTCATGACTTCACCGTCTAGGTTTTTAATCACGGCTTCGTCTTTTGTCACGATCACCATTTCTTTGTCCAAAAGCTCAACGTATTCATTCGTTACTTGAAGCATAGCCATCGCGTCAGACGCCACGACGTTAAACGTATCTCCAAGGCCGATTAACAGAGGGCTTTTGTTTTTTGCAACGTAAATGGTGTCTGTGTTTTCACCGTCAAATAATGCAATTGCGTAAGAGCCTTTTAACAGAGTCAGTGTTTTGCGGAACGCTTCTTCCGTGCTAAGTCCTCCCGCCACAAATTGCTCGATCATTTGAACGACTACTTCAGTGTCCGTGTCGCTTTTCAGTTCAACGTTTTCAAGATATTCGCGCTTCAGCTGAACATAGTTCTCGATCACACCGTTGTGAACAAGTGTAAAGCGGCCGAGTGCGCTTTGATGCGGGTGAGCGTTCAGGAAGCTTGGTTCGCCGTGAGTCGCCCAGCGTGTATGGCCGATTCCCGCTTGAGATTCAACCGTGTGATCCACCACTTCACGAAGGTCGGCGATGCGGCCTTTTTCTTTGTACACATGCACGCCCTGCTCATTCGCCACAGCGATACCGGCAGAGTCATAACCGCGGTACTCAAGCTTCTCTAATCCTTTTAACAAAATCTCTTTCGCATCAAGCTGACCGATATAACCTACAATTCCACACATATTTTCTTCCTCCTAAAGGTGCGAAAGGAGACGAAGAAAGTCAAATTACAAGGGGACTTTCAATCGTCCCCTCCCACATGTTTTTTTGGAAGATCATGTGATTTCTCTTTGTTCGGAGAGTCGCCCCTCCGGTTTGAAGAAATCCTTACGGCTGTGATCTAAATGAATCAGCCGGGAGGCATCCGCCGAAAATTCGATAACCTCCATCCTCGTCAACTAAGCCGTTTTTCGGGCGCTTAGTTCGGGCGCTGTAATTATAAAAGATGCAAACAATCCCGCCTTTCCTGCAAGTGAAAAACAAAGGCTGAACAAGCTTGATTTTACAGCATGTGCCAAGGACGGTCAATTATTTTTTGCCGCCCCGGCATCATGTTTACTATCATATTATGCTGATCGCACTTGTCTTGTTCGCTCTCTGCTTATAAACTTCGCTACTCCGCTCCCATTTCTGTCCGCACGACATCCACGATTTTTGTGACATATTCGTCACAAAGCTCTTTTGTTCTCGCTTCGGCCATCACGCGGACGAGCGGTTCGGTGCCTGACGGGCGCACTAAAATCCGGCCGTCTCCGTTCATTTCTTTTTCCACTTCAGAAATAACGGCCTTCACCTTAGCGTTTTCTTCTACCTTATATTTATCCGTCACTTTCACATTCACTAATAGCTGCGGGAATTTTTTCATTTCATCCGCAAGTTCTGAAAGGGTTTTGCCGGACGCCTTCAGCGTATTCACAAGCATGATCGCGGACAAGAGACCGTCGCCGGTAGTGTTGTAATCAAGGAAAATAAGGTGCCCTGACTGCTCGCCGCCGACATTATAGCCGTCTTTTTTCATCGCTTCTACGACATAGCGGTCGCCGACTGCCGTTTGAACGCTTTTGATTTCTTCTTTTTCAAGCGCTTTGTAGAAACCGAGGTTGCTCATCACGGTCGATACGACGGTATCATCCTTCAGACGGCCTTCTGATTTCAAATACTTCGCGCATATGTACATAATCTGATCACCGTCGACGATGTTTCCTTTTTCATCAACGGCAATGAGGCGGTCGCCGTCGCCGTCAAACGCAAGGCCGATATCGGCGTTTTTTTCTTTGACGAAAGCACTCAGCGCTTCCGGGTGTGTAGAACCGACGCCATCATTAATGTTTAATCCGTTCGGAGACGTCCCCATTGTAGACACGTCAGCATCGAGATCGGCAAAAAGGTGCGTCGCAATGGAAGATGTCGCACCATGGGCGCAGTCAAGCGCTACATGAATGCCTGTGAAATCTTCGTCCGCCGTCTGCTTTAAAAATTGCAGATACTTTTGAACGCCTTCAAAATAATCGTTCACAAGCCCAAGGTCCGCGCCTGTCGGTCTCGGCAGCTTATCTTCCGGTTCATCCATGAGACGTTCAATCTCGGCCTCCTGCTCATCAGAAAGCTTAAAGCCGTCCCCTCCGAAAAATTTAATTCCGTTATCCTGTACGGGGTTGTGAGAAGCGGAGATCATGACGCCCGCCTCAGCATCCATGGCTTTCGTTAAATAGGATACCCCCGGCGTAGAAATAACGCCGAGGCGCATCACTTCAGCTCCAATCGATAAAAGTCCGGCGACAAGGGCTCCCTCCAGCATATGTCCGGAGATACGTGTATCACGGCCGATCAGCACTTTCGGGCGCTGCTTATCTTTGGTCAGGACATAACCGCCAAAACGCCCAACTTTAAAGGCCAGCTCTGGCGTAAGCTCGCTGTTGGCAACACCTCTTACACCATCTGTTCCAAAATACTTGCCCATTTTGTATCGCTCCTTTTTCATTCTGTTGAAGAAGAATCAGCGCTTGATCCGTCTTCATCCTGGTCTTGATTTTGATCCTGGTTTTGACTTTTATTCTGATCGCTGTCAGTGTCGTCTTCCCGGTTCTTGTTCTTGTTCTTGTCTTTGTCTGCGTCTCCGCTTGTGCCGTTCTTATTGCCGGAATCAGCGGAACCGCCGTTATTTTTATTTGAACTTGTGTTTTTCTTAGAAGTCAGCTTGATCTTAACCGTGTCTTTTGACAGGGACCATGTGACGTTTTGCGGGCCGTTTACTTCAAGCTTTACAGAGTGCTCTCCGTCATCAAAGTCCGAGACATTGGCATACAGTTCAATGTCCGACTTTTTCAGCGCCTTAATGTTGGCGGGAGAGCCTTTGGCCGTAATATTTATCGCCTGCGATTCAGGATCGAGAAACTCAATCTGCTGTGAGCCTCCCAGTCCGACCGTCTTGATTCCGACATTGTCAAAATCCTTTTTGTCTTCACTGTCCACTTTAACATGAAGCGTGATTTTTTCCGGTGATACCTTAGTGACACCCTTAGGAAGCGGGATATCGGCATTGATATCGGTATCTTTATCAATTTTTCCTAAATCAAGAGATACGCCGTCAATAAATTCAAGTGAATCCAGCACATCCTGCGGGCCGTAAACCGTCACCTCACTCGGATTCGAGTCAATGCTCGCAACGCTCACCCCGTCCGGAAGACTTCCCTTCCTTTCGATTTTGAAAGGAAGCTTTTTGCTCGGACTGGCTACGGGAACCGTCACTTTAATGACTGACGGTTCAACATCAACAGGAAGTGCGTTGCCGTCTTTGTCATAGACGGTCACTTTCACTTCCTTTTCAATGGTCTCATTTGCATTTTCAAGGTTCACGGATGCTTTGACAAGTGAAATGTTATCAATCACATTTTTCGAACCTGTAATCTGCACGTTTTTCGGGCTGATAATCGGCTGCTGAGGGGTGTATCCCTTTTTCATTTTGCTTTTATTGTAGTATTCAACTTCCACGGGAAAACTCTCAGCCGTTTTTTCCTGAATCGTAACCGTCGTGACTGACGGGTTAATGGAGACCGTCAGTCCGTCCGATACGTTTTTCGCCTTCAATTCGACCTTATGAGTCCCGGTCTTCAGCTTATTCATATCGGCGTATATCTCAAAATTCTTCGTCTGTCTCGCCTTTTTCACCGCGCTTGTCGAGCCTTTAATCGTGACATTTACGGTCTGGGGCACGCCGGTGACGACATAGTTCGCTTCATCATAGTATGCTTTTACAGGAATATCAGTAAGCGTAGCCTCGTCAGTCGTTGATGTCGGAAAAAAGGATTCCCCCGGCTTTTTCGGAGTCGGCGCCTGGTTGTTGTTAACCGCAACGTAAAGCAGCAGCGCAAAGAGCAATGCAATGATCTTTACAGCCCAGCGGTTGTTTAAGAATTTATCCATTTTTCTTGCCCCTCCAGTACCAGCGGTTAGAAGAAGTATCTCTGGCGTTCTTCTTAAACTCGGCTTCAAGCATTTCTTTCAGTGCTTCTTCCGTCAATTCTCTGTGAAGGTCTCCGTTTTTGGCCACACTGATGGCGCCCGTCTCTTCAGATACAATAATGGTTAAGCTGTCCGTCACTTCACTGATGCCGACAGCCGCTCTGTGACGCGTCCCCAGCTCCTTTGAAATAAACGGGCTTTCAGAAAGCGGCAGATAACAGGCAGCCGCCGCAATCTCGTTATTTTTCATAATGACCGCTCCATCATGCAGCGGTGTATTCGGGATGAAGATATTAATCAAAAGCTCCGAGCTGACCTGCGCATTAAGCGGGATGCCCGTCTCAATATAATCGCCCATTCCCGTATCGCGCTCAATCGCGATGAGTGCGCCGATGCGGCGTTTCGCCATGTAGCTGATCGATTTTGTAATCGCTTCAATTGTCTTATGCTGCGCTTCCTCCACGGGGGTTCCGCTCCTGGAAAAGAACCGGCCCCGTCCGAGCTGTTCAAGCGCCCGTCTCAGCTCAGGCTGGAATATAATGATGATCGCTAAAAATCCCCATGTTATCGCTTGGTCCATCAGCCACTGAAGCGTGCTGAGTCCCAAATATGAACTGGCCATCCGGACCAATACGATGACGACGATTCCTTTTAAAAGCTGAACCGCCTTCGTCCCGCGTATGACCATGATTAATTTATATATCACATACCAAACAAGGAGAATATCAACGGCATTGCCGAGGTATTGCAAAAATGGGATGTCCTCAAAAGCCATTTCCTCGTCCTCCAAGAATTCAGTCATTTCGTTTTTCTGTTATGAATTGTGCTGCATGAGCAATATGTACATCATATAGCGTGCTCATTATACCACATTTTGATTTCTCAAGTGAAATGAGCCAGTGCGGCGATGCACAAAAAAAGAGTAAAGCGATTATACGCTTTACTCATCTTCATTCGGGTCCAAAGCGCTCACGACGCCCTGGCCCGCCGATTTCAGTTCGTACCAGACCCAGTCAAACAATTGGTTAATCTCTTCAATCTGCCCGGTGACTTGTCCGGCTGAGGCCATGTATTTTTCTCCGTTGACGACGGTCACATTGCCGTCGACTTTTCCTTCAATGAACAGCTTGCCGTTTTTTACTGTGACATCGCCCTTTACGGTCTCGCCTTCAGGGACGGTGACCGTGTGATTCTGCACGACAAGGTTCGGCTGTTTGGACACACTGAAATTGTGGTCATTATGCCAGCTGTTGAAAAAACCGCCGCCCATTAAAATCACAAAAACCGCTGCGGCTGCAATCATCGGATGAGTTTTGATCCATCGTTTTACAGAAGCGCGTTTTTTCTCTTTTGGAAGATTCGCCATAACTTTGGCAGTAAAATCAGCAGGGGCCGTGACATGCGATGTGCTTCGGACGAGTGCTACGGATTTCTCCATTTCATGAAAATGCCGTTTGCAATTCCCGCATGACTGCAAATGTTGTTTTAATACGTTTTCATCTTCAGGAAGGATATCTCCATCAAGATGCTTATGCATAAGCTGCACGATCTGTTCAGGACAGCTCATTTCATCACCCCACTTAAAGATCCCTCAATTGTTTTCTAAGAGCCTCTCTGCCTCTGTGTATCCTTGTCTTGACGGTGCCGACAGGGATATTCAGAATCTCCCCGATTTCAATTAAAGAGAGTTCGTCAATATACTTTAATACAATAACCGTTCTGTACTTGTCAGGCAGCTTTAAAATCTTTTTCTGAATTGTGTCCGACAGCTCCAATGACAATACGGCGTCTTCAGGGAGAACCCCGTCCGCGGCGATCTGCGAATACATCGTCAGCCCTTCTGCTCCCGCTACTTCTGCGTCCAGATAGTAATCAGGCTTTTTCTTGCGGATGCGGTCAATGGTCAGGTTGGTCGCAATTCTGTAAAGCCACGTTGAGAACTTTCTGTTGATATCGAAACTGTCAATATTGACATACGCTCTGATAAAAGCTTCCTGCGCAATATCTTCCGCTTCGTGAACATTGCCGAGCATGCGGTAGCAAAGCTGGTAAATCTTATCTTTATAAAGGTCAACGATTTCTGCAAACGCATTTTGATCGCCTTTTTTGACTTGCTTGATTCTTTTTTTAATCAGGTTTTCCATGTTTTATCTTACCTCTGCCCTTCACCGGTCTGTATCTATACGTTGATTGTTTTAAAAGGTTTCATTTTTTTATTACATTTATTTTACCAAATTTCAGGCAGGGTGTAGATGGAAAATACAGAATATACTGCCTTAACAGCAGCTTAAAAATAGTATATCTGATGAACAATCAGAAATTGAAACAAAATGCTGATGAAAAAAAAGACACCTTTATGCAAAAGGTGTCTGAGACTGGGCTAGCTGGATTCGAACCAACGCATGACGGAGTCAAAGTCCGTTGCCTTACCGCTTGGCTATAGCCCAAAAATGGTGGAGGGGGGCAGATTCGAACTGCCGAACCCTGAGGGAGCGGATTTACAGTCCGCCGCGTTTAGCCACTTCGCTACCCCTCCGTATTTTTTGAAAAACAGTGCCGGCCAGAGGACTTGAACCCCCAACCTACTGATTACAAGTCAGTTGCTCTACCAATTGAGCTAGGCCGGCAAATATGGTGGAGGATGACGGGCTCGAACCGCCGACCCTCTGCTTGTAAGGCAGATGCTCTCCCAGCTGAGCTAATCCTCCATATGACCCGTACGGGATTCGAACCCGTGTTACCGCCGTGAAAGGGCGGTGTCTTAACCGCTTGACCAACGGGCCGTTGTGTCCGCGTCGAGCTGACAAAAGTTATTATATACAGGTTGTACCCCATTTGTAAAGAGAAAAATTATTTTTTTTATTTTCAAACTTTTTTACCCGTTTTTTAACTGAAAAACTCATCCCTCCTCTCTTATTTCATTTATGATGAAAGTATCAAAATATTGAAGGGAATGGACACAGATGATCTTAGTCAGCTCTTGTCTCGGCGGTATCGAATGCAGGTATAACGGCTCTCACGCCGCTTCGGAAAAAATCCGCAGACTCGTAGAAGAAAAGAAAGCTGTGATGGTCTGCCCCGAACTTTTGGGCGGCTTCACCACTCCCCGCGAACCGGCGGAAATCATCGGCGGTACGGGCGAAGACGTGCTGAACGGAACAGCAAGAATCGTAACAGCATCAGGCGAAGACGTTACGGCTTTATATATGGACGGCGCGGAAAAAACGTTAGCATACGCAAAAGAAATAGGCGCCGCAACGGTCATCCTTAAAGAAAACAGTCCGTCCTGCGGCAGCAGCTTTATCTATGACGGCACTTTTTCGGGGAAAAAAATAATCGGAGACGGCATCACTTCCGCTCTTTTAAAACGGGCAGGCTGCCGTGTTCTATCAGAAGATGAATTGGATCAATTATAAAAAAGGAGAGTAGATATCATGGGTGTAGCCCTGTCCTTTTATAAACCGGATCATGCAGACGGGCTGAACGGATTTGTGCTGAGTGAAGAAGATAAAAAGTTCACAGCTCTGCCGATAGATGTCCTGCCGCAGGCTCTCGTCATCCGGGATCGCTACCCGACAGTCATTTTAAAAGAAGACCGCCCCGTCGGTTTTTTCATTTTACATACCTCAAAAGAAACCATTGCCCCGTATTCGAACAATGTGTCTGCCATTTTGCTGAGTGCGCTGTCCTTACATGCGCCGCATCAGGGAAAAGGTTATGCCAAACAAGCGATGCTGCAGCTCCCCGCTTTTGTCGCAAATTACTTTCCTTGGTGTGATGAAATCGTGCTTGCTGTAAACCATCGCAATCATCGTGCAAAGAACCTGTACCGGTCTTCCGGTTTTATTGATAAAGGTCGTCGCACGATCGGCCCCATCGGCGAACAGCACATTCTGCATCATTTTTTGTGAAAGCGCTTGATTATTCATCTCATCCCTGCCGATTTTTCTTGAAACATCTATTCAGAAGCCCATATACTTCAAGTATTAACGACTTGGGAGGGTACAATCATGACAGACCGGCTTAACATTCACAGATTGACCACAGAAACCAGAAATCCGCAGACCGCTTCAATCCATCAAGCAGACACGATGGAAATTCTCCGCATCATTAACCAAGAGGATTTCAAAGTGGCTGAAGCCGTTCAGCAGGTGCTGCCCGATATTCAGATTGCCGTTCAATTCGCCCATCAGTCCTTACGGCGAAACGGCAGGCTGATTTATGCGGGAGCGGGCACAAGCGGCAGGCTCGGTGTACTGGATGCGGTTGAATGCCCGCCTACATACAGCGTAAGTCCCGACACCGTCATCGGTCTGATGGCCGGAGGAGCAGACGCCTTTTTGCAAGCGGCTGAAGGTATAGAAGACAGCGAGGAAACCGGCGCTCTCGATCTCAAAACGATCGGGCTTACCGCAGAAGACACCGTGATCGCCATCGCGGCAAGCGGGCGCACGCCGTATGCGGCCGGTGCGCTGAAATACGCAAAAACAATCGGCGCCAAAACCGTCGCCCTCACATGCAATAAACACTCATTGATCAGCACTTATGCCGATCACAGCATTGAAGTCGTCGTCGGCCCTGAAGTAATTACAGGGTCAACACGAATGAAAGCGGCGACGGCACATAAAATGATTCTGAACATGATTTCCACGGCCGTGATGATCAAAAGCGGCAAAGTGTACGAAAATTTAATGGTGGACGTTCATGTCAGCAACGAAAAATTGAAAGAACGCGCAATCGGCATTATCCAAAGCATCACGGGCGTTCCGTACGACAAGGCAAAAGAAACGCTTGAGGCCGCAGGCAGCCATGTCAAAACGGCAATCGTCATGCTGAAGACGAATTCGGACGAAACACACGCGAAGGCACTGCTCAAAGAATCAGACGGCTTCATTGATAAAGCCATTGAACAGCACCTTTCAAAAGAAAAAGAACGCTGATCGTTCTTTGGTGAAAAATAATGTGCTTTTACGAGCCCGCGCCGTTTTCATAATCGGCGCAGGCGCTTTTAGGATGCGTTTCAGGCACAGCTCCCCGGGAAAAATCGTACGGAAAAAGGAGGATCTCCATGAGCAAAGAGGCATTTTATCAGTCACTGGCCAAAGATATCCTGGACAATTGCGGCGGTTCATCGAATATTTCAGGCTTTACCCACTGTATGACACGCCTGAGGATTACGCCTTTAGATCAGGACAAAACGGATATTGAAGCGCTGAAACAGCTTGACGGGGTAATAGGCGTCGTCGAAGCCGAAACACTGCAGATCATTCTCGGCACGGGTGTCGTCAATCATGTCGCCGACGCTTTCGCAAAACTTATGCCATCCGGAAAAAACATTGATTTAAAAGAAGCCGCCTCACGGAAAAAAGCCGATCTCAACAGAAAAAACACCACACCCATCAAACTGTTTCTGAGAAAAATATCAAGCATCTTCATTCCCCTTATTCCCGCACTCATTGCATCAGGTTTAATCACCGGTATTACGAAAGCCGTCATTCAGGCCGGCTGGCTCCCGAAAGAATCCCAAATCGCACTTATTTTAACGGTTATCGGTTCAGGCTTATTCGCATACCTCGGCGTCCTTGTCGGCATCAATGCGGCGAAGGAATTCGGCGGGACTCCCGCGATGGGCGGCCTTGCGGGTATATTGATCCTTAACCCTGAAATCGCCAATATCAGTTTGTTCGGAGAGAATCTGCTCCCTGGCAGGGGAGGATTAATCGGCGTTCTTTTCGCTGCGGTTTTTATCGCTTATACCGAACGGTTTATCAGAAAGTACGTCCATCAATCCATCGACATTATCGTCACGCCTACATTGTCTTTACTTATCACCGGGCTGGTGACATATGTCGTTTTTATCCCTGCAGGCGGTTTTATTTCTGATCTGATTACATCAGGTTTATTGTCGCTGCTGAATGTCGGGGGAGTGCTCTCAGGGTTTGTACTGGGAGCCGCCTTCCTGCCGCTTGTCGTCACCGGCCTGCATCAGGGCTTGACCCCCGTACATTTGGAATTAATCCGGTCAATCGGAGATGACCCGCTTCTTCCGATTCTCGCGATGGGAGGCGCGGGTCAAGTAGGGGCGGCCTTCGCCATCTTTATGAAAACAAAAAAAGCCTCATTGAAAAGAGCGATCGGCGGCGGACTTCCATCCGGTCTGCTCGGAATCGGAGAGCCGCTCATCTTCGGCGTCACGCTCCCGCTCGGCCGGCCGTTTTTGACGGCGTGTTTAGGGGCGGGAATCGGCGGCGCCTTTCAAGCCCATTTTCAGGTGGCTACTTTTTCAATCGGTGTCTCCGGCCTTCCGCTCTCGTTTCTCGTACAGCCGGCTCAAATCGTTTTGTATATCATCGGTCTCTTCATCTCTTACGCGGCGGGCTTTGTCTTCACTTATGCGTTCGGATTTAAGGATGACATGGCTGCTGAATTTGAATAAACCGGGAGGGATCAGAATATGAAAACACTGACAGCCGCCATACTCACAATGGTCATCAGCCTCTCTTTCCTGCCGCAGCACAAAGCCGAAGCCCAATCCAAATTATACGACGCAGCAAAGCTCAGAAAGGTTGATCAAATGATTGAAAAAGACATCGCAGCAGGATTCCCCGGAGCCGTCCTTGTCGTCGTAAAGGACGGACGGGTGATCAAAAAGAAAGCATACGGCTACAGCAAAAAATATGACGGGAACACCCTTTTATCCCGTCCGAAAAAAATGAAAACATCAACCATGTTTGATTTAGCTTCCAATACAAAAATGTACGCGGCCAATTTTGCACTGCAGCGACTCGTCAGCCAGGGAAAGCTTGATGTGTATCAAAAAGTCTCGGCTTACCTTCCTGATTTCAAAGACGGAAAAAGCGATCCGATTCAAGAAAAAGACCGCATTCGCGTCATCGATGTGCTCCAGCATCAATCCGGTCTGCCGGCAAGCTTTTATTTCTATCAGCCGGATACCGCAGGCCCTTTGTATTCACAAGAACGTGAGAAAACGATCCGTTTTCTCACCCAAATCCCGCTTGAATACAAACCGGGAACAAAACACGTATACAGCGATATCGGTTACATGCTTCTCGGCTGCATCATTGAAAGCATAACCGGAAAAACCCTTGATGCCTATGCTGAACAAGAACTGTACAAACCGCTGAAACTGACGCACACACTGTTCAACCCGCTGCAAAAAGGCTTTAAAGAAAAAGCATTCGCAGCTACTGAACGTTTAGGCAACACACGTGACGGAGTCATCCATTTCCCTCACATCAGGACGTATACGCTGCAGGGGGAAGTTCACGATGAAAAAGCATTTTACTCCATGGGAGGGGTGTCCGGTCACGCCGGGCTGTTTTCCAGAGCTGATGACATGGCCGTCCTTCTTCAAGTCATGCTGAACGGAGGCAGTTATAAACACGTTTCTCTCTTCAATAAAAGAACGGCCGATTTGTTCACAACGGCGGCATCCTCTGATCCGACTTTCGCTCTCGGCTGGCGGAAAAACGGCAGCCCGGATATGGAGTGGATGTTCGGCCCTTATGCAAGCAGGCAGGCATATGGCCATACAGGATGGACCGGCACCATCACGATTATTGATCCCGCTTATAAGCTGGGGATCGCACTTTTGACCAATAAAAAGCATTCCCCCGTCGTCAGTCCCGGTGAAAATCCAAATGTTTTTGAAGGGGATCTTTTCCCGACCGGAAGCTACGGCAGCGTCATAAAAACGATTTATGAAGCCATTGAATGACAACCCATGTCTTTTGTCCAAACTATGACGGCAGGAGGGCACCATCATGAAACTTGTCATCTCAGCTGTATTACTGTTGTTCATTGTTTTCGGCACGCATCATGCATCGACAAAACCGGACATTCCGTCACAGGCGGAACAACTGGTATCCCGTATGACATTAGATGAAAAATTAGGGCAGATGCTCATGCCTGATTTTCGAAATTGGCAAAAAAAGGGGCAGTCATCACCTGAGGCTCTTACCCAAATGAATGACGAAGTCGCAGGGCTTATTCAAAAGTACCGGTTCGGCGGCGTTATCTTATTTGCAGAAAATGTAAAAAATACTGAGCAAACGGTACGCCTGACAAATGCCTTTCAAAAGGCGAGCCCTGACATTCCGCTATTATTAAGCATTGATCAGGAGGGCGGCATCGTAACCAGACTTGGTGAAGGCACTCATTTCCCAGGCAATATGGCGCTCGGAGCCGCGAGAAAAACAGCCTACGCGTCCCAGACCGGCGCCATTATCGGCAAAGAACTGAAAGCACTGGGCATTAATACGAATTTCGCTCCCGTTCTCGATATCAATAATAATCCCGGAAACCCTGTCATCGGCGTCAGGTCGTTCAGTTCAGACCGTGATCTGACAGCTTCACTCGGCCTTGCCTCAATGAAGGCTCAGCAAAAGCAGGATGTCGCTGCCGCCGTCAAACATTTCCCGGGACACGGCGACACGGATGTCGACAGCCACTACGGCCTTCCGCTTGTCACCCACAATCAAGAAAGGCTGCGTCAGATTGAACTTTATCCGTTCCGGAAGGCCATTCAGGCCGGAGCTGATATGATCATGACAGCCCATGTGCAATTTCCCGCTTTTGACGATACAACCTATAAAAGCAAGCTGGACGGTTCAGACATCCTCGTACCCGCCACACTCTCGAAAAAAGTGATGACTCATCTTCTCCGTGAAGAAATGGGATTTAACGGCGTCATCGTTACGGATGCATTAAATATGAAAGCCATTGCCGATCATTTCGGCCAGGAAGAGGCGGTCGTCATGGCAGTAAAAGCAGGAGTCGATATTGCCCTGATGCCGGCACAAGTAACATCGCTGCAAACGGAAAACTGCTTTGCCCGGGTTCATTCCGCTTTAAAAAAGGCGGTACAAAAAGGGGAAATTCCGCTGCAGCAAATTAACAAATCAGCGGAACGCATCATTTCCCTGAAAATAAAACGAGGGATATATCCCGCCCCGAAAGAGACAAATCTGAAAAAGAAGATTGCAAAAGCAAAGAAAACCGTCGGCAGCAAAAATCACCTGAAAGCTGAAAAACAAATCGCGGAAAGATCCGTCACCGTCTTACAAAACAAAAACCGCACGCTCCCATTCAAACCGAAAAAGAACAGCCGCGTTCTCATTGCCGCTCCTTATGAAGATCAAACAGCGTCAATGGAACAAACCATTCAACAGCTCATCAAGAAGAAAAAAATCCGGCCGGTAACCATCAGTAAAATGAACTTCGCCGAGCGCACATTTCATGATGAGCACAAAAAGCTGATATCTGACGCTGATTACGTGATTACAGGCTCATATGTCGTAAAAAATGATCCTGTCGTAAACGACGGCGTCATTGACGATTCCGTCACAGATCCCGGCAAGTGGACGACTGCATTTCCGCGGGCCGTCATGAAAGCCGCACAATCGAACAAAAAACCCTTTGTGCTGATGAGCCTGCGTAATCCTTACGACGCCGCGAACTTTGAAGAAGCTGAAGCCCTTATCGCAGTCTACGGCTTTAAAGGATATACAGACGGACAATTTCTCCAGCCAAACATTCCGGCAGGCATTGAAGCGATATTCGGACAGACAAAACCGCAAGGCAGGCTGCCCGCTGACATTCCTTCCGTCACTCATCCGGGAACGACACTCTATCCTTATGGTTTCGGTATCAATCTGAAGACCGGAAAACCGCTTTAAACAGGAGGACAGATCATGAAAACACAAACGGCTGCGCTTCTTGCCGGATTAGTCGTCATCAGTGCTATGACGGCAGTCTCGGCGGCTTCTGACAGAAACCTTCATACCGCCAAGAAACCAAGCATCCAAACAGGCATCGACCACCTGGTGAAAGATTATAAACAGGAACTGAAGGGAAAAAGGGTCGGGCTGATCACCAACCCGACCGGTGTGAACAATTCATTGAAAAGCAGCGTTGACGTGCTGTATGAGGCACCAGACATCCATTTAACGGCATTATTCGGACCGGAGCACGGTGTCCGCGGCGATGCTCAGGCCGGAGACAAAGTCACATCCTATATAGACGAAAAAACAGGGCTTCCCGTCTACAGCCTGTACGGGGAAACGAGGAAACCGACGCCTGACATGCTGAAAGATACGGATGTGCTGATTTTCGATATTCAGGATGTCGGAACACGATACTACACCTACATTTATACAATGGCCTATGCCATGGAAGCGGCCAAAGAAAAAGGCATCCCTTTTTATGTCTTAGACCGGCCGAATCCGCAAGGCGGACGAAATCCGGACGGCCCGGTTCTTGAACCGGATTACGCTTCATTTGTCGGACTGTATCCGATCCCGCTGAAGCACGGCATGACGATCGGTGAGCTTGCTCTTTTATTCAATAAAGAGTTTCATATTGGCGCCGACCTCACCGTCGTAAAAATGAAGCGCTGGAAGCGGACGATGACGATTGAAGATACCGGTCTGCCGTTCGTCCTCCCTTCGCCTAATATCCCGACCCCGGACAGCATATTCGCATATTCGGCGACAGGACTAATCGAAGGCACAAACGTATCCGAAGGAAGGGGCACGACAAAGCCGTTTGAACTTATCGGCGCGCCTTATATGAAAAGCACCGAGCTCGAAGAACGCCTGAACAGTCTCAAGCTTCCGGGCGTCGCCTTCAGAGCCGCATCATTTACCCCCAGCTTCTCCAAGCACCAGGGCAAGCTGTGCCACGGCGTTCAAGTCTACGTAACAAACAGAAACACATTTGAAGCGGCAAAAACAGGGCTTTCCATTCTGAAAACCATGCATGACTTATATCCAAATGACTTTTCCTTCTTGCCGACAGGCTCTTTTGACAAGCTGATCGGTAACGGCTGGGTACGCAAAAAAATAGAAAAAGGCGCTTCCATTGAAGACATCACCGGCACATATCAACGCCGGCTGGACCAATTCAAAACTCTAAGAAAACAATACCTCATATACTGACAACATTCGTGTTACACGTGTAACATTTTGACGCATTTCACATTTCCGCTTTTTATAGGAAAACATTCATTTATTTGGTACAATTTAAATGATAACAGTTATCATTTAAATGAATGTTTCCTAAAAGGTGGTTTCTCATGAAAAACACATTATTCTTTCAGCCCATTGATATCATCTCCGTAAAAAAAACAGCCGACCTTCTGTCAGAGCATCAGCTCACTGATTCCCCCGTATTGATCTTTCATGTGAAAGGCGAGGGACAAATTGATATCGGAACAGACAGCTTTCCGCTGCAGAAGGAAACGCTCTACATCTGTCCTTGTGATGAGACATTCAATATTGCCCCTATATCGTCAGGCGGCATCCATTTGTATATCGTCAGACTCCGTGTTTTCTCCTATTCATCAGATGATGAAGCGATGCTTCCGGATAATGGGGAAGACATCTTCCACGGACTTCAGCAAATGCATTTACAAACGGTTGATCATTTGACAAGCCGTCTTCAGTCACTTTCTGAAAACGTGCGATCGGCGGATGCATTGCAGAAAATGAAATACACAGCCGACTTTCAGCAGCTGATGTACGACCTTTATGCCGCAAAAGTATGCCATCAAAATAATACGAAAGCGGCGATCGAACAGACAAAACAATTCATACATGCTCAGTCCGACACAAAAATCACGCTCACCCAGCTCGCTCATATGGCGGGAATCAGTCCCAAGCATTACAGTGAAACCTTTAAAAAACTATACGGGCAGAGCGTAACCGAATATATCACAGACATCCGCATAACCAATGCGAAAAAACTGATGGCCAAGGCAAACTGCAAACTGCGGGAAATCGCTCATCAAATCGGCTACCAGGACGAATTTTATTTCAGCCGCATCTTTAAAAAACATACCGGCAGCTCACCTACAAGCTATATGAAAAAAAGGGGCACAAAAATGGCCGCTTACGGAAAAGAAACGATGGGACATCTGATTCCTCTGCATCACGTGCCTTACGCTGCGGCGCTGCACCCGAAATGGACGGCCTATTATTACAAACAATTCTCTTCCGATATTCCGGTTCACCTGAGTGCTTACCGCTATAATGCAAATTGGGAAGAGAACTTGCACACGCTTTCCCAAGCTGCCCCGGACATCATTTTCAGTCTTGATTCTGTCAGTGAAGAAGAAAAACAGCGCCTGAATGACATCACTGACGTTTTTTACCTTCCGGCTCAAGAGAATTGGAGAGACCAGTTTCTTCGCACAGCCGCATATTTGAATGAAGAGCAGGAAGCGCGGCACTGGCTTAAAGCTTATCAAAGTCTCGCCCATTCAGCGAAAGATGCTCTTAAACACGTGCGGCATCAGCGGTTCTTATTTATCCGTGTATATAAAGAAAATATGTACATCGCCCATAACAACAGTATTGAGGATGTCTTCTTCGGTGATTTAGGCTTTGCCTCCGCAAAACCGGAATCTTTTGCTCCTGACGAAAAGATTTCCTTGGAAATGCTGGCGGATTGCCAGGCTGACTGCATCATGCTTTTCACTTGTAAAGAACCGGAAACGCTTCGTTATTTTCAGCGGATTCAGCAGACCGGAATATGGCAGAACCTTAGAGCCGTCAGCAATAAACGCGTGTTTCCCATATCATCTGACCCGTGGATTGAATATTCTCCAAGCGGACATCAGCGGATGATCGAGCAAAGCATTTCCATTTTATCCGAAGATCGTCCATGGTAATGCCGGAAATTATCCATGGTCTTATCCCTGATCCTTCTCTATAATTCCAATTGATAATAGTTATCAATTGAACAGGAGGAACAATAGATGAAGAAATTGGCATTCGCTTTCATGATTTTGCTTTTGGCTTTCACGGCCGCGGCTTGCGGAAGCTCAGAAACATCTGATACAGCAAGTAAAGGAAAGGACGCTTCTTCAGATAAAAAGAAAATCGAATATCTCGGAAAAACATATGAAGTCAAAGCGCCGACTGACAAAATCGCCATTACAGGCAGCGTAGAGTCAATGGAAGACGCCAAATTGCTTGACGTTCATCCGGCAGGAGCAATTTCTTTCTCCGGCAAATTCCCGGAACTGTTTAAAGATATTACAGATAAATCCGTATCAACGGGAGAAAAAATGCAGCCGAATATGGAAAAAATTCTTGAGCTGCAGCCGGACGTCATTCTGGCATCAACCAAATTCCCGGAAAAAACGTTGAAAAAATTGAGCGGCACCGCCGAAACGATCCCTGTCTCTCATATCTCATCAAACTGGAAAGAAAACATGATGCTGCTCGCCCAGCTTACAGATAAAGAGAAAAAAGCGAAAAAAATCATCGCAGATTACGAACAGGACCTGAAAAAGACAAAAACAAAGATCAACAGCAAAGCGAAACAGTCAAACGCGCTGGTCATCAGAATCAGACAAGGCAATATCTATATCTATCCTGAACAAGTTTATTTCAACTCCACGCTTTACGGTGATTTAGGCCTGAAGGCGCCGGACGAAGTCAAAGCGGCGAAAGCGCAGGAACTGATTTCTCTTGAAAAATTAAGCGAAATGAACCCTGACCACATCTTCGTACAATTCTCTGATGACGAAAACGCAGATAAGCCGGACGCTTTGAAAGACTTAGAGAAAAATCCGATCTGGAAGAGCCTGACGGCAGTCAAAAAAGACCATGTATACGTCAATACGATCGATCCATTAGCCCAAGGCGGAACCGCTTGGAGTAAAATCCGCTTCTTACAGGTTGCGGCTGACAAATTGACTCAAGACTAATCAAGAGTAGGTTTTTCACATGTATGCAAAACGGCGGACACACATTATTATCATTGCTTCACCGATTGCCATTGTTCTGTCACTGCTGCTTTCCGTTTTATACGGCGCAAAGCAGCTTGACATCCATACCGTGTTCTCCGCATTGCTGCACTTTAATCCGGAGAATACCGACCATCAGATCATATGGCATTCAAGAATCCCGAGGGCTGCCGGCGCTATGTTTATCGGCGCCGCCCTTGCTGTTTCCGGAGCGCTCATGCAGGGAATCACACGGAACTATCTGGCCTCGCCTTCGATCATGGGTGTGTCGGACGGCTCCGCTTTTATCATCACCCTTTGCATGGTATTGCTCCCTCAATCGACATCCATTGAAATGATCATATACTCGTTTATCGGTTCCGCATTCGGCGCCGCTCTTGTTTTCGGGCTGGCCTCCATTCTTCCCGGCGGTTTTACCCCGGTGCAGCTTGCCATTATCGGAACGGTGACCAGTATGCTTCTCAGCAGTCTGTCGGCTGCGCTTTCGATTTATTTTCAAATTTCGCAGGATTTCAGTTTTTGGTACAGTGCGAGACTGCATCAAATGAACCCTGATTTTTTGAAACTGGCCGTCCCGTTTTTTGCGATCGGAATCATCACGGCCATGATTCTCAGCAAAAAGGTCACTGCCGTATCATTAGGAGACGACATTTCAAAAAGTCTGGGACAGCAGAAAAGAACCATCAAACTCATGGCGATGGCGGCCGTTGTCATATTGACAGGAAGCTCGGTGGCACTCGCCGGAAAAATTGCCTTTGTCGGTTTGGTCGTTCCGCACATCACACGTTTTCTCGTCGGATCGGACTACAGCAGGCTGATCCCATGCGCGTGCATCATCGGCGGCGTCTTCCTGACTCTTTGCGATCTTGCCAGCCGATTCATCAATTATCCGTTTGAGACGCCTATTGAAGTTGTCACTTCTATCATCGGTGTTCCTTTCTTTCTTTATTTGATTAAAAGAAAAGGAGGGAATCAGCGTGGTGCGTAAAATGGCCGGAATTTATATCATTCTGATTGCTCTCATATTGCTCGTAAGCTATTTCAGCATGACAAGCGGTTCTTTTTCCGCAAAGCCGGGTGAACTGCTTAGTACGCTTTTCCGCATCCATCCGAATCCGCAATATGACATTCTGCTGTTTCAGCTGAGGCTGCCGCGCATTGTCATGGCTGCTGCCATCGGACTCGGGTTGGGGATAGCCGGAGCCGTTATTCAGGCCATTACCAAAAACGGTCTTGCCGATCCCGGTATTTTGGGCATTAATGCAGGAGCCGGAGCCGGAATCGTCACGTTTATGCTTCTGTTTCAGGGACAATCTGAAGCGACGGCACTTGCCTCTGCGATGGGTATGCCTGTCTTCGGCCTCATCGGAGGATTGATGGCGGCCGTGCTGATCTATATTTTCGCCTGGCACCGGGGGCATCTGGAATCGGGCAGAATTATTCTCGTCGGGATCGCCATGAATTCCGGATTCAGCGCGCTGTCTTTATTTCTTTCATTAAAAATGGACCCGCAGGATTATGAGATGGCGATGGTTTGGAAAAACGGCAGCATCTGGTCGGCAAATTGGATGACCATTACGGCGATCCTTCCGTGGCTGATCTTGTTCATTCCTCTTCTTATGGCGAAAACGTCATTGCTGGATACCATTCGTTTCGATGAGGACACGGTGAAAAGCCTCGGTGTTTCAACCAATAAAGAAAAAACGATTTTACTCATTGCCTGCATCGCTTTGATCAGCGCATGTGTAACCGCAGCGGGCAGCATGGCATTTGTCGGACTGATCGCGCCCCATATTTCCCGCAGGCTCGCCGGGATTGAGCACAGATACTCATTACCGGTCAGCGGATTGGTCGGTATGCTCCTCGTCATATCCGCCGACTTTGCGGGCAAATTGTTCTTTCAGCCTTCAGAAGTGCCGGCGGGAATTATTCTTGCGATTCTCGGCGTTCCTTATTTCTTTTTTCTTCTGTTTAAGCAAAAGAAGGGGCTGGATGCATGAGAGGCACCCTTACAGAACACCGGATAAACGGAAAGGAATGCACTGTGTATCTTCCTCACTCCTATTCGGTTCAAACAGGGGCTGTACCCTGTGTATACGTACTGGACGGGGGTTCTTTGTTTTTAGAACAGATGGATAAGCTTGAATCCCAATTTGCGAACGGAACACTTCCCGAATTGATTTTCATCGGCATCAAACCGGCTGACAGGCTCGATGAGTACACACCGTGGCCCGCGCCTTCCCTGAGCCCTGCGTTTCATGATTTCGGCGGCAAAGGGAGGCTCTTTCTCGAGGAGCTGACAAATGTCATCATTCCCACTGTTGAAGATATGCATCACATTTCTGCACATCCAGAAATGAGAGGCCTGATCGGCGCGTCATTAGGCGGACTGTTTTCGGTATACGCGATGTTACAGAAGCCTGAAATATTCGGCAGAATCGGCTGTATTTCCGGTTCCTTCTGGTATGAAAAATCAGCAGAGTATGTCCGCTCCGCATCTTTGCGTCCGGCACGGCAGCGTATCTATATGTCTGTCGGCAGCCGCGAAGCTGAGCATAAAAACAACATCCAAAACACCATGATCCGACAAAATAAAGACGTGCATGAAAGCCTGAGGCAAAAAGGCTTTTCTCAATCTCAGCTCTCTTTCACTGTTGAAAAAGGCACCGTGCACCATCAAGAAGCATTCAAACGACAATTCAAATCAGCTCTAAGCTGGCTGTACGGAAAAAACCGCTCACGTAGCTGAGCGGTTTTTTTCATACTTCATCACGACCGGTTTAAGTTCAAAGCGTCTCAGCAAATAGCCGAACAAAGCGGCAAGGATTTGCTGAAAGAGCATCCCGATGACGACCGGAACCGCCACTTGAGACGGAAAGAAAGACACGGCGAGAACGGCTCCGGCGCTGATATTGCGCATGCCCCCTGTATAAATCAGAGACACGATTTCATCCTGGCTCCGCTTCATCAGTCTTCCGATCAGCCAAGCCACGGCATAACCCGTCATGGCAATAAAAAATACCATGCCTGCGATGCCCGCAAATTTGATATCCACGTGCGTGACATACGGCGCGATTTCCGAACTGTTAATGGCAATGACAATCATCAGACAGATTTTTGAAAAAGGAGACAGCGACCGGCTTATTGCCTGAGTCCTTACCGGCGGGGAAAACTGGTTGACTATCATCCCTGCGATGGATGGAATCACCACCATCTCCGCCAGCCCTTTCATCATTCCCCACACATCCATCTGAACATTCGCCCCGGCCAGGACAGACAGGCTTAACGGTACGATAAAAGGAGAAAGCACGGTATCAACCAGGATAATAGACAGCGTCAATCCGACATTTCCCTTATACATCGCAGCCCAAATCAAACTCGTAATTCCGGTCGGAATCACCACACCCATAATCAGACCCGTCACAGTTAAAGGGTCACCGCTGAAAATCAGATGGCCGCTTCCCCATGCAAAAACAGGCATGAAAATATGCAGAACAAACAATGCCATGATCATCGGGAGCGGCTTCTCGATACTGCGCTTCAGCGATTGAAAATTGGCACTCAGACTGCCCGTAAATGTAATAAATGCAAATATCCACGGCACAGCGCCGGCCATCCAGCTGATATGCTGAGATAACAGCACACCCGCCGCCACACTTGACGGAGTCAAAAGCGGCATGATTCTCCCCAACACTTGGTTCAACTTCTGAAGCCACATCATATGCAAGTCTCCTATATCACGGTTTTCAAATCTCATTCATTATAACAATGCAAACCCACAAATTTAACCGAAAAAAAGCCCGGATATATTCATCCGGACTTCACAAATTCTATGCCATTTGTTTCATTAAATCTCGGCTTTTCTGATTTAATCCCTTTAATTCAGCCTCAATTCCGTATTCTTTACATTTGGCGACAATTTTCTCAAGAGCCGCCGCTCCCGAATCATCCCACACATGGGCATCGGTCAAATCAATGACAATCCGCTTCACGCCTTCATCATAAACGATGGCATTCATGAGCTCAGACACGGAAGCAAAAAAGATCTGTCCCGTTACCTTATATGTTCTGACATCTTTCTGTTCGGAATGTGACACAATCTTCAGCTTAGAAATTTTCGCCGTAAAAAAGATCGCGCTTAGCAGCACACCCGCGAAGACACCCTTTGATAAATCATTTGTCAGGACGACCGTCACGACGGTAATAACCATAACGATCGAATCAGTAAGGGGCGCTTTCCGCAAACCTTTAATCGATGACCAGTCGAACGTGCCGATGGACACCATAACCATCACGGCCACCAGCGCAGCCATCGGAATTTTCACGACGATACCGCTTAATACGGCAATTAAAAACATTAAAAACGCGCCGGCCGTAAAAGCCGATAACCGGCCGCGTCCGCCGGCTTTCGTATTAATGACAGACTGGCCGATCATAGCGCATCCGGCCATGCCTCCGAAAAATCCGTTCACAATATTGGCGATGCCTTGTCCGCGGCTTTCTTTGTTCTTATCACTATCCGTATCCGTCATTTCATCAATGATCTGGGCCGTCAGCAACGACTCAAGCAATCCGACGAATGCAAGCGCCAGAGAATACGGGAAAATAATCCGCAATGTCTCAAACGTCCACGGAACATCCGGTATCAAGAAATGCGGAAGTGAACTTGTAATCCCGCCCATATCACCGACCGTGCGGACATCCGCATGGAAGACCACCGCAATGATCGTCATGACAATAATCGCCACCAGCGGAGACGGCACAGCCGTCGTAACCTTCGGCAATAGATATATGATAGCCAGTGATCCGGCAAGCATGGCGTACATGACCCATGAAGCTCCTTTGAACTGCGGCAGCTGCGCAGAAAAAATCAAGATCGCCAAAGCATTCACAAATCCGATCATGACCGAACGCGGAATAAATTTCATCAATTTCGCTATCTTACTGACACCAAGAATAAATTGAATAATACCTGTCAAAATGGTTGCCGCAAACAAATACTGCAGCCCGTAATCAGCCACCAATGTCACCATGACAACCGCCATTGAACCCGTAGCGGCTGAAATCATTCCCGGTCTGCCGCCGAAGATAGAAATAATAATCGCGATACAAAATGATGCATAAAGGCCGACCATCGGATCGACACCTGCAATAATTGAAAATCCGATCGCCTCAGGGATCAGAGCGAGAGCAACCAGAATACCGGCCAGAATGTCTTTACGGACATTTCCGAACCATTGCTGCTGTAATGTATAATCTTTCAAATGATAACGACTCCTTTTCACTATAAAAATCCGCACCCTATCAGTTGGAAACATTGATTTTCATCTGTGGAATATGAGGCAAGCTTACGGGGAAAAAGAGGACACGCTCAGAGTATAATGTCGTTGAGGAAAGGAATTGTTAACAAAGAGTATCATATTAAATTTTAAAGAAATGTGCAAGACCGTATAAATAAGAAAAGAAAACGACTCTCACTGGAGCCGTTTCCGCTTTTATAAAAGTTCCGGATCAGACACAAGAATCGTTTTTATTGCGCTGATATCCTTTCTTTCTTTTGTCACCGGGTCGATGCCCATGAGATGATCAATGGCTTCTTCATAATTCTTCAGTTCCGTCTTTTCCGTAATAAGATCATAGAGCTGCGGAAGGTCGGACGCGCATGCTAACGCGGCTTCCATGATCTGGCGGGCTTCACCTGTGCCCACAATCGTTACGCCGTTTGACAGCAGCTGGTACGGCCTGACCGTCATCTCATACGTATCATCAAAGCCCATCGGCACGATTCTGCCTCCCTTTTCAATGAAAGGATAAGCCCAATCAAGCTGGTTGCCGATCGCGTCAAAAATCACATCAAATTTTCTTCCTTGATTAATCCGTTTCACTTCATCCACGGTTAATGCTTCAGGGTGGTAGACATAATCCGATATCCGGCTCGCCGCCTCGCTTCGGAAACTGCCTATTTCAGTCGCAACCGTCAATCGCGCCAGTTTTTTCACCATCATTTGCACAAGCAGTCCGATCGGTCCGGACCCCAAAACCAAGACCGAGTCCTGAGGCTGAATCGAAGCCTTGTCCACAACATTCAGTACACAGGAGAGAGGCTCAACCAATGTGGCCCGCTCCCATTCCATTGAATCCGGAATTCTGTACATGAACCTGTCTTCCCCCACGTAATATTCCGCAAACGTTCCGTGCGCCCCGATTCCGAGCTGCCAATCCTCGAAGGTTTCGCAATAACACGTCAGCCCTCTCCGGCAATAATGACATTTCCCGCAAAACTGCGTAGGATCTATCACGACGCGGTCTCCGACTTTTACATTTGTCACGTCCGGTCCTATTTCCACGACCGCTCCCACCGATTCATGCCCCATAATCATATGATGGGTTGCATTCATTTTTCCTTTCAGCACATTTAAGTCCGTTCCGCAGATACCAGTGCCGAAAATTTTCACTTTCACATCATTGGATTTTCGAATTTGAGGCTCGTCCACCTCTTGATATTCAAGCTTATCATTAGGAGTCCAGACCAACGCCTTCATATTTCTCTTCCTTTCTGCCCCAGCGGATTTGGTCTAACAATGTTTGATGAAGCTCTTTCGTTGATGCCGCAATACATGATTGCTGATTCTGATAACTTAAATCTGTCAGAAGTGTTTCGTCCAAAGACCGGCCGTATGCATCCGTAATGATCACCCCCGCCTTCTTCGCCAAAAAGACGCTTGCGGCAATATCATAAGGAAACAAATGCAGCACCTGCCCGTTCCCGACCTGCTGAAAATCTGAAAGCAGCTTCGGATCATCTTTCAGCAGACGATTGCCGATATCCACATAAGCATCCATCTGCCCCGTAATAATTCGTGAAATCGAATAAGAAGCGCTGTTGAAAACAAAAACCCCGCCATTATTGGCCGACTGGTCAATCAGATGGCCGTATGCGTCCGTCATCAGCTGCGCCGGATGCCCGTTAAATTCAAGGCTCCAAAACATATTTTTAATATCCCGCACTCCGCTCAAATTCGGCAATTTTCCATGATACCCTTCAAAATGAATGGCATCGCTGTATATATCACCGTACATAAAAGCGCCTGATTTCAATTCAAGTAAAAAAGCAAATTCGATATCCTTAATCTTTGCGTTTGGCTTATACGAAGCAAGCGCAATCGAAATACACGACATTTCAAGTCCCGCGGCGGCCGGGCGCGTTCCGTCTATCGGATCTACAATTAAAATATATTGCGGATCTTCTCCAATCAGCTTCAGGCCGCCATCCTCCGTGTAAAAAGCAACCGGATGGCCCTTTTCTTGAATATAATCCAGCACCGCCTCCTCAGCAGCGGCGTCTATGTTAAATTGGGCGTCGCCTCCCGGGGAATAGCCGTTTACAAGCCGGTTTTTCAGTGTGCCTTTTTGATTTTTCACCTTTTGATAAACAAATTGTCCAAGCCCAATGATATAGTCTCTCACTTGATTTCCTCCAATAGCTTACGAAGTCTGTAGCAGAGCACTTCGGCTTCACTAAGTGTTATGGTTAAAGGCGGACGGATCTTAAATACATTTCCGAATCCGTAACGGGATGTCCGGAGAATCAGCCCGTAATCCATTGCCCGTTTAGCAATATAATTGGTCAGCTCCACATCCGGTTCATTGTTCTCTTTAACAATCTCCACACCGATCATAAGACCGACGCCTCTTACCTCAGAAATAAAAGCGAAATCCTCTTTCATCGTTTCTAAGCGATCCATAATATAATGACCGACCGTCGTTACATTTTCCAAAAATCCCGGACGCTGCATGATATCTATGGTTTTACACGCGGCAGCGGCGGCCATCACATTTGAGCCGTACGTGAAGGAGTGCGTATACCCCGGAAGCCCGGTATACTTGTCCTCCGTCAGAGTGGCGGCGACTTGGAAGCCTGTGCCCCCGAGCCCTTTTGCTACCGTCATCATATTAGGTTTCACATCGAAGTGGTCCGCGGCAAACATTTTGCCCGTCCGTCCGAACCCGGTCTGAATTTCATCAAAAATCAGAGCGATATCATGTTCATCACAAAGCTTTCTCAGCTGTTTAAAATACTCTTTAGGCGGAACGACGTTTCCACCGTTTCCGGATATCGGTTCAATAATCATGGCGGCAATTTTTCCATTGCTCGCATACTCAATAAAATCATTAATTCTTTCTACGCACAGCATACCGCATGAATCAGGTTTCTGATTATAGAAACAGCGGCTGCAATAGGGATCAGGGACTTGCAGGCCAAAAGAAATTTGCGGCGGGAAAGGTTCTTTTCTGAATGAGTTGCCGGACAAAGCGGAAGTCATATACGTTTGTCCGAGGTGGCTTCGAAATAAGGAGATGACATCGGTTTTTCCGGAGTAATACTGAGCCATTTTAATAGCTCCTTCATTTGCACCGGAACCGCTGCTGACTTTAGGGTGTACTTTTGTGAGATTATCGGGGGCGATTTCTGCTAGTTTTTCTGCCAGTTTATTTACGGCGTCTGTTTGAAAAGATGATGTTACATGGATCAGCTTATCGGCTTGTTCTTTAACCGTATCAATGACCTCTTTGTTACCGTATCCTAAATTCAAGTTAAACGTGGCAGAGGCGCAATCAATGTACTCATTTCCCTCTTGATCGTACAGGTAAATCCCTTCTCCGCGCTCCATTACTACATCGTCAACACTGTAATACAAGCTGTCTGGATTCGTGATTTCCTTCGTTCCCACAAATACCACCCCTATGAAATTATTAGAATTTCGCTTTTTATCGTATAAATTATTGAAAATAATGTCAACGATCTTTCTTGTAAAAAATGTTAACAATTTGTTAACGTTACCATAAGAGATGTACAAGAAAAAGTTATGTGATATAGTAACAGTACTTGGATTTTTTGTAAAAACATCATGTCATACGAGTAGAGAGAAATATGATTTTACTAATAAGGAGATAAAATGATGAAAACTCGTCTGCTGTGGATAAGCTGTTTTTCTTATGGATCGATTGCTTTTACACTTGTTATTCTGGGAGCCGTACTGCCTGAGTTACTCACACATTATTCACAAAGCTACAGTAATGGCGGAGTATTGGTATTCTCTCAGTTCATGGGCTTTCTCATTGGTGTCATCGGAATGCCTTACATGGTGAAAAAGCTTGGGCGCAAAAACGTCGTTATCTTTGGCCTGGCACTCATCAGCTGTGAAATGTTCATCACCTTCCTGCCGCCCTGGCCGCTGCTATTTCTTCTCGTCAGCATCGCGGGGCTTGGCGCCGGATTGGTGGAATCCTGTGTAGGCACGATCATCCTCACCGCTATTAAAGAAAGACAGGCTGTGGCCATGAGCAAGATGGAGGTCGCTTACGGATTAGGTGCGCTGTTCATGCCCCTGCTCTCAGGCTTTCTTATCAACAACCACATGTGGACAATTGCTTTTTTAGTATTAGGGTTATCCAGTTTTGCACTCTTAATCGCATGGAAGCAGATGAGTTTCGGCAGTATTGATCAGCTTCTCATCCGCAAAGAGGTCTCTTCCGATGACACTCAAAAAGAAAGCACCGGTTATCGGTCACACGGATTGCTGTTTATTGCCTTGGCGGGTGCTTACTTCTTCTTTTACGGCGGCAGTGAAGTTTCCATTGTACATTTTATCCCCTCCATCTTCGCTGAGAAATGGGGTATCCCCAACTCTTTGGCAACGATAACAGTTACAGTGTATTGGACGGGCATGATCATCGGAAGGTTATTAACAGGCCCGGTATCAGAAAAGCTGACATATCACCGTTATCTTCGTCTCATAAGCATTGGCGGTCTGGCTGCACTTACCGTATTAGCATTAAGCAAAAACGTATGGTTCGGTTTTGCCCTTTGCTTCTTTTTAGGACTGTTCATGGCGGGCATGTTTGCGATAGCCCTAATCATCACGAATCATTTTTACCCCGGAAAGACAGAAACGACTACCAGTATTCTGCTCGCTTCAAACGGATTAGGAGGTTCACTCCTTCCGATCGCCGTCGGCTGGAGCTTAGATGAATATCCCGCACAAACTGCGTTCTGGCTGTTTACTGCACTGATGCTCCTTATGCTGCTGATTGTGTTCAGTTTAAGAATGCTCGAGACAATAAAATCAAACAATCTTCAACATCACAACAGCAAAGCAAAATCAATGTAAACAAAAAAGCTAATGCCTTTGAAAGGCATTAGCTTTATATATCTATGTAATCTTTCATATAAAAAACCCAGTTCATCATGAACTGGGTAAGATAGCTTGGCGGCGTCCTACTCTCACAGGGGGAAACCCCCGACTACCATCGGCGCTGAAGAGCTTAACTTCCGTGTTCGGCATGGGAACGGGT
>NZ_JACAWW010000013.1:0-160077 GCF_020075515.1 Bacillus sp. KS1 | reverse complement strand
CGCAACCAAAAAATGGTCCGGTAGTTCAGTTGGTTAGAATGCCTGCCTGTCACGCAGGAGGTCGCGGGTTCGAGTCCCGTCCGGACCGCCATTTTTATTGTAAACGAAACGATCATGTTTTCGTTTTTTTTTGTGTTTTCTTTTAAATGCTGGCAGCTTGGTATCTAACCAAGCTTTCTTTTATATCGTTAAAGTCTTGGATATTGAAACATAATCCTATACACTAGAAAGAGCTGTATTTCACAAGAGCGTCAGAAAGGGAGACGGGAGATATATGGATGAGTTTGATTTGATTCACAGTATTACGCCGCATTCGCATCATCATCCTTCCGTCGATGTAGGGATCGGTGATGATGGTGCGGTTTATACAGCGTCACCCCATATGCAGCAAATTATCTGCCTTGATACAATGGTGGAGAATGTCCATTTTAAATTAGAGTATTCCTCTCCTCATGATATCGGTTATAAGGCGCTTGCTGTTAACATTAGTGACGTGGCGGCGATGGGAGGCATTCCGAAGTTTTATTTGGTGTCTCTAGCGGTTCCTTCTTGCTGGCAGAAAGCTGACGTCCAGGCAATGTATGAAGGAATGGCGGAACTGGCGAAACTATATCAAATGGATTTGATCGGGGGAGATACCGTCTCCGCTTCCGGTCAAGCTGTTATTACCGTTACTGTCATCGGAGAAGTTGAGAAGGATCGCGCTTGTCTGCGAAGCTCGGCAAGACCCGGGGATGTTGTGTTTGTTACGGGGGATATCGGTTCGTCTGCAGCAGGACTGTCTCTTTTATTGGGAGAAACACTCCCTTCTGCTTTTCATACGAGTGATTATTTTATTCGAAAACATAAACGGCCCGTTCCGAGAGTTCAGGTCGGCCGCTTCTGCTCTCAGCTTCAGCGCGCGGCTCTGAATGATATCAGTGACGGATTGGCCAGTGAGCTGCATGAAATAGCTGCGGCAAGTTCAGTTACGATAGAAATTGAAGAGCAACTTCTGCCGGTGCATCCGGATTTGTCTGAGGCAGATTCTAAGTGGAGAAAATGGGTGTTATTCGGCGGTGAAGATTTTGAATTGGTTGGAACGGTTTCTCAGCAAGAGTGGATTTCTTTGCTTGATTACTGCACTCAATCAGGCATTCCGATTGCGAAGATAGGAGCGGTATCTGAACGGAAGGAAGCCTGTGTTCTTTTGACAGCCAATGATCAGAGACAAATCGTCCTTGAGAAAAAAGGATACAATCATTTTAAATAAGACGGGTGACTCACTTTGAAGACATTACAATGGAGAACGAAAAACCCCGAAGAAACGAAAGCCGTAGCTAAGCTTGCCGCTTCTTTGGCAAAGCCGGGATACATTTTGACACTGGAAGGCGACTTAGGCGCGGGAAAAACGACTTTTACAAAGGGTTTTGCCGAAGGACTGGGAATCACGAGAGTGGTAAACAGCCCGACTTTTACAATTATAAAAGAATACCATGACGGTTCGCTTCCTCTATATCATATGGATGTGTATCGTATGGAGGATGAAAGCGAAGACTTAGGGCTTGAAGAATATTTTGAGGGACAAGGCGTCTGTTTAATTGAATGGGCTCATTTAATTCAGGATCAGCTGCCTGCTGAACGGCTGCAGATCGTCATCACAAGAGCCGGTGATGAGGCAAGGGACATTACCTTTACGGCTTGCGGAACACGGTATGAAACGCTTTGTGAGGAGATAAATAAACATGACAATACTGGCAATTGATACGTCAAATTACACGCTGGGTGCCGCGCTCGTTCGTGACAAAACGGTGATGGCGGAGTATATTACATATTTAAAAAAGAATCATTCCGTGCGGGCCATGCCTGCTGTCAATTCATTGCTGCAGGATTGCGGCCTAACACCGCAGGACCTTACAAAAATAGCGGTGGCGAAAGGACCGGGATCGTACACAGGTGTCAGAATCGGTGTGACACTGGCAAAAACATTGGCATGGTCGCTGAAGCTTCCGGTTTCCGCTGTCTCGAGTCTGGAGGTGCTGGCGGCTAACGGACGGCACTTTCAAGGACTGATCTGCCCGTTATTTGATGCCCGGCGCGGACAGGTATATACGGGACTTTATGAATATCAGGACGGCCGATTACAATCCGTTCTTCCTGATCAGAATGTTCTTTTGACTGATTGGCTCGGCATGCTGAAAGAAAAAGCGTCTCCGGTTTTATTTTTAGGGCACGATACAGCCATTCATGAAGAAACCATTCTGCATGAGCTTACATCTCAAGCAGTGATAGGAACGGCTGCACAGCATAATCCACGGCCGTCAGAGCTGGCGTTTTTAGGCTTGGAAAAAGAAGAAACGGATGTCCACAGCCTTGTTCCGGATTATTTGCGTCTGGCAGAGGCTGAAGCGAAATGGATGGAATCTCAAAAATAGGGTGATAGGGATGAAAACGAAAACGGCGATTCGAAGCATGCGGCCGGAAGATATTGATCAAATTTATGAAATTGAAACAGCATCCTTTACTTCTCCGTGGACGAAGGATTCATTTTATCATGAGCTTTTGGAAAATCCGTATGCCCACTACCTTGTCATTGAAAAGGACGGCTGTCTGGCAGGGTATTGCGGAATCTGGATTATTATAGATGACGCGCAGATTACGAACATAGCCATTAAGCCGGAATATCGGGGCCAATCATTGGGAGAAGCGCTGTTTCGCTCTGCGATAGAATTGTGCAGAGAAAAAAAGGCAAGAAGGCTCTCTCTCGAAGTCAGGGTCTCAAATCATCCCGCCCAATCCTTATATAAAAAATTCGGTCTTCAGGCCGGAGGAATCAGAAAACAATACTATACAGATAACGGGGAAGATGCGTTATTAATGTGGGTGACATTACATGAGTGAAAAACAAGATATTTATGTATTAGGAATCGAAACAAGCTGTGATGAAACAGCGGCCTCAGTCGTAAAAAACGGGAATGAAATTATTTCAAACGTTGTCGCTTCTCAAATAGAAAGCCATAAACGTTTCGGCGGGGTCGTGCCTGAAATAGCGTCCAGACATCATGTGGAGCAGATTACCCTTGTGATTGAGGAAGCTCTTTCAAAAGCGGAGATGGGCTTTGATGATCTTGATGCGATTGCTGTAACGGAAGGACCCGGACTTGTCGGAGCCCTGTTAATCGGAGTCAATGCGGCAAAGGCGTTAAGCTTTGCCCATCAAATACCGTTAGTCGGCGTCCATCACATCGCGGGCCATATTTATGCAAACAGGCTGATAGGAGAACTTCAATTCCCGGCGCTTGCTTTGGTTGTGTCAGGCGGACATACGGAATTGGTTTATATGAAAGAGCACGGTTCATTCGAGGTTATCGGTGAAACGCTGGATGATGCCGCAGGCGAAGCTTACGACAAAGTGGCAAGAACGATGGGGCTTCCTTATCCGGGAGGGCCGCAGATTGATAAGCTGGCTGCTGTGGGAACGGATTCCATTCCGCTTCCGCGTGCGTGGCTGGAAGAAGGGTCTTACAATTTCAGCTTCAGCGGCCTGAAGTCAGCCGTGATTAACACGCTTCATAACGCCTCGCAAAAAAATGAGGTGATTCCTCCGGAGGATCTTGCCGCAAGCTTTCAGCAGAGTGTCATTGATGTACTGACGGCAAAAACCTCTAAGGCCGCGAAAGAATACGGGGTTAAACAAGTGCTGCTGGCAGGGGGCGTAGCCGCTAACAAAGGGCTGAGAGCCGCACTGCAGCAGGAATTCAGCCATTCGGGAGATCCCGAGCTTATCATCCCGCCGCTTTCTTTATGCACGGACAATGCAGCGATGATTGCGGCTGCCGGAACCGTTGCTTTTGAAAAGGGGATCAAGGGCTCATATGATATGAACGGACAGCCTGGTTTGGAATTAACATCCTTTGATCGTCTCACGTTGTAAAACGTGAGGCTTTTTTTACTTATTAACAGATAATTCTAACATATCCACAGGATTGTGATTATATTCAGAAATCCAGGCTGGATAAGAGGCTGTAAGTTGTTAGTAAAGTGGATAAAGTCAGAAAATTTTGTGGATAGTGTGTATAACACGCTTACTTACATGGCTGACAAGGAGGATAGCTGTGGATAAAAAAGCACCCCTTAAAGAGGTGCTTGACTTTTTCTATTCTTCTGAGGAGAGTTCCTCCCATTCTGCTAATAAGTTTTCGAGCTCTTGATTCAGAGCTTCATTCTCCGCGTGAATGGTCTGTACCTTTTCATGATCCTGATACACGTCAGGATCGCACAGCAGCTCCTCATTGGCGCTGATTTTCTCTTCGGCGGATGAGACGGCTGCTTCAATTTCTTCAATACGTCTCAGGCGCTGCCGTTCCTTCTTCTTCCATTCTTTTTCTTCCTCGTAAGTTCTTTTCGTATCCTGTTTGACTTTGCCGGCAGGCTGAGCCTGCTCTTTTTCCTGCCGCTTCATTTCTTCCAGTTCCAGCTGCTGGGCTTTTTTCTCGGTGTAATAGTCATAGTCTCCCAAATATTCTTCTGCATGATCAGGTGACAGCTCCAGCACTCTTGTGGCGATTCTGTTAATAAAGTAGCGGTCATGCGATACAAATAACAGTGTTCCCGGGTAGTCGATCAGGGCGTTTTCCAGCACCTCTTTACTGTCCAGGTCAAGGTGGTTTGTCGGTTCATCTAGGATGAGAAAGTTTGCTTTTTGAAGCATCAGCTTGGCAAGCGCGACTCTTGCTTTCTCCCCGCCGCTTAACGAGCGGACCGGTTTCAGGACATCGTCTCCGCTGAACAGGAAGTTGCCGAGGCATGTCCTGATCTCTTTTTCCGGCATGTCCGGATATTCATCCCACAGCTCGTCCAGCACGCGTTTGGACGAGGTCAGTTCAGCCTGCTCCTGATCATAATAGCCGATTGTGACATTGGAACCGTACGTGATCGATCCGGATTCCGGAGTGATTGTATTCATAATGGTTTTCAGCAAGGTTGATTTGCCGATTCCGTTCGGTCCGACGAGGGCGGCGCTTTCGCCTCTTGTGATGCCGAAGGTAAGGTTTTTCAAGAGCGGCGGCTGGCCGTCATAGCTGATGGAAACATCCTGTACGCGCAGGACGTCGTTTCCGCTCTGTTTTGTAATGTCAAAACGGAAGGCGGCTGATTTTTCATCCCCGAGCGGCTTTGCCATGACGTCCATCCGTTCAAGCTGTTTTCGTCTGCTTTGAGCTCTTTTCGTTGTAGAAGCTCTGGCCAGATTGCGGTCGACAAAATCTTGAAGCTTGGCGATTTCGTCCTGCTGTTTTTCATACAGCTTCAGGTCTTTCTCATACTGCTCGGCTTTTTGTTCTAAATAGGCGCTGTAGTTGCCGAGGTATTTTTTGCTTTCTGTCCGTGAGACCTCGTACACTTGGCTGACGACTTTATCAAGAAAGTATCGGTCGTGGGAAACGATCAGGATTGCGCCTGAATATCCCTGTAAATAATGCTCAAGCCATGTAAGCGTATCGATGTCGAGATGGTTCGTCGGTTCATCCAGAATAAGCAGATCAGGCTGGGTCAGCAGCAGCTTTCCGAGCGCAAGCCTTGTTTTCTGGCCGCCGCTCAGGCTTTGCACTTTCACGGAATCGTCAAATTTTCCGAAGCCGAGGCCGTGAAGGATAGATCGGACATCCGCTTCATATTGATAGCCGCCTTTATCCTTGAAATCCTGCTGAAGCCTGTCATAGGTTTTCATCAGCGTCTCAAGCTCCGCGGGGGCGGCCGTGGCCATCTTTTCTTCAATAGAGCGCATCTCTTTTTCCATTGCTTTCAGGAAATCAAAAACGCTCAGCAGTTCTTCTTTTATGGTAAGCTGGGATTCCAAGCCTGAGTGCTGGGCAAGATATCCCATCGTTAATTCTTTCGGTTTGATTAATTCACCCTTTTCATATGAAAGGTGACCTGCGATAATTTTAAGGAGAGTTGATTTGCCGGCTCCGTTTCTGCCTACTATGGCGATGCGATCCCGAGATCTGACTTCAAGCTTTATATTGTTTAAAATAGGATCAGCGCCAAAAGATTTGGATAGCTGATTAATTTGTAAGATCATCATATTATTTCACCTCTGTTATAATAAGTTAAGTGTAGCTTATCAACCTGCTGTCAGCAAACAATACATCAGAATTGGAACATTATAGGATAAGACA
Organism: Bacillus sp. KS1; assembly: GCF_020075515.1. Classification (NCBI taxonomy): domain Bacteria; kingdom Bacillati; phylum Bacillota; class Bacilli; order Caryophanales; family Bacillaceae; genus Bacillus; species Bacillus sp. KS1. The sequence continues at coordinate 153,919 of NZ_JACAWW010000013.1, read as the reverse complement.
TCAGGGAGAAAATAGTGTATGATCAGAAGTAAGGAGAGTTTAAATATGAATGGATTTTCTCATTTTAATGAAGAAGGCCGTGCCCGCATGGTGGATATAAGCGATAAATCTTCAACAGTCCGTACTGCCGCTGCGATATCCAGCGTACACATGAAGCATGACGTGTACAGCAGAATCAAAAACCGCGAGATCGGAAAAGGAGACGTGCTGGCTGTCGCACAGGTGGCAGGAATTATGGCCGCAAAACAGACGTCAGCGATTATCCCGATGTGCCACCCGCTTTCTTTAAGCAGCGTCGACATTTCATTCGGCTGGGAGGAAAACGATTCCGAAGCCGTTCTTCATATACAGGCAAGCGTAAAAACGAAAGGGAGTACAGGTGTGGAAATGGAAGCGCTAACTTCCGCTTCAGTCTGCGCTTTGACCGTTTATGATATGTGCAAGGCGCTGGATAAAGGAATGGTCATCGGCCCGACCTGCCTCATGGAAAAAACAGGAGGCAAAAACGGTGATTTTAAAAGAGATGCATCTGAGTATAAAGTGGAGGACCAATCATGAACAAGGATCAATCAAAAATTCCACAGGCGACGGCAAAACGGCTGCCGCTTTATTATCGCTTTTTAAAGAATTTACACGCGTCAGGAAAGCAGCGTGTTTCATCAGCTGAACTGAGCGACGCGGTAAAAGTCGATTCGGCCACGATCCGCCGGGATTTTTCCTATTTCGGGGCGCTCGGCAAAAAAGGATACGGCTATAATGTGGATTACCTGCTGTCATTTTTCAGAAAAACACTGGATCAGGATGAAACGACGAACGTCATTTTGATCGGTGTCGGGAATTTAGGGACGGCGTTTCTTCACTATAATTTCACAAAAAATAATAACACAAAAATATCTATGGCTTTTGATGTGAATCAGAGTAAAATAGGAACTGAGGTAGGCGGTGTGCCTGTCTTTGATCTTAATGATTTAGAGCTTCACATTAAGGATGAACCCGTGGCGATTCTTACCGTTCCGGCGGTTGCCGCCCAGTCAATCACCGACCGGCTCGTGTCGCTCGGAATCAAGGGAATCCTTAACTTTACGCCGGCCCGTTTGAATGTGCCGGATCACATTCGAATTCATCATATAGATTTAGCTGTAGAGCTTCAATCATTGGTTTATTTCTTAAAGCATTATTCTGTTTTGGAAGAAATTGAATAGCGAAAGGAGGAGCTGCACATGATTGGTCCTGGAAGCCTGGCGGTTATCGGTGTGGTGGCGGTGATTATTTTCGGTCCGAAGAAGCTTCCCGAATTAGGAAAAGCGGCGGGGGACACGCTTCGAGAATTTAAGAACGCTACTAAGGGATTAGCCGGTGAAGAAGAGGAAAAAAAGAAAGAAGAACAGTAAGATAGGATGACGCGTATGAGAGTGAATCAAATGACGCTTGTGGAGCATATTGCCGAACTTCGGAAACGATTGCTGATTGTGGCGTTATCCTTTACGGTTTTCTTTATTGCCGGCTTTTTTCTGGCAAAACCTATCATTGTGTATCTTCAAAAAGCCGATGAAGTAAAAGAGCTCACCCTTAATGCTTTTAACCTGACGGATCCGCTGTTTATCTTTTTGCAGTTCGCGTTTATCATCGGCATCATTTTGACTTCGCCGATTATTCTCTATCAGATTTGGGCGTTTGTCAGCCCGGGTCTGTACGAGAAGGAGCGCAAAGTAACACTCAGCTATATTCCGATTTCGATCGTGCTGTTTGTCGGCGGTGTGTCGTTTTCTTATTATATTTTATTTCCGCTGGTCGTTGATTTTATGAAGCGGGTCTCGAATGACCTCGATGTCAACCAGGTGATCGGGATCACCGAGTACTTTCATTTTCTGCTGCAGCTGACGATTCCGTTCGGACTGCTGTTTCAGATGCCGGTGCTGATCATGTTTTTAACGAGACTCGGTGTTATCACGCCGAGGTTTTTATCGAAGATCAGGAAGTACGCATATTTTGTGCTGCTTGTGATCGCCGCGATGATTGCGCCGCCTGAGCTGCTGTCTCACTTGATGATTACCATTCCGCTTTGCATTTTATACGAGATCAGTATCCTGATTTCAAAAGCGGCGTACCGGAAAAGGCAGACCGGCAGTGAATCTGACCAGGACGTATCAGCATAAAAAAGCCATTTCTCAATGATGAGAAATGGCTTTTCTTTTATTTTTGATTTTTTTTCACTTTAAATGAGAAGGCGAACATTTTAAACGAGATGCTGATATTATAAGCGGCGAAAACCATCAGCAGTATGGAATAAAAAGACCACATGCTTCCCGGAGAGCTTGCGGCCAAATACGTAAAGATACAGCCGACTGCGAAATAAATCAAGCCCCAAGTCATTGGGTTCCTCATACAAACAATCCTCCAATAATTAATTGCATTTGCTCACTATGCTGTTCAATATATTTTTGGGCGGGGCCGAGCTGCATGACCACGACAATGGTATTCATCATGACATGGGCGAATATCGGCACAATAATCCGTTTCGTCTGCACATACAAGAACGCAAAGGTAAAGCCCATGGCCGTATACAGCAGCAGGTGCGTGAGGTCTTGATGCACAATGCCGAAAATGACGGAACTGATCAGTCCGGCGATAAAGAAATTCGTTTTTTCATATAATACACCGAAGATGATCTTCCGGAAAATGATTTCTTCAAGAATCGGCCCGACGATAGAAGAAACGATAATCATGAGCGGCATGGCTTTAATAATGTTGAGAATGGCTTTCGTGTTTTCGGAACCGCTGCCCACATGAAAGACATACTGCTCAATCATCCCGGCGATTCCCTGAGAAAATAAAGCGAGCCATATTCCCGCGACCGCCCAGAGAACGGACATGCCGGCGGATGCTTTCTTCCCGTTTCTTAATGTCTGCTTCGGCGCGGTTCTCAAAATCAAGAGAACGATAATCAGGCAGATAAAAAAGCTTACGACGGAATAAATCCCCTGAGCCATGGTGAGATTCTCATTCGTAGGGTGCCCGCCCGCATAGCCGAATTTGTACATTAAAGGAATGCCGATCAATGCGGAAAGCTGCATGATAACATATGTCAAAATGATATACCAATACTGTTTTCTCAAATGATATGTACTCCTTTATCCTATAAAATCAACTTATTTGTTCTTATTGTAACACAAGTGAACTTGACGTGAAAAAAGGAGAAAATCAGTGCGAGAGAGAATCATGTAAGCGTGAAAATTTTTTATTCTTATGACTTGAAATTGGAAGTGAGATTCTTTATTATAATAACTGTGTTAGCACTCTTTAGAGCTGAGTGCTAAAATTACATATTCATACTATTGAGGAGGTTATTACATTGTTAAAGCCATTAGGTGATCGCGTTGTCATTGAACTCGTAGAATCTGAAGAAAAAACTGCCAGCGGAATCGTATTACCGGATTCTGCAAAAGAAAAGCCGCAAGAAGGCAAAATCGTGGCAGCCGGTTCAGGTCGCGTGTTGGAAAGCGGAGAGCGCGTTGCTTTAGAAGTAAAAGAGGGCGACCGCATTATCTTCTCAAAATACGCCGGTACTGAAGTGAAATACGAAGGTACTGAATACTTAATCTTACGTGAAAGCGACATTTTAGCTGTAATCGGCTAAGCAAATAAATATTTTTAAAAATTCGAGGAGGTTTCGTTAACATGGCAAAAGATATTAAGTTTAGTGAAGAAGCACGCCGCGCTATGCTTCGCGGTGTCGATGCGCTTGCTGACGCTGTAAAAGTAACTTTAGGGCCAAAAGGACGCAACGTGGTTCTGGAGAAAAAATTCGGTTCTCCGTTAATTACAAATGACGGTGTGACAATCGCAAAAGAAATTGAACTTGAAGATGCGTTTGAAAACATGGGTGCGAAGCTTGTAGCTGAAGTAGCCAGCAAAACAAACGACGTTGCTGGTGACGGTACGACGACTGCGACTGTACTTGCGCAGGCTATGATCCGCGAAGGCCTTAAAAACGTAACTGCGGGGGCTAACCCTGTCGGCGTGCGTAAAGGTATGGAACAAGCCGTGACTGTAGCAATCGAAAACTTAAAAGAAATTTCTAAGCCGATCGAAGGCAAAGAGTCTATCGCTCAGGTTGCTGCGATCTCTGCTGCTGATGAGGAAGTCGGAAGCCTTATCGCTGAAGCAATGGAGCGCGTAGGAAACGACGGCGTCATCACAATCGAAGAGTCTAAAGGATTCACAACTGAGCTTGAAGTTGTTGAAGGTATGCAATTCGACCGCGGATATGCGTCTCCTTACATGGTGACTGACTCTGATAAGATGGAAGCGGTTCTTGACAATCCTTACATCTTAATCACAGACAAAAAAATCACAAACATTCAAGAAATCCTTCCTGTGCTTGAGCAAGTTGTACAGCAAGGCAAACCATTGCTTCTGATCGCTGAAGATGTTGAAGGGGAAGCTCTTGCTACACTCGTTGTCAACAAACTTCGCGGCACATTCAACGCTGTTGCCGTTAAAGCTCCTGGCTTCGGTGACCGCCGTAAAGCAATGCTTGAAGACATCTCTGTTCTTACAGGCGGAGAAGTAATCACAGAAGACTTAGGCCTTGACCTGAAATCTACTGAAATCGGACAATTGGGACGCGCTTCTAAAGTTGTGGTAACGAAAGAAAACACAACAATCGTAGAAGGCGCCGGCGACACTGAAAAAATCGCTGCACGCGTCAACCAAATCCGCGCTCAAGTGGAAGAAACAACTTCTGAATTCGACAGAGAAAAATTACAAGAGCGTCTTGCGAAACTTGCCGGCGGCGTAGCAGTCATCAAAGTCGGCGCTGCGACTGAAACTGAGCTGAAAGAGCGTAAACTTCGCATCGAAGACGCCCTCAACTCAACTCGCGCAGCTGTTGAAGAAGGCATCGTATCCGGCGGTGGTACAGCGCTTGTCAACGTATACAACAAAGTTGCTGCAGTTGAAGCTGAAGGCGATGCGCAAACAGGTATCAACATCGTGCTTCGCGCGCTTGAAGAGCCGATCCGTCAAATCGCGCACAATGCAGGTCTTGAAGGATCTGTCATCGTTGAGCGCCTGAAAAACGAAAAAATCGGCGTAGGCTTCAACGCTGCAACCGGCGAATGGGTAAACATGATCGAAAAAGGAATCGTTGACCCGACAAAAGTTACACGTTCAGCCCTGCAAAACGCAGCTTCTGTAGCAGCAATGCTCTTAACAACTGAAGCCGTTGTCGCTGACAAACCGGAAGAAAACGCCGGCGGCGCAGGAATGCCTGACATGGGCGGCATGGGCGGTATGGGAGGAATGATGTAATAAGGGTGTAAAAACCTTATTATATCAACGTCTGAAATGATAATATGTTTCTTGTCCTTGTTTTCTAAAAGTCAAGGCATACCATGCACGCAAGAATAGTTCTTACTATAGGAGAAGGTCTTTCATCAGTTTACTAAACTGTTGGGAGGCCTTTTCTTATCTATTTAAGTTCATGAGTGTATAGAAATTCATTGAGATATTAATATCTGTATGTCCAAGTCCTGTTTTTAGATTCACTCAATAAAAAGTATAAGTATGTCTAAATGAGTGTGGGGTAAAGTTCTTATTTTGGCTGCTTTTTAAAAGTCTAAAAATAAAGAGGAATTCTGGTGGTGATCGTGTCGGAACGATTGTGTTAGCAGGAAAGGATTAATTCGTGGTCGGAGGAGAAAACTTATCGGATTAAGAGCATATGACGTTGGAATAACCTGAGAGACTCAGTTAATTACTTTTAAAAAAATTTTTAATCCTTTATAAATTTTGCAAAAAAAGCCGCTTTATAAAATGAGCGGCTCATTTTTTTATCATTTTTTCAAAGCGTTTATTAAAGCTTCATATACCCCATTAATGCCAGCGCTAGTACCAGTATAAACAAACTTATTTTTTTCAGGAATATAGCTACCTCCGTAACCTTCCCATACAGAACTTCTATGAGACCAATCTATAGTGCCTAACTTTTTAATTTCACCTTCCCAATCGATAGTACTTTGATTATAAATCACTTCGTTTAAGTACTTACCAATTCCTTGTAGTGTGGCCGCTGTGCCAATAATGTACTTTTCGCGATTCGAAGCATCTTCTGGCAATACTTCGAATAGTAAATTAATAATCTCATCAAGCGTATTATGGAATTCATTATAAGTCTCGATGTTTAATTTGCTTTCTTTATCTTTATTTGCACCTGTGATTATATAGCACAACATGTTTCTTAATGTGGAAAGAACCATAATTTGATTATTATTGCTACGTATTTGTGTTTTTTCAGTTTCGATATTCAATCTTAGTAATTGTTCGTTATTTTGAGCTAAATCTTTAGCTAATCTATTGTACTGATCACTTGAATCGAAGTTCAATGCAATTGATTTGTTAGGCTTTCCAGCTAAAAGATTTAAATCATGAAACAATTGTTGTTCTCCTTTCTGATCAATTCCAGTGAAAATAACCACAGGAATAGTCATACCTTCCAAAATATTAAGCTTTTCTATTAGTCTATCTTTTTCATTATTGTTACTTGAATTTTCAATACCTCCTTTCAAGGTAGAAATTGCTAACTTAATTGCTTCTGATCGATGTTGTCCATCATTTATAGAGAAGATAGTGCTGATATCGACATCAATAGTTGATAACTCTTCATTATATTGAATTTCATCTTTACATGTTACTGTAATAGCACTAAAAAAAGTCATTCTTTTTTTATCAATCCCATCTAAAATATACTTTGCAATTGATTTAACACGGGGCTTATTTAATTTACGCTGAACTTCTGGAAAAACCTTAAAAAAACTTTCAAGTTTATTAAAAGGAATCATTGTTACATAAGTATCCTTTCCAAATTGCCTTACTTTTGAACCTTTAAATGAAATTTTAATTGAATTTGTTACAGACATTTTATCACCTCAAAATTGTTATGTGCTAAATTTATCACTAATATGAATTTTTTCAATTTTATGTTTTTTCACGAAGGTTTTTAAAGCCGCTAAAAAACATCTCTTTATAATGGTTACACAGCCGCTCAGTAGGAGATGTTCCATGATATTCAAATGTTTTTGCTGTAATATTAATAATTGGATTTAATTTCTTATGAAAAGTTTGACAAATAAAAAGACCTGTTGTTTAATGATGAATAATGAGCGGCTCGTGAAATTGTATAGAGTATATTAATATGATTATAGAAGAGATTAGTTTGTGTTTTGAAGTAATAAAGTAATCATTTGTACGACAATAGATTTGGAAAGTGACAATGAAAATAAATACTCTAGTTTTGGAAATTAGTAAAGTCATTCGGTTCTTGAGTAAAATAAAATGGAGTAGGCTTAAAAAGGGGTTTTGTTAAATAAACGTACTTACACTCTACAATTTAGGGAACGAGGTATTAAAGTCAAATAGCCACTGTGTGTGGAGTTCGGATTTATAAATATTAGATAAGATTAAAAAATACAGAAAGTATAGTTCTTCAATAACAAGTGTAAGAGATGATTTGTGTTGAAAATCAAGTGTGAAGGTTTGAAACTTTACTCTTGTTTAAACTTCAAAGAAAAATTTGTTTTTATATAGTGAACTAGTTGGGTAATAGAAGGGAGTGATATATATGGGGGTAAAAATAGATAAGGCGGTTTATGCTAAAACAAAAGAACTCATGACGAATATCGAGGCAGATAAACAGGAATTGAATGGGGAAAAGTTCACATGCCCTTATTGTGAGGTAGAATTATCATTTAGAAGATCAGGACAGAGACAATTAGAAAATAGAGTGATTGACGTATCTCCTTACTTTCGCTTGGAAAAAGGTCTCGAACATGAAGGGGAATGTGGATATAATACTTTTGGGCAGATTGAAATTATAGCTCGTAAACCAATGGCATTGAAGGACTTCATGGAAAAGAAGAAAAAAGATCAATATGCTATAAGGCTGCAAGTTGTTAAGAAAGCAATGCTGGAACCGCCAAAAGAAGAGGAAGAAGGAACAACCATAAATCCAACAGGAAAAAGAGATGGTACGAATAAGATATATAAAAATAGTGGATCAATGGCACCCTATCTAAGCAGGATGAAAGATATCATGATTCTGCGTTCTAAAATGGAAGAGAATAAGGATGTAAAAAAACATTTAAAGTTAGAATATAAGAGCAAGACGATTAGTTGGGATAAATTTTATTTTGGTCCTGATTATAAGGAGTTTCTAGTATTATCGAAGTATTTTAGAATTAAGCCGGAGCCGAAGCACCCTATATGTATAGAAGGAATGATAAAGGAGTATCAAATAAAAAAGGACAAAAAGTATAAAAAGTATTATTCTTTTAAGTTAGAAAAACCTTATGTAGAAGATACGGATACAGAAGGCTTCAGGCATATTCCGAGTGTAAGTTTGAATATCTACGAGGAACATGAAAAGTTAATCGAATATGTGGAATCTAATTACAAAAAACATAATAAACAAATAATCGTTTACGGAGACCCTTATGTAACGGTCAATACTTCAACACACAATAAGGTGAAGTATCATAATATCACCATTTGGATTATTCGGACAGCCCAAATTCATTTATTTAATAATGTTTATGAAAAATTGTTTGGAGAATAAAGAGCTTTTATTGAACTATTATATTATTACAACTTCCTTATTTAAAAAGTAGGTTTACAAATTTCTTTATTAACTATTACTATAGATCCAGATGATCGGTGGAATGTTATAATTTTTCTTTCTAGATATTCTGAAGGTTTTGAGTAGATAAATGCTAACTTCTTAATGAATTCATTTAATATTAATAGGATTAGAAGGACCTCTTGGAAATTCACGGGAGGTCTTTTCCGCTGTTTAAAATATTCCTGAAAGACGACAGCCCATAGCCTTTATTTCTGCATGATTGAGTTTTTCTTTTTAAGTCCATAAGCATAGAACTTAAATTCACAAGCTAATTAAGTTCTGATATGTAGGAGAAAGGTCACCTCACTTATTACTTAGATCAATGTATTGTTTGCTCAACTTGAATTGAGGCGACTTTTTATAACTAGTAATTTTTTTGTAATTCTTAAAAAATACGTAAACATTATTGACGGCGTATTTTCAGAGTGATAAGATTCAAATTGTATTAGACTAAGTAATTCTAAAGAAATACTTTTTTGAAGAGGGCGGGATATGCGACTTGAAGAGATTGTAACAGTTAAAATAGGGAGAAACCTCTCTAGAGGACATGAGAAAAATGATCCGACATTAGTTGCTTATACATATGAGGATTTAATAAATGATTTAGATGGCTCGTTTCTAGACTCACAAGTTAGTCCTGATGCTGAACAATCAAATCATAAAGAAAACTATTTGAGCAGTGTCGGGGATGTTGTTTTCAGCTTTGTCAGTTCCAAGGCTGGGATCGTGAGTGACTTAAATCATGGGAAGATCATTAATCAAAACTTTGCGAAACTCATGATTGAACATCATGAGTTGGATCGTCGATATTTATGTTATGCATTAAATGAGTCGCACACAATGAAAAAGCAAATGGCGATTTCCATGCAAGGAAGTAATGTACCGAAATTGACTCCAGCGATATTAAAAGAATTGGAAATTGAGTTACCAAGTATTGAGAAACAACAGACGATTGGAAATGCTTATTTCTGTTTGCGAAAGCGTCAAGCTTTGGCGAAGAAACAAGCGGTACTTGAAGAGCAACTTTATTTAGAGGCATTGAAGAGATTAGACCAACAATAGAAAAAGTGAGGAACACAACTATGGCTGAATTACACTCAAAATTATTTAGCGCCGCAGACAGCTTGCGAAGCAAAATGGATGCATCAGAATATAAAAACTACTTATTAGGATTGATCTTTTACAAATACTTATCTGATAAGTTATTAGAAAAAGTCGTTGAAATTGCAGATGAATCTTTAGAAGAATACAACACACAAGAAAAACAAACGCAATTGTACCGGAGTTTATTAGCGGATGAAGAGATCAAAAATGATTTGATCGAGACGTTAGTCGATACATTAGGTTATGATATTGCGCCAAAGCATTTATTCAATGTATTAGCCAATCAAGCGAAACAAAATACGTTTCAGCTGAATGACTTGAATAAAGCATTTATCGATTTGTCTACGAAATATGACCAATTCAACGGTCTGTTTGATGATGTGGATTTGACATCAAAAAAACTGGGATCAGATGATCAACAACGAAACATTACGATAACGGAAGTACTGAAAGAATTAAATGCTGTCAATGTAATCAGTCATGATGGAGATGTGATTGGGGATGCTTACGAGTACTTAATTGGCCAATTTGCTTCCGAAGCCGGTAAGAAAGCGGGAGAGTTTTACACGCCTCACCAAGTATCTGACATGATGGCGCGTATTGCCGCAATCGGTCAAGAAGACAAAAAATTGTTTAGCGTATTTGACCCAACGATGGGTTCTGGTTCTTTAATGTTAAATATTCGAAACTATATTCATCATCCAGAAAGTATAAAATACCACGGGCAAGAGCTAAACACAACGACGTTTAACCTAGCGAAAATGAACTTAATCTTGCATGGTGTGAATAAAGAAGATATGCGGTTACGCAATGGAGATACATTGAACAAAGATTGGCCGACAGATGAGCCATATACGTTTGATTCTGTTCTGATGAATCCGCCGTACTCTGCCAAATGGTCTGCGGATGCTACATTTTTAGATGATTCACGTTTCAATCGTTACGGCAAGTTAGCGCCAAAATCAAAAGCCGACTTTGCTTTTCTTTTACATGGGTTCTACCATTTGAAAGATTCGGGCACAATGGCCATCGTCTTACCGCATGGGGTCCTGTTCCGTGGAGCGGCAGAGGGTGTAATACGCAAAAAATTATTGGAAGATGGCAGTATTGATGCCGTGATTGGTATGCCAGGTAACTTATTCTTTGGCACATCGATTCCAACAACAGTCATCATCTTGAAGAAAAATCGCAGTACCCGTGATGTGTTGTTTATTGATGCAAGTAAAGAGTTCGTAAAAGGAAAGAACCAAAATAAACTTTCCAAAGAACATATTGATAGAATTGTCGAAACGTATAAGAAACGAGAAGACGTTGAGAAATATGCCCACGTTGCAACATTCGATGAAATCAAACAGAATGATTTCAATTTGAATATTCCTCGATACGTAGATACTTTTGAAGAAGAAGAACCTGTGGATATGGCTGCGATTGGCTCAAAAATCAAAGACATTCGAAAAGAAAAAGAGGAATTAGAGTCTAGCCTATATGACATGATTTCTTCGCTACAATATGATGAAGAAAATGCAGAGTGGATCAAGGGTGCGTTAGAGGTGTTTAAGCGTGGGAAATAAACGAGTGCCAGAAGTGAGATTTGAGGGATTTAGTGGAGAGTGGGAACAGCGAAAGTTGGGAGATTTCACTGAATCTTATTCAGGTGGAACACCGAGTGCAGGAAATAAATTATATTATGGTGGAAGCATTCCTTTTATTAGGTCTGCAGAGATTAATTCAAAAAGCACTGAACTGTTCATAACAGAAGATGGATTAAATAACTCATCAGCTAAAATGGTGGAAAAAGGTGTTATCCTGTATGCTTTGTATGGTGCAACTAGCGGAGAAGTTGGTATAGCAAAAATACATGGTGCTATTAATCAAGCAATATTAGCAATAAAACCTAAGTTCGATGATGATTCTTACTTTATTATTCAATGGCTTAAGAAACAAAAAAGTACAATTATTAATACCTACTTGCAAGGCGGACAAGGAAATTTATCAGGCTCTATAGTAAAAGATTTAATTATACCATTACCTACCAATAAAGATGAACAAATCCAAGTCGGTTCTTTCTGCAAACAACTAGACGACATGATCGCTCTTCATCAGCAAGAACTAACTACCCTCAAACAAACAAAACAGGGATTCTTGCAAAAAATGTTTCCAAAAGAAGGGGAGTCTGTGCCGGAGGTTCGGTTTCCTGGATTTACTGGAGAGTGGGAACAGCGTAAGTTTAAAGACTTTATTTCGAAGGCTGGTAAGAAAAATACAATGGGTGAAAATTATCCAGCATATTCTGTAAGTAATAAAGTGGGACTAGTTAGCCAATCAGAACAATTTGATGGGAGTCGATTAGATAATCTTGATAAAACATCTTATAAGCTAGTTAATCCTAATGAATTCGCATACAATCCAGCTAGAATAAATGTTGGTTCCATAGCATTCAATGACCTCAATAAAACAGTAATTGTGAGCTCACTTTATGTAATATTAAAAATGAGTGAGGAATTGGATAATGAGTTTATTTTACAATTTATTAAATCGCAATTTTTTATTGATGAGGTAAGAAAAAATACGGAAGGAAGCGTAAGAGAGTATTTATTCTTTGAAAATTTTAAAAATATTAAGTTCCCTTACACTTCTAGCAAAGATGAGCAAACTAAAATCGGCAACTTCTTCAAACAACTAGACGACACCATCACCCTTCATCAACGAGAATTAGACGCCTTAAAAGAAACGAAAAAAGCTTTCCTACAAAAGATGTTTGTCTAACGTATTAAGAGGGGGAGAAATATGGCAACGATCCAGCATAAAGATGAAGCAGAGGTAGAGCGCCGCCTGATTGAAGTGTTGGGCGAGGGAAATAATCAGTGGAATTATCGTCCTGATTTAAAATCAGAAGAAGACCTATGGAAGAACTTGCGTCAAAAGATTACGCAAAATAACTTAGCAGAAATTGGAGAACATCCAATGACTGATAAGGAATTTGACACAATAAAGACAGAGTTATTATCGAAAACACAGACACCCTTTGATGCTGCTAAATGGCTCAAAGGGGCAAATGGAATTGCTCGTATAACGATTGAACGTGAAGATGTTTCATTAGGTTCCATGTCATTGGTGCTGTATTCCAATCAAGATATTGGGGGCGGCATTTCTACATACGAAGTCGTTCATCAGATTGCGAAACAAAAGACAAATGTTGATGGACGTGATCGCCGGTTTGATGTGACACTTCTTATCAATGGATTGCCTATTGTTCAAATTGAATTAAAGCAGGCCAGTGCCAAAGACGGCGTATTTCAAGCCTATCATCAAATTAAGAAATACGCAGAAGAAGGAATGTTTCGAAATAATATCTTTTCTACCCTGCAGTTATTTGTCATTTCCAATGAACAAACGACTCGCTATTTCGCCAATGCGCTACCAAAAGATATGCATAAGAAATGGATCTTTAGCTGGCGAACAAAGGATAATCAAAAAGTAGAAAATCTTTATGAATTTGTTAAACGAGTCTTAAATATTCCGGATGCCCATCGATTGATTGCCGATTATACAATTGTAAGTGAGGATCAAGACAACAAAGCTATAATAGTATTAAAACCGTATCAAATTCATGCGATCCAAGCCTTGTTTACATCTGCCATGAAACATCAATCCGGCTATGTTTGGCATGCGACCGGCTCAGGAAAAACGTTGACAAGTTTTGTTTCTACGAAGTTATTAGCCCGCAAAACAGGTGTAGACCGCACGATTATGCTCATTGACCGAAAAGACTTAGATAACCAAACGACGACAGAATTTACTAAATTTGCGTCTGAGTTTAACACGGGGATTTCTTCTGGTCATGCTAAATCAAATAGTTTGATTGTCGGAACTGGGAGCGCAAAGGAGTTAAGTCAAATTCTATTGTCTGATACCAATTCGAATACAGTGATCATTACCACTCGCCAAAAACTAGAAGCTGCCTTGCGCTATGCCCAAAGGCAAGAGGAGCAAAAAGGTACTCAGCGCTTTAAGAAACTGCTAGGACAACATATTGTCTTTGTCGTGGATGAATGCCATCGTGCGTTAAGTGCAGAAGGTATGGAAGTCATTAAGGGATTCTTTCCAAATTCAACTTGGTTTGGATTTACAGGGACACCGATATTTAATGAAAATAAAAAACAGGCTAAAGGTCGATTAGCTCGTACCACTCGTGACCAATATGGAGACGTTTTGCACACGTATACCATTAAGAATGCGTTAGACGATGGTGCTGTTTTAGGGTTTCAAGTAGAGCACGAAGATACGATTGAGCTCACTTCATTAAATAATCATATTTTTGAACAACTGCGTCATCTTGAAAAATACGCCAATTGTAGTGCAGATGAAGTGAACGATATGATTGATCAAATGGATGGAATGGAAAAAGAAGCATATCTTGAACCATCTTCGTTCGAGAATGATGAACATATTCAAAAAGTCATTCATAAGATTTTTAGGCCGGATAATGCCTATATTAAATTTGATTTTCAAAACGGCCGCCCGCAAAAATCAGCTATTTTAACAACGAGTTCCATTGATATGGCGAAACGTTACTATCAGGCAATTAAAGAAATGACGACAGGTCCAGATTGGTTAACGAAAGAGTTTGCGGGACACCCGATCCGAACAGGTCGTACAATTGAGGATCCTGACTTTCCCCGTATTGCAATTACGTATTCAATGCAAGAAAACGAGGAAGATTCCAAGCAAACTCAAGATGAAATGATGGAGATTATTAAGGATTATAACGATTACTATCACACTGCTTGGTCGATAGAAGATATTGAACGATATAACGGCGATATTAACAATCGGTTAGCTCGTAAAAAAGGGGAATTTAAAGAATTTGGGAAACAAATTGACCTAGTCATTGTAGTCGATCGGTTATTGACAGGTTTCGATGCACCAACGATTCAAACGTTATTTGTCGATCGAAATTTAAGTTATGCCAATTTGATTCAAGCCTTTTCCAGAACCAATCGTACGTATCCAGGAAAGACTAAAGGGTTAATTGTAACATTCCGTAAACCTTTTACAATGGAACAAAACGTAAAGAATGCGACGAAGTTATATTCTCATGCACAAGAGGAGTCTAGTCTTGTTTATCCAACGTATGATGAATCGAAGAAACGTTTTAAGAAGGCCCACAAAGCGCTAACTACGTTAATTCCCAATCCAATCGATATTGATGAGCACACATCTCTTGAAACCCGAATTGAGTTCGTGAAAGCATTTCAAGAGCTAAACAATTCTTACGAAGCGTTAGTGACATATGATGACTACAATGATGATATGGAAAAATCAGCAGCACTTCAAGAACAGGTGGAAACACTAGAAGAATATATTGGTATCTATAACACGATGAAAGGTTCACTTATAGATGAAGAGCGTCAAGATGGCCCGGAGCCGGATTTTTCGGACATTGAATTCTACGGAGAAAACGCAGTGAAGATCTATGATATTGATTCAACGTATATTGATCGACTATTAGAAACATACTCGGCCAATAACCAGAATATCCGTGATGAGATCGAAAGCGCACTTCAAAAACTGGAGAAATCAGACATTGTTAAAGATGTATACCGTGAGATGTTAAATGCCATTGATACGAAAAACGTAGATGAAGAGGAAGATATTCTTGTCGTGAAACGAAGCTTTTTCACGAAAGCACGAGACAAAGCAATTCATGAATTTGCAAATACTTGGTTTGTGGAAGAAGATGAACTGCATTTATCTGCAGTTCAATATGTGATAGGGGCAGCTCCTATTCCGAATATCGGGGGAATCATCAATAGCAAACAATTTGATCAGTATAAAGCCGTACATTCAGATGCAAAACCATTGAAATACGGACCAGAGTTGAAGCGTCAGTGGAGAAAGACGTTAGATGAAGTCATTGTACCTTTGGATGGCGAGTTGAGATAAAGTTTATATAGGCCAACTACTGCGAATCTTGAGTTGGCCTATTCTGTTTGTTATGAAGAAACATCTTGAGATTGCTGACAGAACTACTATGCGTACTAGTCGTTTTCTTTAATCACCTTTTTCAATCGCTCCACCTCACCCCGAATCCCAATCCCAGGCTCCCACGAATCAATCAGACGAATCGCCTTCTGATTCGATTCCATTGCTTTCGTTTTCTCTCCTTTACGATACAACAGCTGTGCCATTCCGTAATAGTAATAGATCAACTCAACTTGATTGGCGTTATGTTTGTCATAGAGCATCTGTTCAAAGGTTTTTTCCGCTTTTTCGAGCTGATCACACTTTACGTAAGCCATGCCCAGGTTGAAATAGGCTTCTATCGTTTTTTCGCCGCCGTATGCGGCACTGGTTGTATTTGCCGCTTCGTATAATGTGATGGCTTCTTCGTAGTGAGAGCGGGCGAAACTCAGGTCGCCGCGAACCAGAAGAACTCTGTGGCGGATAATGGGGGAGACGGGCTGATCTTTGATGCCGTCCAGCATTGCTGCCGCTTTGTCCGGTTCTCCGATTTTTAACAGCAGCCTCGATTGCAGGGCGGTTCCCCAAACTTTCAAGTCGTCGTGATCCGGCGCGCCTGATTGTTCGAGTATCTTCAGGCCGGCTTCTATTTGCCTGAGAGCTCCGTCTGAATCGTTGACTTCCATCAGCGCCCAGCCTGCCGTGTCGATCCGAAAGTAAGCTTCCCGCGTGTGTTCGCCTGATTGACGGGCGGCATCGGCGGCTTTTAATCCGTATTCGATTCGCAGGGGCAGGTTGATTCTGCTAAGAAAATGGCTGATGCGGATGATGAGTTTGATCAGGATGTCATGTTGTCCGGTTTCGCTCGACCATTCGATGACCTTTAGGATGTTCGGCCATTCCTTTTTCATTTGCTCTAAATTCCGTCCCAGCAGATAGCTCCAATAGACAGAATTGGGCCGTTCCCGCTTTATATGGGTTTCCGCATAATCAATATAATAATGCGCCCAGCGGCTGCGGGCTCCTTTTGCAAATTCGTGATTTTCGGATAAGTGCTGTTCTCCGTAAGCGACAACGGTTTGATGGGCAGCGTATTGGATACTTCCTGCGCTTCGTTCCGGCTGTATTAAAGCATATGACCGCATTTGCTCAATCGCGTAATGAAACCGCCGGACGTCTAATCCGGCCGCTTGAGCCAAGCTTTTTTCATCAGGAGGCTTAGCGAAAAAGCAAAGCGTCTGCCATAGTTTTCGTGTGTCTTCATGACATCTGTCCCATGTGCGGCCAAAGAGAACCTCAAACAATTCCAATAATGAGTAACCCGCTTGTTTAAGCTCTTGTATGAGCTGGGGAGCGGGGATGTCGTCGTCTGACATGTATGCAATGCTCAGTGCCATGGCCTTCGGGTTGCCGGCGGCTGCCGAGACGAATTCATTCTTAAGGTTAGGTGATAGCTGCAACAGTTGCTCCAGCTTTTCCCGTTTATGCGGGAGGTTGCATGTTTGCAGACAGCGGTGCACTTCTTGATGGAAAAATTCAAGGGCATCCGTTTGTTCAAGGCCGCTCAGCTGGATGGCCGCCAGTTCCCCGAGGCCGTCCCGGTATGTCTGTTTTACGTTTTCCCGTGCCGTAAGGAGGACTTTTACGCCTTGCGGAAGGCCGATGATAAATTCGTGAATGTCACGTTCCGCTGTATCAATGCTGTCAACGATCAGCAATACCGGTTTTTCATTTGAATGAGCGGCTAATGCATTGCGGACGACGAACCGTTTTTTGTTGATTGATTTGTCGATTTGTTCGGTGCGTCCGAGCTGATAGGCGATCGTGTTTAAAAAATCGCCGAAGCTCAATCCTTTCCAGTCCGCGCTAATCCAGATGATGCTGTTGAATGCCGGCCAATCTGGTGAACCGCCGGCACAAAGGTAGGCTGCTTCAAGAGCGATCGTTGTTTTCCCCATGCCGGCCCAGCCTGTGATTAAACAGACCGGTGACGGAGACAGCATCCATTGCCGGATTGCTTCCATATCAAAGCCGCGTCCGATAAAGTTCCCGGTCCGGTGTGACGGTAAGTTATGCGTGACGGACTTTCTTGTAAGCGCATTCGTTTCGTGGCTTGGTCTGTCATGAAACAGCCGCTTTACTGCTTTTTCAACATCGTCATCACTCGGCGCTCCGAATGATCCGTCTTTCCGGAGTATTTTTGCTTTTTTTAGACAAGACGCCGTCCAAACGGGCAATGCGGGTTTGATGACGGGAATGGTGGTGGTTTCCAGAAGGCCGGTCAGCCATTCAGGATCCATGTCAGTCTTTTCTATAATGATCCAGATCATGCCGAACAGCTTTCCGTCGTCAATTCGTCCGGGAATGTAGTTTGCGCCCATCTGTCCGATCCAGCTTTTGATCGTGTTAGAGGAAACGCCTATTCGGAGTGCGATTTGATCTATATAAGACTGTCCGGATTTTACGTTCTTTGTCCTTTTAATTTTGAAATCAGGATGATGTTTCAGCGATTTGACGGCAGGTGCCAGCAGTTCTGCAAATTGTGCCCGGTTTTCAAGTTCAGCCATTAGCCTGCACCTCCTATTAGTACTATTTTATCAATTGAGTGTTTTTTGTATATGAAAAAATAAAAAGTACAGTGCGGCTGTCCTTTTATACAGCAGGAAAGGCTGTTGAACGTATGGAAAAGCAGATAAAATGGGGGCAGTAACAGAGAAAACAAAAATGTATGCACTTACATTTCAAAGCAGAGAAAGGATTTTGCCAAATGACTCACACAGTGCCTCAAAATATGAAAGCGGCGGTTATGCACAACACGAGAGAAATCAAAATCGAAACATTGCCCGTGCCTGACATCAATCATGATGAAGTGTTGATTAAGGTGATGGCTGTCGGAATTTGCGGATCTGATCTGCATTACTATACAAATGGCAGAATAGGCAATTATGTAGTGGAAAAACCATTTATCCTCGGTCATGAATGCGCGGGAGAAATTGCCGCCATCGGATCGTCTGTCGATCAATTTAAAATAGGAGACCGGGTCGCCGTCGAACCCGGTGTCACATGCGGACGCTGTGAGGCGTGTAAGGAGGGGCGTTATAACCTTTGCCCGGATGTACAGTTTTTGGCGACACCGCCGGTTGACGGCGCGTTTGTCCAATATATCAAAATGCGCCAGGACTTTGTTTTTTTAATCCCAGACTCACTTTCTTATGAAGATGCTGCTTTGATCGAGCCGTTTTCTGTCGGCATCCATGCGGCGGCCAGAACGAAGCTTCAGCCCGGTTCAACGGTTGCGATCATGGGAATGGGCCCTGTGGGTCTGATGGCCGTTGCGGCAGCGAAAGCATACGGGGCAGGCACAATTATTGTGACCGACTTGGAGCCGCTGCGGTTAGAAGCTGCGAAAAAAATGGGAGCGACTCATGTCATCAATGTCCGGGAACAGGATGCCGGTGAAGAAATCAAAACGATCACGAATGGCATAGGCGTTGATGCTGCCTGGGAAACAGCGGGGAATCCGGCGGCATTGCAATCCGCACTGGCTTCCGTGCGCCGGGGCGGAAAACTGGCGATTGTCGGTTTGCCTTCTCAGAACGAGATTCCGCTCAATGTGCCGTTTATTGCAGATAACGAGATTGATATATATGGAATCTTCCGTTATGCGAATACGTATCCGAAGGGAATTGAATTTCTCGCTTCCGGCATAGTGGACACGAAGCACCTTATAACGGACCAATATCCGCTGGAGCAGACGCAAGAGGCGATGGAACGGGCCTTTCAATACAAAAATGAATGCTTAAAAGTGATGGTGTATCCAAATCGCTGAGTGAACGGGGAGGATCTTTGCATTCTCCCTCTTGCTTATCAAAAATGAAAACGGATTCTTGGGGTGGGAAATGATGATTGAAACAGAAAAAGCAGCGGCAGTAAAGACGAAATATCGCGGCCTGTCCTGGATGGAACGGATCGGCTACGGATTCGGCGATATGTCGTACAATATTATCTTTCAGTTTGTAAACGCATACTTATTATTCTACTATACAGACGTCGGCGGCATTAAGCCTGCGGTCATTGCAGCTTTGTTTCTTATCGTAAGGGTGCTGGACGCTATTTTTGACCCGATTATGGGCGTGATTTTAGACAAGACGAATACAAGATGGGGAAAGGCAAGGCCGTATCTTTTGTGGGTGGCGTTTCCTTTTGCGCTATTTACGTTCTTATGCTTCACGACCCCTCATTTCGGCGAGACGGGGAACATGGTTTATGCGTATATCACTTATATTCTGCTTGGGATGTCCTTCAGCATGCAGACGATTCCGGTCAACAGCTTAACGGGGCGGATGACGAATTCCGTGGAGGAACGGACGGTTCTGACGACGACTCGGATGATTTTGGTTTATATCGGAATTCTGTTATCGATTTCCTGTGCGACACCGCTTGCAGATCTGATCGGCGGGAAAGATCAGGCGTTTGGATTCCAGATGACGGCGCTTATCTATGCGGCGGTGAGCATCGCATTGAATCTGTTCAGTTTCTTTACTGTGCGGGAGCGGATTCAGCCTGAAAAAAGAAAAAAACAAGGAATGAAAAAAACGTTGTCTGTTTTATTCCGAAACAAGCCTTTGCTCATTTTGGTTTCTGCATTTTTGGCGTTTGCGATTGGGTTTAACATTAAGCTCAGTACGATGGTGTACTATTTTACGTATAACGTCAGCCATAAGGAATTTGTGTTTTTAGGAACCGTGTTGTTTTTCGGCGCAGCGCTGATCAGCAATCTGTTTATTCCTTTCTTTTCTGAGAAGCGGGGCCGGAATCAGGTTATGATCATCACGGCGGCGTTATCGCTGATTTCTTATGCGGGCCTTCAGTTTACATCGTATTCTTCGCTGCCTCTTATTTTCTTTTGGCTTTTCGTTTCGGGATTTTTTACGACGCCTTTAAATACGCTTGCTTGGGGAATGGTTGCCGATTGTGTCGATTATGCGGAATGGAAAACCGGAGTCCGGGCTGATGGCGTGGTGATTTCGAGCATGAGTTTCATCAATAAGCTCGGAGTTGCGTTAGCCGGGTCATTTTCGGCCGTTTATCTCGGAATCGCCGGATATGCCGCGAATACCGATCAGACGGTCTCGTCATTGAATGCGATTAAAAATATGAATGCGCTCATCCCGGGATTGTTCATTCTGCTGTCTATTATTCTTATTTCTTTTTATCCTTTAACTGAAAAA
This sequence comes from Bacillus sp. KS1, assembly GCF_020075515.1. Taxonomy (NCBI): domain Bacteria; kingdom Bacillati; phylum Bacillota; class Bacilli; order Caryophanales; family Bacillaceae; genus Bacillus; species Bacillus sp. KS1. The sequence goes on along the minus strand of NZ_JACAWW010000013.1, from coordinate 132,943 downwards.
AAATATCAGCAGATGATGTCTGATCTGGAGCAAAGGGCTGCCAGATAAGTATACGTAAAATTTAAAATATTCTATGTAAACGGTTGTATTTATGACAGAAAACACTATACTGAAACTATAATCGAGAATTGATAAAAGAGTGTGATAATGTGGGATGCCAATCTGTTATTTGTATTGGAGAATTGTTAATTGATTTCTTTTGTACCGATGTGGATGTTGATTTGACGGAAGGGCGTAATTTCTTAAAAAGTGCCGGCGGCGCACCGGCGAATGTGTCGGCAGCGATTGCTAAGCTGGGCGGAGACGCGGCTTTCAGCGGAAAAACAGGCAAAGATCCGTTCGGGTATTTTCTGAAGCAGACATTGGACGCCGTACACGTCGATACCTCTATGCTCGTCATGGATGAGAAAGCGCCTACAACGCTTGCGTTTGTTTCATTAAAACAAAACGGGGAGCGCGACTTTGTGTTTAACAGAGGAGCGGACGCTTTGTTTACACTGGATGATATTGATCAGGAAAAGGTAAACGATGCCAAAATCCTTCATTTCGGATCAGCGACGGCATTGTTATCTGATCCGTTTTGCTCAGCCTATTTACGGCTGATGTCGATTGCGAAAGACAATGGACAGTTTATTTCCTTCGATCCTAACTACCGTGAGGATTTATGGAAAGGAAGAGTTTCAGAGTTTATAAATACCGCAAAAAAAGCCATTGCCATAAGTGATTTTGTGAAAGTCAGTGACGAGGAGCTTGAGATCATCAGCGGTGCGAAGGATCATAAAGAAGGTGTTGCGGTTCTTCATGAGCTCGGGGCCGGTATTGTGGCGGTGACACTCGGGAAAAGCGGGACCCTTCTTTCAAATGGGAAGGATATTGACATCATTCCGAGCATTCCGGTGACATCAATAGACTCAACGGGAGCGGGAGATGCGTTTGTCGGCGCGGCGCTGTATCAGCTGGCACGCACCGATGAGATTCAGACAGCAGCCGAAGATTTTGCGAAGCTGCGTGATATTGTCTCATTTGCCAATAAGGTGGGGGCGCTCGTGTGCACCAAAATCGGTGCGATCGATGCTTTGCCGAGTTTAAAAGAGGTTGAAGTATCACTGTAAAATATCGAGGATGCTTCTTGAAAGTCATCGGACTTCGGGAAGCATCCTCTTTTATTTAGGTCTGAAACCCTTTTCGATATACGGTATACTTTAGAAAGGCATCCAGTAAATTGAACCGCTGTGAAGTACATACAATAACTTTTTTATCAGTTCTGAGTAAAACCAAGTTTCTGCTGCTGCCGTCATGTATAGTATGACGGCCTATGATATTGAACCGCGGAGGAATGTTTTTCATGAAACATGTTTTTCTTATTGTGCAATGCGCGTTTTCTGTTTTTTGTTTTCTTTGTCTCGCCGCTGTCAATTGGTATCAGGGGAGTGAGCTTGTTTCTGATTCGTTTGATTGGAATTATACGGCTAAATTCTCAAAGCTTTTGAATGGGACGGATACGATTACAAGTCCGGAACAGATTTCGCAGCTGGATTTCTTTGTGTATGCGGCGAAGCATTACCCGTTAGTGAGCGGGTTGATGATCGGGCTTTTTATTTATTTTTTGTTCTCACTGTATCTGGTCATAAAGAATTTCCGCCGGCACAAATGGGCTGAATGAGACTATTTTCATATAAAATATATAAATTCATGAGAAAATGAAACTTTTTTTGAAAAAAACAGTATATATAACTATGAACTTGTTACTATTTAATTTTAGGAGGAAAATGAAAAATGAGTATTTTAGGAAGATTTAAAGACATCATGTCAAGCAATATCAATGCGCTGCTGGATAAAGCTGAAAACCCTGAAAAAATGGTTGATCAATATTTGCGGAATCTGAACAATGATTTAGGAAAAGTGAAAGCGGAGACGGCTTCTGTCATGGCTGAAGAACAGCGGGCGAAAAGAGCGTTAACAGAATGCCAGGCTGATGCCGAAAAGATGGAAAGTTATGCGATGAAAGCGTTGCAGGCCGGCAATGAAGCCGATGCGCGGACGTTTTTGGAAAGGAAAGCGGCTGTTGAATCAAGACTGACTGAGCTGCAGACGGCTTATCAGCTCGCTTCTTCCAACGCGTCTCAAATGCGCAAAATGCATGACAAGCTTGTCGCTGATATCGGAGAGCTTGAGTCGCGCCGAAATGCCATCAAAGCGAAGTGGTCTGTGGCAAAGACGCAGGAGAGAATGAACAAATTGGGGTCCTCTGTGTCAAATGCGGGCCAATCGATGACAGCTTTCGGCAGAATGGAAGACAAGGTCAACCAAGCGCTTGATCATGCCAATGCGATGGCTGAGCTGAACGCGTCTCCGAAAGACGATATTGACGATCTGACGGCTAAATATGACAGCAATCAAAGCAGTGTCGATGATGAATTGGCGGCGCTCAAGCAGAAAATGCTTTTCAGTAAAGATCAATAGACAGCGGGCTGCAGTTTTGTCCGATATAAAGAGAAAGTGAGAGAAACAGAATGATCATTTCTTATAAATGCCCGAACTGCGGCGATGATATGGTCTTTGACAGTTCATCCGGCATGCTGACATGTCACAGCTGCGGGCGGCAGGATCAGATTGAGAGCCTGCCAAAAGAGTATATAACGACGAGATTTTCTGAAAATGAGGCGAACGAGTACCGGTGTGAGAATTGCGGCGCAGTATTAATGACTGAGGCGGAAACGACGGCCACGACGTGCGGGTTTTGCGGAGGAGCCGCCGTTCTCGCCGACCGATTATCGGGAAATCTCGCGCCTTCGATGGTGATTCCTTTTACGATCAGTAAAGAAGAAGCCATGAGCGCTTTTAAAAAGTGGTGCCGAAACGGCCGTCTGACACCGAAAGGATTTATGTCTGCCGATCGGGTGAAGAGCATAACGGGCATGTACGTGCCGTTTTGGATGTTTGACTTAAACAGCAAGGTTCAGGTCAATGCCGTTTGTACGAGAGTGCATCACTATGATGATGGAGAATACCGGGTGACGGAGACCGAGTATTACAACGCGTACCGCGATATCAATCTTGATTATCTCAAAATTCCGGTCGACGCTTCAGAAAAAATGAATGATGAATTAATGGACAAATTGGAGCCTTACTCATACAGTGAGCTGAAGGAGTTTAATACGGCCTATTTAGCGGGATATATAGCGGAAAAGTACAATTATACCGATGACGATCTCTTTCCGCGGGCGAAGGATAAAATCAGCCATTATATTGATTCTTATATCAGATCCACCTTCTCCGGATATACGACGGCTGACATTACGGATGAGCAGATTCAGACCGATAAAATCAGCAGCTTTTACGTACTGCTTCCGGTCTGGATGGTCAGCTACGACTATGAGCGGGCTGAACACATTTTTGCGATGAACGGGCAGACGGGCAAGGTTGTCGGCAAACCGCCGATCAGTGCCGGAAAAGTGGCCGCGTGGTTCGGCGGCATAACCGCCGGTGCGTTTTTAGCATTAAGACTCGTCTCACTTATGATAGGAGGCGGTTTTTGATGAAAGTATCGATGAAAAAAGCGTGTCTCTTCTGCTTCGTCCTTTTTCTGATGCTGTCTTTTGGTTTACATACATCGGCGTCTGCCGCGGAACAGAAGCAATATGTTTATGACAATGCTCATTTATTAACGAAGGATGAAACGAAGAAACTTGAGGAATTGGCCGGGAAGCTCGGGGCAAAGCGCCATACCGATTTTATCATTCTTACCGCAAATGGAACGGGCGGTAAGGATATCGAGCAGTACGCCGGTGATTTTTATGACAGTCATTTTAGCGGAAGCACGGCGATTTTGACCATTGATATGAAAAATCGGGAAGTATTTATCTCCGGATATAAAAAGGCGGAGACGTATTTGAATAACAGCCGGCTGAATACGATCAGAAATACGATCTCGTCAGATATTTCCGCAGGCCATTATGAAAAGGCGTTTCAGACCTACATCAAGTTGGCTTATAAAGATATGGGGAAAAGCCCGGACGACAAGTCTGACAATCTGCTGCTCACATGGTGGTTTCAGCTCATTATTGCCGCAGCCGCGGCCGGAATCGCCGTCACTGTGATGGTGTACAATTCCGGCGGCAAGGTCACCGTCACCGGCAGCACGTATATGGATCACGATACGTCTGAAGTGCTGAGCCAGCACGACACATATATCCGAACCGACGTTACAAGAGAAAAAAAGCCTGATAAAGATAATGACAATGACGGCGGAGTCACGAGGGGCGGCACGAGTTACAGCGGAAGCAAGGGAAGTTTTTAAATTATATGTAAAGGATTTGAGCATACATGGGTTTTTTCAGAAATCAGTTAGCAAATGTGGTGGAATGGGAAGAATTCAGAGACGACATGGTTTTCTATAAATGGAACAACCGTGAAATTAAAAAAGGCAGCCGTCTGATCATCCGGCCGGGACAGGATGCCATCTTTTTATACAACGGGAAAATTGAAGGGATTTTCCGTGATGACGGCGATTATGATATCGAATCAGAAATCATTCCGTTTCTATCTACACTAAAAGGGTTTAAGTTTGGCTTTAACAGCGGCATGCGGGCTGAAGTGCTGTTTGTGAATACGAAGGAGTTCACCGTGAAGTGGGGCACAAAAAACGCTATCAACATTCCGGCGGCAGGTATGCCGGGCGGTATGCCGATCCGCGCAAACGGCACATTTAACTTCAAGGTCATTGACTACATCGGATTGATTGATAAGATTGCGGGTGTCAAAGACAGCTATTTAGTGGAGGACATTAAAATCCGGATTACGTCTATTCTCGATCAGCTTTTGATGAAATGGATCACCAGAGAAGGAAAAGACATGTTCAATCTGCAGTCGAATTCCTTTGAAATCGGAAAAGGGATTCAAGAAGATCTTGATATGCAGCTGATCGGAGACGGCATGTCGATTACGGGCTTCAATATTATGAGCTTTAACTATCCGCAGGAAGTTCAGGATATGATTACGAAAAACGCTTCTTACGGCATGGTGGGCGATGTGAACCGCTATCAGCAGATTTCCATGACGGACGGAATGTCATCCGGCAAAATGAACGGAAGCGGCGCCGCCTCAGACATGGCGGGCATGATGATGGGAATGAATGTGGCAAATCAAATGATGAACCAAATGAACCAAAATCAGCAGAACCAGCCGCAGCAAGATCAAAGTCAGCAGAATCAGGGGACGGCACCGGCAAACGGCTCGGAAGGAGCGGCTAAGCCGAAATTCTGTCCGAACTGCGGAACGAAAACGGAAGGCGCGAATTTTTGTCCGAATTGCGGACAGAAGCTTGCCTGACGATATACGAAAAAGAGGCCTTTTTTGGGCCTCTTTTTTTTGTCATGATTTCATTGTTTGGACGATGAGGGATGTCAGCGCTTTTGATCCCTCAGGTATGAGATGGACGCCGTCCGGTGTGAAGTATTCAGGGTGCTGCAATGCTTTTGCGTGCCAATCGACAAGCGTCACATTTTTGCGTGACTCGGCCTGCCGGCGCAATGATTCGTTTACTTTGCTTTCCCACTGCCGCGGCACACGCGTGTTGACAAGATAGATATCGGCTTTTGAAAAGGAGCTGATCAGTGATTCAATTTGGCTGTTTGTGAAATAGCCGTTCGTCCCTAACTCGATGATGACCGCTTTGTCCGGCTGATTAAATGACGCATATTCCGAAGTGAGCTGGAGTGCTTGAGAGACTTGTCTTCCTACCTTTCCGTCGATGGTGACATGAGGGAGGGACTGCCGCAGGTATGACGCAATGTCCAGCATCACCGAGTCACCGATGGCCAGCACGTCTTGCTGAGGCTGTGTTTGTTTTGAATCAGCCGCTTTTTGAGATGACCGTTCCTTTTTCTCTGCGTTTTTCTTTGTTTTTGATTTGTCTGCTGGTTCTTTCTTGTTTTTGTCTGACGCGGTATCCGTTTTTTCGCCGCCGTGTTTTTTCTTGCTGTCTTCTTCTTTTGCAGGCTGATCGTGATCGGCCGTTTTGTGCGAAGAGGCGGCGGTTTCTTGCTGATCATTTTGCGCGTACGTCCATTGCGGCTGTTTTTTCTCTTCGGCTATCCCTGACAGCCCGCCCGCAAATACGAGAATGGCGGCAAGAATAAGGCCGAGCGACATTCTGCTGATGACAGAGGACGTCTTCCATTCCAGAAAGCGGTTCAGAAACACGCGGCGTAAAAATGGCCGGAAGCCCGCAGTGCGGATCGGCTGTTCAATGAAATGGTAAGACAGCTCGGCAAGAATGAAAGTGGCGCCGATTCTGACGGCGCAGTGCCAATAAACCGGATTTCCGATTTCCTGTACGGGTGTGCTCAGCACGATAACCGGGTAATGCCAAAGATAGATTCCGTATGATCTCGTTCCGATCCAGCGAAGCGGCTTCCATGAAAGGACATGTCCCAAAAAGCTGCTCGGATGGCATAAACATGCGACAAGAACCGCTGCGGTGATGCTGATCAAAAGCATGCCGCCCTTGTACAAGAAGGGTTCATATTCATCTGTGTAAAAGACGCAAAGCAGCAGCGCGGCAAAAGCGGCAAGCTCCGTCCCGTGAAGCAGGTGTTTCATGCTGCTCGGCAGCCGTTTGGAAGATAATCGTTTCATCGGCCACACTAAAGCTAAAGCGCAGCCGATCAGCAATTCAAATGAGCGGGTATCCGTCCCGTAATAAACGCGGCTCGGATCTCCGCCGGGCACATACATCATACTCATTACGACTGCAGAACATAACGCGAGGAACATGACCGCGGCCGCAAGCCGGGCCCGTGTTTTACATATGTACATTCCCGCAAGCAGCAGGAAGGGCCATATGATATAAAACTGTTCTTCAATCGCCAGCGACCAAAGGTTTTTTAATGGCGAAGGGGAGCCGAAGCTGTCGAAATAAGAAAGTTGATGAAAGATAAACCACCAATTGCTTATGTAAAAAAGTGAGGAGACCGCATCCCCGCGTACGGTATGCAGGAGCTCGCTGTTAAACAATACGACCCAAATGACCGTCGTGATAATCATGAGATAAGCCGCCGGCAGAAGCCGCCTGATCCGGCGCACCCAAAAATCACGCAAATCAAGGGTGATGGCATTGCCTTGGGCAGGCAATATAATAGATGTAATTAAATACCCCGATAAAACAAAAAAGATATCAACACCAATGAAACCGCCGTCGGCCCAGTTGAAATTCAGATGATATGCGATAACTGCGAGGACGGCAAAGGCGCGAAGTCCATCCAGTCCGGGAATATAGCGGTGATGCAGTGACTTGTCTGACATGGTATTCCTCCAATAATGTGTGCGGAAATTCTCGCTGTTTTGCGGATGGCTATGGCAGATTTCTGTACAGTCTTCCATTTGTTCCGTTAATTAGACGCATTCGGAAGGGGATTTTGTTTCAGAAAAAATGAATGAAATGCTGTGATTTTCTTAAACTTTTCAGCCCCCGTCCGGCGTCTGTTATATGAAAAGGGTCCCTTATGCATCTTGGCTGTTGCGGGACGAAAGAAAAAATCCATGATCTGCGGATATCATGGATTTTTTTCTTTCTTTATCTGATGTAGCGGTCTCCGACAAGCAGCTTGGAGATGACGGAGGTCGGTATTGTAAACTCTGTAACGCCCATATATCCGGGTGCCGCTTCGTATTCATCAAATGAAATAACAAGTTTGTGCTTATCTGTAATATAAAAATTCTGGTCGGCGCGGATGGCTTTAAAAGGCTCCGTCATATCATCATCTTCGACCCAGTATATTTTATTCGGATCTTCTTTCATCTGTTTTTTCATTTGTTCTTTAATATTTTCGCTGATGACTTTAATATAACGGTCATCTTTAAATAAGCTCTTTAATGTAAGCACGGCCTCATTCTTTTTATCAATCGTGATGTAACGGCTTTGTGTATAAGATGAAGCTTGCGTTTTTTCGATATCACGGCGGATTGAGATCAAATCCGCTGTGTCAGTAACGGTTTCATAATCGCTGTAAATACTGAGGTGGCCTTTTTTGCTTTTTGAGGTCGCCTTCATAAATTCCCGATACAGCTCTTTGCTTTCTTTCATATAATGCCGGTTGATGCTGTCTTCGAGTTTATGATCGGAAAGTCCGGACAGAGCGGGCGTTTTCACATCAATGCTTGATTGGTTCTTTTCTTCCTTCATCTCCGTGAATGTGATGGCTTGGACGACTTTGCCGATGACGGGGATTTTAGACATGGCTTGTGCGGCATCCGGATTGATATTGACAACGGCGGTAAATAAGACGGCCGCAGCGACTGCCGCGGATGTCGGCCACATCACGATTCGTTTTTTCTTCGGTTTCTGCTGAAGGGCTTTTTCGACAATGCTGTCCAGTTCCTTAGGAATGGGCACACTTTTATACTCTTCTCTTAATTGTTCTAATCTCTTTTCCATTAAGAAAGATCCTCCTTTGTCAGCTGAATGCGCATGAGCTTCAGCCCCCTGTAAAGGCGTGTTTTGACGGTGTTGATGTTTTCCCCCGTGATGTCCGCGATTTCTTCTAATTTCAGGTCTTCAAAGAAACGCAGAATGATAATGGTTTTATATTGATGCGGCAGGTCATCAAGCGCTTCGTGAAGGTCTGTGTCCTTGTAGTGATCTTCCTTTCCGCGGCTTAAAAACTCGATCGTTTCATCGTCCATCACTTTCAGTTTTTTCTGTTTGCGGAGAAAATCAATGGCCGTGCGCACTAAAATTTTATAAAACCAGCTTTTGATCACATCGGGGTTTTTGACGGATTCGACTGATGTCAGCGCTTTTTGAATTGATTCCTGAACAATATCTAACGCGTCATCCTTGTTCTTTACGTAACTGTACGCAAGCCGGTAAAAGTCTTCCTTGCGCTCAGTTATGCACGTCACAAGCGACGCTTTGGCTGTTTCGTTCTTCATTGCTTCAAAGGGCTCCTTTTTTAAAAATACGTATCATAGGCTGCTGCCTAAGGATAGACGGGACAGGGTGAAAAATAGTTTGCGCAGAGGGGATCATTTTTAAAAGGAAAAGGAAGGAAAGACGAAGAGATGAAAAAAAGAGCCGGAACGGCTCTTTTTCGGATGTGTCTGATATTCAGCGAACGGTTTAGTTCGGTTTGACTAAGATTTTCACTTGGTTTTTCTCTTTGATTAAAGCGCCGAAGCCTTCTTCAATCAGATCGTCGAGCACGATTTTTTTCGTGACGAGCTTATCTGCTGAGAAGTAGCCCTCTTTCATCAGTGCAAGAACGGAAGGGAAGATGTCACGGTATCCGATAATGCCTTTTACGGTCCGTTCTTTGATGACGATATCGTTCGGATGAATTTCCGCTCCTTTTTCCCAGATGCTGACGATAACCGTTTCACCGGCAATGTTTGTTGACTGGATCGCCTGGCGGAGAACGACAGGAACGCCTGTTACTTCATAAGAAACATCAACGCCGCCGTTTGTCCGTTTAGCGATTTCTTCAACGACATCGTCCGTTTTTGACGGATCAATGATGATAGCGCCGAGTTCTTTCGCTTTTTCCTGACGTTCCGGTGAAAGTTCAACCGCGTAAATATCTGTGGCGCCGGCCGCTTTCAGGGCTTCAATCACAAGCAGCCCGATCGGTCCGCAGCCAAAAACCGCCGCCTTGTCGCCCGCTTTTAATTTGCTTTGGCGGACGGCGTAAAGCGCTACCGCTGACGGCTCAACAAGCGCGCCCTGTTCGTAAGAAAGCTCTTCAGGAAGCTTAAACAGCAATTCTTCGTCAACGGATACATATTCAGAAAATCCGCCGCCGCCTCCGGCTAAGCCTAAGAATCCCATTTGTTCATCAAGGTTATAGGCTCCCTGATGTCCGTGTGTGGCAAAAATCGGTTCCACGACGACACGGTCGCCGACGCTGTAATTTTTGACGCCTTCGCCCACTTCCACGACTTCTCCTGAGAATTCGTGGCCCATCGTGACGGGCGCCATTTCGTTTGTTAACGGATGAGGTTTGCCGACCGGAATAAAGATCGGGCCTCCCAAATATTCATGAAGGTCGCTTCCGCAAATCCCGCACCATTTGACTTTAATTTTGACTTTACCCGGTTCTGCTTTAGGTTCATCAATGTTTTCGATTCGAATGTCTTTTTGATTGTGCCATCTTGCCGCTTTCATTGATTATCACTCCTAGTCTGATTGAAACGAGTATAGGTACATGATCAATATGAACCACGGTTAAAAGGAATAAAGTGCCTGCTTCCTAAAGCCTGATTTCTCAAAATATATCATATTATGCAACTATCAATAGGCCTTATAAAAAGTCCATATTGAATGCAGAAATACTCTATGAATATTATAACGCTAATGAATTAAATTTTGTAGTATAATTTACCATGGGATTATATAGAACAGGAAATTGTGCCGTCGTTATGTGCATGTCTCATCACGTTGTAATGAACATGTAAAGTGATTGAAATATTATAATCGTCTTCTTGGTGTATAATTTTGCCTAGAATAAAGAATCAGGAGGACGAAAGCTTGAAGAAGTTATTCTTAGCCTTATTGATTTTAGCAGGAAGCACGCTGGGAGCGATCAGTTACTCTTCTGATGCAAGTGCTAAAAAAGTGAACGGAAATATTACATGGTATAATGGAGTCGGTAAAAAAGGATCGTCCGGTAAAAAACTGGGACACTGGGATTGCGCGACAAAATTAGGGTTTGACGTTCCGAGAAACGGAACGAAAATCAGAGCTTATGCAAAAGCAAAACCGAAAAAGGTTATCACCGTATACAAAAATGATGTAGGCCGTATGCCGAATGCCGTATTGGATGTCAGCCCGAAAGCGTTCAAAGCGCTCGGATATCCGTTAAGCAAAGGAAGAGTATCCGGACACTACAGCTATTAAAATAGACCATCTTAAAAAGCAAGGACACTGATTCTTGCTTTTTCTGATTGACGGAGAGATTGATAATGAAGAAGAAACGATGGATCTGGGTGTTGCTGGCCGCCGTTTTGGCGGCGGCGGTCATCGCGGCCGTTTTACTGATTAAAGGAAAAAGCGACGGCGGCGGAAAAGCCGTTGTCTCCGGCGGCCATGACAAGCTGCTTGTTTCCATTACAGACAAAGATCTGATGACGAAATATTACGAGGACGGCCGCGTGCTGTACGAGGAAAAGCTTTCGGCATATCCGGCGTTTGCGCTGGATGACGCCCATCAGGTGCTCTATTTTGTCGGGAATAATGACCAAAATGAGATGCGTCTGTATAAGCTTGATCTGAAGACGAAAAAGAAGACGGTGCTTTATAAAGGAACGGCAAGCGCTGACAGTCTGTTTTTATCAAAGGATCTGTCGCACATTTATTTCCGTCTCGGAAAAGCGGATGAAGATATTTTCCGTCTCGCATCTTTTGATTTGAAAACGAAACGTTATGAAAATCTGTATCCCGCCGCCGATGAGAAAGACGACAGTGTGAGCAGCTTCTTTTATAACCGCAGCCAAAACGATTTTGCGCTTCTGCATTATTCCGTAAAAGAGGATTATCAAAAAACGGATGAGGCAAATGAGAAGGGGATTGACCCTGAACCGACGAATATCCGGTTTGCAGCAGGAGCTGGCGAACACCTTCAGGATCTGACAAACCTTGAACAGTTTATCAGCGACGTGGCGGTGTCACCGGACGGAAAGAACCTTGTCTTTACATCTTATACCCAAAAAGGGACGGAACAAAAAGCGTCCATCCGTCTGATGAATGTCAAAACGAAAAAAGATGAAACGATTATCACAAACGGGAAGGACTTCACTCCGCTGATTGATGCCCAGCCTCAGTTTTCTAAAGACGGCAGCATTATTTATTTCATGGCGGAAGCAAAAGGCGCTAAGCGTCTGAAGGATGAAACGGGGCGGAATGCGAAGGTCCGGACCATTTATGCTTATCATTTGGATACGAAAAAATGCGAAAAAGTCTGGGAAAATGACAACGGCATTATCAACAGTTTTTCCGTCATCCAATCATGAAAAAAACACTCAGCGCCCGCTGGGTGTTTTTTAATGAACAAAGCTGGCTGCGGCTGAGGCGAGCCATTTGAAAAAACGGAGAATCGGAACGGCAAAATGAAGCGTTTCGATGAATGACTGTGCGGCAAGGTTCATTTTCCGCCGTTTTGCCATTTCCTTCAGATCTTTCTGCAGCCGATCGTTTTTCATGTTCATTGCTCCTTTGCATCATAAAAGGACATGATAACGCAAAGGCCTCTCATGAGACATGGAGGCCTTCTCTATGTTGAGACTCGTAAAAGGGAGGTCTAACTTGATGCCGTTTGGTTATTGTTTTGGAGATTTACCAACGAACGGACGCCGTCGATCATTTTACTGCCGCAAAGGGGGCAAGTCGGGGTATCACTGCCGGCAAAATTCTTTCTGCTCCAGCCGATACAGTCCTCTTTTGTGCATTCCCATGTACTGACATCTTCTTTAGGCAGCGGTTCCTGATTACGTTTGTTGTAGTAAGACATAAAGTCACTTCTTCCCTTATGAATTTTCGTGCACTCCTTCATTGTCTCATACTTTTCCCTAATCTCCTAATTCCTTTTTCTATCCAGATTTCCAATGAGGGTGCATCGTCTTCCTGTTATTACAGTATATGCAAATAAGTGTATTCTTATTTTTTCTTTTTGGATAAATAAAAAATCCCCTTCTGGAGGGGGGGTGTTTGTTTACTGCTTATCCGTGACGTCCATCGGTCTCATCATGTCGTAATCTTCGTGCTCTAAAATATGACAGTGCCATACGTAGCGTCCGCTGTAAGGAGCGAAAGTCGCCGCGATTCTGATGACCTCTCCCGAGTGCGCCTGCACGGTATCTTTCCAGCCTTTTTCACTTGGAGGAGGCGGGACGGCTGGCCCTGTATACACAATGTCGCCGAATTTGTTATAACGCTCTAAGTCAAAAGGGCGCCGGTCAAGGATTTGGAAGGAAACAAGGTGCAGGTGTATCGGATGGGTTCCCCCCATCGGATTGATAATCGACCAGATTTCCGTTGTGCCGAGCTTCGGCGCTTCTGTCACAGGATCATGCCATCGCTTGTTATTCAGCGTCAAAACGGGCCGGCCGTATTTGTCTTGCGTATTTGTGAGTTTAAGCGTCCTGATATTGTGTATTCTCTTTGATGTCACATTAGGCATTGTTGAAAGATATTTAGGCTTCCGGCTTGTGTCTTCTCCCTTCAGCGGTTTTGTGACGCGGAATTGCATCACATTGGCGTCTGTATCCGGATCGGCGTCGCCCCCGCAGCCGGTGCCGTTCGTTAAAATGATATGTTCTCCGTCAAAGGCGGAGAAATCGATGAGCACATCATACCGCTCTGCCGGGGCTAAGCTGATAGATTGTGTTTTGACAGAGCGGGGAAGCAGTCCGCCGTCAGAACCGATTTGGATAAACTTGCCGCCGTTATTGAGCGAGAGAGAAAATGTTCTCGTATTGGAGGCATTAAGGATGCGGAAACGATATGTCCGCGGTTCAACTTCCATATACGGCCACGCTTTACCATTAACGAGAATGGTATTTCCGCAAAAAAACGGGACGATGGAAGGATCGGGCAGCGTTTCGGAAGGGTTAGCAGGTCCGCTCGGATAAGACAAGGAACCGTCGTCATTTAACGTGCGGTCCAAAATCATAAGCGGTACGTCATACTCTCCGGAGGGAAGCTTCAGCTGCTTTTCTTTTCGCTCGCGAATGATATACATCCCGGCAAGCCCGGCGTACACATTGAGCCTCGTAATCGCCATGGCGTGGTCGTGATACCATAACAGAGCCCCGCGCTGTTTGTTTGGATAATGGTATACCTCTTTCTCAAAATAAGGACCCGTTTCCTTAAAATCCTTTGTGAACCATGCTTCCGGGTAGCCGTCGCTGTCCGGCGGGGTTGCTCCTCCGTGTAAATGGACGACGGTTTTGACATCGGGTTCCTGATGGCCGCTTTCTGAATGGTGAATGGTATGATCCACAGGCAGAAAATGCTTATCCGGAAGGTCATTCATCCATTTAATATAGACGTTCTCATCTTGGTTCACGTCGATCGTCGGACCGGGAAATAAACCGTTATACCCCCACAGCCGGGTCGGCGGGAGATCGCGGTGCAGCTTGTGAAAGCATTCCTTCATGGTGACTTCATAATACGTGCTGCCGTCTGATTTCTTCTGCGGCTGGAGTGTTTCGATGATCGGCAGTTCATCTGCAAATTTTTCTAGTGCCATTTTTCATCCTGTCCTTATCATTTATTGAAATCCTGTACTACAGTTAATGCTGCCTTGAACAGGTTGGTTAAAAAAACACCCGCCCTTTTTTGAGGGGGGTGTTTGCGGTTATTGCGCAACCCGGCTTTCGGAAGCGCTCTCTTTCGGTTTTTGTTTTTTGCGGAATACATATGAGGCAAGTACCAGCAGAGTAATAAATCCTGTCAGCAGAAATTCAGACCGCATTGAACTGATAAACAGCATAGATAACAAGATGGCGCAAATGGCGATGATCGTCAGGTAGGTTAAGTACGGATAGAACCACATTTTGATTTTAAGAGATTCAGGGTTTGTCCGTTCGATTTTCTTTCTCATTCTCAGATGTGAGACGGCGATGACGAGATAGACGAGCAGTGCGATCGCCCCTGATGAATTGACCAGGAACAAAAATACGGAGTCGGGAGAAAAGTAGTTCATAACAACGGCAATATAGGAGAAAAAGGTGCCGGCGATAATGGCTTGAACCGGTACGCCTCTTTTACTCAGTTTCATAAAACGCCGCGGCGCTTCATTTCGCTCTGCCAGTGAATACAGCATCCGTGACGTCGTATAAAGCCCGGAGTTCAGGCAGGACAGAACGGCTGTCAGGACGATGAAATTCATGATTTGAGCGGCTGCGGGAACCCCGATATGGCTCAAAACGGCAACGAAGGGGCTTTCCAAAATATTGGCTGAATCCCACGGCAGCAGTGTGACCACAACCGCAATGGAACCGACGTAAAAAATAATGATCCGCCAAACGACTGAGCGGGTCGCCTTTGTGACGGATTCGACCGGATTTGACGTTTCTCCCGCTGCGATTGCGACGATTTCAGATCCCATGAAAGAAAAAATGACAACGACGATGCCAAGCAGAACGGAACTTGGACCTTTAGGGAAAAATCCGCCGCTGCCCGCCAGATTTTCCAGCCCGACCGGTTTGCTGCCGGGGACGATTCCGAAAATGAACGCAAATCCCGCGATTAAGAAGACAACGATCGTCGCTACCTTCACTAAGGAAAGCCAGTATTCAAATTCGCCGAACGATTTAACTGAATAAATATTCGTCAGTGTTAACAGCACGGTCAGAAGCAGACTCGTCAGCCATAACGGAATGCCCGGGAACCAGTACTGTATGATTCCGGCGCCTGCAATGGCTTCAATGGCAATGACGATGACCCAGAAAAACCAATACAGCCACCCGATCGTAAAACCGGCCCAAGGACCGATGGCGTCATGCGCGTACTGTGAAAACGAACCGCTTGTCGGGTTGACGGAGGACATTTCCCCCAGCATTCTCATAATAAAAATAACTAATAGTCCTGCTAATGCGTAGGAGATAATCGCTCCGGGTCCGGTGGAATGAATGACGGATCCGCTTCCGACAAATAATCCGGCGCCGATCACGCCGGCAATTGAAATCATAGTCATATGCCGGGTTTTTAATCCCTTTGATAAAGAGTTAGGCTGATTCATTCTTTGCCTCCTTTTGGTTTGTTTATGCTGAATATTCCGACAAGTATTATTCTATCATAAATGCCACAGGCAGTTGAAAATGATGTAAGAAAATATGACATTTTTTCTCGTCCGTACAGCAGAAGGTGCCGGGATGAAAGAGGAACATGCCATTGATCATTCACACGTTCATATGGAGCCTCTCCAGCTGAAATAAAGCTTCCTTTCTAAAGGGAGCTTTTTCCTTTTTCGGACTGGAAACAATTCGCTGGAAACGTTTTTTTATACTGTTTATATTTTGTGGTAAAGTTAGGTTACGATAATTGAAATTTGAGAGATGACTAGGAGGAGAAGAATGGCTTATAAAGAAGAGCTGCATCCGCTGCTGGAGAAAGCCGTTGAGCATATTGAAAACATCATCATAGGAAAACGGGATATCGCCATACTCAGTCTGGCCGCCATTCTCGCAAAAGGGCATGTGCTGCTGGAAGACGTGCCGGGAGTCGGAAAAACGATGATGGTCCGCGCTTTGGCCAAACTGATCGGAGCTGACTTTAAGAGGATTCAGTTCACGCCGGATCTTCTGCCGTCAGATGTGACGGGTGTCTCTATTTATAATACGAAAACGATGGAATTTGAATACCGCCCGGGACCGATCATGGGGAATATCGTGCTGGCTGATGAAATTAACAGAACCTCTCCGAAAACGCAGTCTTCCCTGCTTGAGGCAATGGAGGAAGGGAATGTCACGATTGACGGAAAGACAATGCGGCTGGCTGAGCCGTTTTTCGTCATGGCCACACAAAACCCGGTTGAATATGAAGGAACGTATCCGCTTCCCGAAGCCCAGCTTGACCGGTTTTTATTTAAGCTGCGCATGGGCTATCCGACTGCCGAGGAAGAGCTTCAAGTTCTGTCTTTGCAGGAAGGGCGCAATCCGCTTGACACAATCGAGCCCGTCATTTCTAAAGAACAGTTTATCAGCCTTCAGCAAAAACTGGAGCAGGTGCGGGTGGATGATGGAATTAAAGCGTATATCGTCGGCATTACTCAGCATACCCGCCGGCATCCGTCCGTACATCTGGGCGTAAGTCCGCGCGGTTCAATCTCATTAATGAAAGCCGCGCAGGCGTACGCGCTGCTTCATGACCGCGATTACGTCATTCCTGATGACGTCCAGTATTTGGCTCCGTATACGCTGCCGCACAGAATGATCTTGACCGCCGAGGCGAAATTTAACGATGTGACGCCGGAAGCGATTATAGAAGACATCATGCAGACGGAAAAAGTGCCCGTTCAAAGGATGTCGGTCCGCTGATGAGAAAGAAGATGCATTGGCTTCTATATGGCTGGAAGCTGCTTATGTTGGCCGTACTGACGGCGGCTGTCTTTTCTTATGCCATGTTTCAGGGCGGATTTGTGAGCTGGTTTTTATTTTACGCGTTTTTGCCGTTTACCGTTTACGCCGGGCTGGTCGCTGTGTACCCGCTGCGGGCGTTTCAGGTGACGCGTGACGTGTCCTCCGCCCAGTTAACCTCAGGCGACGGGCTGTCTGTCACCATCAGGCTGACGAGGCGCCTGCCGTTTCCGCTGACATATATGGTCATTGAAGATGTGATGCCGGAAACGCTTGGCGAGAGGCGCAGTGCGAAACAGCTTGTGTTTCCGTGGTTTCAAAGGAAGCTGACGTTACAATATGAGCTGCCGCAGGTGCCGCGCGGAGAGCATCATTTACATACGATAAGAGTGCGGACGGGAGATGTTCTCGGGCTTTTGGACAAGACGGCGTCGTTTTCCGTAACGGATACGGTTCTGGTTTTCCCGGCGTACGGGTCTGTTCACTATAAGCCGCAGGCTGCCTCCGGGGAAGAGGGTGCGGCTGCCGGCGCTCCGTTTCAGGTACACCGCTCCGCAATGGCTGCGAGCGTCAGAAATTATCAGCCGGGCGACCGGTTTTCCGCACTTGACTGGAAAACATCGGCACGGCGAAATGAGCTGATGACGAAGGAATTTGACCCGCTGCAGAGTGTAAATATGATTCTCCTTTTGGACTGCAGGCCGTCCCCATCGTTTGAAGCCGCGGTATCAGCTTCGGCATCCCTGCTTTACACGGCGCTTGTGAAGGGCTCTCCCGCAGGATTTATTTCATTGGGGAGCGACCGGACCGTATTTCCCGTCCGGGAGGGAGACCGGCATTTCAGAAAGATGCTGCGTTACCTGGCATCAGCTTCAGAATCAGAAGAAGCCGATGCAGGCGGGCGTTTAGGAAAAGAGCTTTCGGATCCGCGCGTCCGCAAAGCTTCCATTGCCGTCGTGACGGGCAGTCTTACAGAAGACCTTCTCAAACAGGCTGAGCCCGGCCGTGCTGACATGACGGTGTTTTTGGCGAAAGAAACGAATGCCGCGCTTTCGGAGAAAGAACGGAAACTCGCTCTCATCTTCGCTCAAAAAAATATTAAGGTGCAAATGATCAGGGACAAACGGGTGTCCCATGTTGTTTAGAAAGAGAGGTGGCGCGCCATGCCGCATGACGAGAACCAGGGAAGCAGGCTGAGTCTGCTGCTGTTTTATTTTCTCGCTTTTTTATTGTTATGGGAATGGCTCAGGCCGCTGCACAATTTTACGGATACAAAACATACAGGTTTTTTCATCGTTTTTATCGGTTTGGCATTTCTGCTGTCATTCTTCCGGATGAGGTGGTACGTCACCGTGCCGTCCTGCATTCTGTTTACGTTGATCAGTATTCACATCCTGTTTTATAAAGGTTCTATTTTTCAGCCGGAATGGCTCGTTTCTTTTTTGCGGGACGTGATGCAAAATGCCCGCCACATCGGGTCCGGAAGATGGAATGATATGAATCCGTCATTCCGCACGTTGCTGTTTTTTGTGCTTTTATGGCTGCTCGTGTATTTGCTGCATTACTGGGTGATCTATCAGCGGAAAATATTATTCTTTTTTATCATGACGGTGGCGTATATCACCGTGCTTGATACGTTTACTCCTTATGATGCCGCGTACGCCGTCATCCGAATCGTCTTTATCGGCTTTTTGATGATGGGGCTTTTGTATATGGAGCGCATCCGGCTTACGGAACATATAGCGTTTAAAAAAAGATTGATACTCAAATGGTTTCTGCCGCTGATGCTGTTTATCTGCGCTTCCGTCGTGTTCGGTCTGGCGGCTCCGAAATCAGACCCGAACTGGCCGGATCCCGTCCCGTTTCTAAAAAAAATAACAAACCACAAAGAAGTGCCCGCCGCCGAAAGCAAAATCGGCTACGGCAATCATGATGAAACATTGGGCGGCCCTTTTCAGGAGGATGATACGCCGGTTTTTACATGGAAGGGAAAAGAACGGGCGTACTTCCGGGTGGAAACGAAGGATACATACACGGGGAAAGGCTGGGTGGAGACCGATCAGGGCATGTCCTATAAACTGAACGGCGGCAACGTGGAAGATATATGGTTTGACCGGAGTGTGCAGACGAGACGGTATACGGCACAGGTGTCCATTGATGAGAATTATCTCTATAATCACGTCATGTATCCGATCGGCGTCTCCAATATTAAACCGAAGCACTCGATTCAGCTTGAAATGAACGGAAACACCGAGCAAATTACGCCGGTCAGTGAGCAAGTGGGCAACATCCGCAATATGGGACGGTACACGGTGACTTTTCAGGCGCCAGTCTTTAAGCTGAATGATCTCAGAAAAGTGAAGGTGAAACGATACCGTGAGCAGAATCAATTCAATGACCGGTATTTACAGGTCCCCGACAGCCTTCCGAAAAGAGTGAGACAGCTTGCGGACAGACTGACGCGGGATCATCATAATATGTTCGATAAAGCGAAGGCGATCGAGGATTATCTCGGATCTTCCGCATTTTCGTATAATACACAGGATGTCGCGGTTCCGGAGCACAATCAGGATTATGTCGATCAATTCCTGTTTGAAACGAAAAGAGGATATTGTGATAACTTTTCATCGGCAATGGCCGTGCTGCTCCGCTCCGCGGGAATTCCCGCCCGTTGGGTGAAGGGCTATACATCCGGCGAATATAAAGGGGCAGGCGACCATAACGGCCACATTTATGAAGTCACAAACAACAACGCCCATTCGTGGGTAGAAGTGTATTTTCCCGATCAGGGCTGGGTGACGTTTGAGCCAACAAAAGGCTTCACCAATCCGACGGAGTTTACGTCAGAGCAAAATCATACCGCGGCAAAAGACAGCGGAGGCTCAGCGGGGAATTCGGATTCACCGTCTGACAAGCAGCGTCAGGAAACAAAGCCGGAAAAAGAAGAAACACCGAAAAAGCGGGATCACAATGCGGCACCGCAGCCTGTGATCCGCAACAAAACCGCGGCACACCTGTGGCCGTATGCAGCCATCGTCATCGTGATTTCAGCCGCAGCGGCACTCGCCTGGCTGTTCCGGGCGCGCTGGATTCCGCACGTTACAGCAGCCAGATTGAAGCGGCGAACGGATGAAGACGTCTTTTTCGACGCATATGCCGCGCTGCTCCGCCAGCTGAAACGAAAAGGATTCAGCAGAGGGGACGGAGAAACGCTGCGCGATTTTGCCGCGAGGATTGACGAGGCGCACCATACAAACGACATGTCCGAGCTGACGCTGCGCTATGAGCGGGCCTTATACCGCAGGGATAATGCCGCAAAGCTTTGGAATGAATCGGGACAGTTGTGGGAAAATATAATTAAAACAAGATAGTCTTGACCGCATATCGTCCTGTTGTTAGAATAAATGAATGTTAAATGGGAGCCCGGGAGCGTTAAAAAGCCGGGCTTCCGTACAAGTCTTGCGCGACAGAGGGCTGAACGTTTGTCCTCCGTTTTTTCTGTGTCAAAAACTTAGAGGAGATTAGGTGACAACCATGACGAAGTTAGTGAATGAAATGATTCTTGTTCTTGATTTCGGCAGTCAGTATAACCAGCTGATTACCCGCCGGATCCGTGAATTTGGCGTATATAGCGAGCTGCACCCCCATACGTTGACAGCTGAGGAAATCAAAGAAATGAATCCAAAAGGAATTATCCTTTCAGGCGGACCGAACAGTGTATATGATGAAGGATCTTTCCGCTGTGACGAAAAAATCTTTGAACTCGATATTCCTGTATTGGGCATCTGCTACGGCATGCAGCTGATGACTCATTACCTCGGAGGGAAAGTCGAGGCGGCAAGCCAGCGCGAATACGGAAAAGCGAACATTCAGATTCAAGGAACTCCTGACTTGTTCAAGGATCTTCCGGAAGAACAGGTTGTGTGGATGAGCCACGGCGATTTGGTTGTAGAAGTTCCTGAAGGCTTCACTGTTGACGCAACAAGCCATCACTGCCCGAATTCAGCGATGAGCAAAGCGGACAAGAATTGGTACGGCGTTCAGTTCCACCCGGAAGTGCGCCACTCTGAATACGGCAATGATCTTCTGAAAAACTTTGTATTCGGCGTTTGCGATTGTGAAGGCAAATGGTCAATGGAAAACTTTATCGAAATCGAAATGCAAAAAATCCGTGAAACAGTCGGAGACAAGCAGGTTCTTTGCGCGCTAAGCGGCGGTGTTGATTCTTCTGTTGTGGCTGCTTTGATTCATAAAGCGATCGGCGACCAGCTGACTTGTATTTTCGTCGATCACGGCCTGCTTCGTAAAGGCGAAGCGGAAGGCGTCATGAAAACGTTCAGCGAAGGCTTTAATATGAATGTCATTAAAGTTGATGCGAAAGACAGATTCTTAAACAAGCTGAAAGGTGTTTCTGATCCTGAGCAAAAACGCAAAATCATCGGCAACGAATTCATTTACGTGTTTGATGATGAAGCGGACAAGCTGAAAGGCATCGATTACCTTGCGCAAGGAACGCTTTACACGGATATTATCGAGAGCGGTACTGCAACGGCGCAAACGATCAAATCGCATCACAATGTCGGCGGACTTCCTGAAGATATGCAGTTTGAACTGATCGAGCCGCTGAACACCCTTTTCAAAGACGAAGTGCGCGCGCTTGGCACAGAGCTCGGCCTTCCGGATGATATCGTATGGCGTCAGCCGTTCCCTGGTCCTGGCCTTGGCATCCGCGTACTTGGCGAAGTAACGGAAGAAAAACTTGAAATCGTTCGTGAATCAGATGCGATTCTGCGTGAAGAAGTGGCGAACCACGGCCTAGAGCGCGACATCTGGCAGTACTTCACGGTTCTTCCTGACATCCGCAGCGTCGGCGTCATGGGAGATGCGAGAACGTATGATTACACAATCGGTATCCGTGCCGTAACATCAATCGACGGCATGACATCTGACTGGGCGCGTATCCCTTGGGATGTGCTTGAAGTGATTTCGACACGGATCGTCAACGAAGTGAAACACATCAACCGCGTCGTGTATGACATTACGAGCAAGCCGCCTGCAACGATTGAGTGGGAATAGTAAAAAGAAAGCCTCAAACTCTTATTTAAAAGGGTTTGAGGCTCTTTTTTAAGCGTGTGCAAACAAATATTGCAAACAAAAAAATCATTAATCATTATAATTTGTTACAATTTGATTGATGTTATCTAATAGAGGTCTAAAGTTTTCGAAATTTATATCCTCATAGTTCTTCCATACATATTTGGAAAAAGCTCTTTTTCCATAGTTTTCAGAGGGATTATACTTTTTTTCACATCGTTCAAATGTTTTCCCGTTAAGTTCTGTTTTTAAGGTATCTAATTCGAATAAATCTTCTATTTCACATTCGTTTAGCTCGTTAACCAATGGATTAGTAACGATATAAAGGTTCGAAATGATTTTTAAATAATTTTTATCGCATAACTCATCAAGTTTGTCTGGTTTTAAATCCATATAGTTGGTTAGAGTTTTTATTGGTTTATCTTTATTATTAAGTTCATTATCTAGTATAAATATACAGGGGTTTTTAGAATTCACATTCATGTTTTTGAAAATTTCACTATAGTTTGGACAATCTTTTTTCTGTTTATCAGAAACATAGAAATTATAGATTTGTTTCATGGTATCCGCACCATCTTTCTCTAAACCAAAGAAGTATTGCAATTTTGATGTCTTCTGCCCTTTTATTTTTTTGTGTGCTTTTGATGCTTTTGGATCTTCTCCTCTCTTTAAAAAAGAAATTTTGAATATAAAATCATCATTTACTTTTTTAATTAGTTTTGGATAATCTGTATAAAGATTTTTAAGGGCACTTTTTAAGTAAATAATATCTGTAGGACCCTCTGTTAAAATACAAGGTTTTTCATTATTGAAGAAATATTTATAAAACAGAAATTTTTGATATTCTTTTTCCTGTCCATTTAAATTTCTGAAACCTAATTTCGAATTTTTATCAATTTTTTTCTTTTCTTTATTATTCTCTTTGTTTATATGATTTATAAATGAAAAACGACCTTCAAGCTGTTTTAAACTACCCTCTACCCCATTTATAGTGAATGATCCATTTTTATATAAAGAGTTTGCCATTGCCCGAGTGTTTTTATAAAAATTTCTGGGCATATTCACTTTTTTATTTACGACTAGCCCAGTCACAACTTGTCTAGATTGCTTATATTGAAGTCGAGTTTTTTTTCGATTAATTTTAAAGCCAGATTGTTTAATAATCATTTCTAATTGACTTATAAATTCTTCTGATTTTTCATCGAAACCTTTATTGTTTGTTGAAAAAGTTAAATCATCAGCATATCTTGTGTAATCTAATTTATATTTTTTAGCAATTTTTAATATTTTCATATCTAAAATATTGCAAATTAGATTAGTTATTATAGGGGAGGAAGGAGCACCTTGCGGTAAAGAACCGTTATAACAAGTTAATTGAGCTAATACTGTTGCTATATTTTTGGGAAACAAATAATTTTTGTTTTTTTCAAAGTACCCTTGTACTCTTCCAAAATGAAAACTTTCAAAGAAATTTTCTAAATCTATATTAAGAACAAAACGTTTGTTTTTATGTATTTTAGCGTTTGTTATAATACTTTTTTCTTTGGTAAAAGCATGAGCAATGTTCAACCTAATCTTATTTTCATAATAGAATTTTTTTTGTTGATTTAATAACATATTCACAATATTTCTTTGAATATCCTTTAAATCTTTAGATGGAGCGTTAATAATTCTCTGTCCACCACTTTTTTTGGAAATTTGGAAAGTTGTATATGAATTTTGAATCTTCTTAATATATAATATGTAAGTTAACTTTTTTTTCGGTGTTCTCAAAATATTTGAGAGATTGTCTATTGATGTTATATCTTCAAAAGTGTTCATAGTTATTGCCTCCAAAAAAAAATAGAACGTGTGGTTACTCATTACGTTCTATAGGAATCGAAACTATACGATACAATACAATTATACGAGTAATAAGGAACAAATCTCCCTACCATTTTTGTCAAAACTTGCGAAACACAAGTTAAAAAATCTAACCACACGTTCTTAATCATTATAATACTATATGTCTAATTATTAAAGTTTATATATTTCTTTTTACGTACTGGTTTGAAACCATCTTTCTATCAGCAACTTTATTATGTTGCACGTTAATAACATTTTTAAGCCTATTAGATTTAGACCCTCCCATAATATTCTGAACACGGAGGAGCAATATTTTTAACGGTAACTTCTACATCAAGGAACTACAAACAACCCAAAAGATTTGCTATTCAATAAATTGATTCTTATACTGTTTAGAATAAATCAATAAAAAACGTCTCTTTTTAAAAAAGAGGCGTTTTTTTTTCATCTTTTTGAAACCGTTTTGCCCCGATTCATATCTAACAGCATAGGAGGTGGATAAGGTGAAGGAAGAACGATTGATCAAAAAGGCGAAAAAAGGTGATGCCGCATCCTTTGAAAAACTGATCACAGCACACCAGGATACTTTATATAAAACAGCTTATCTCTATTTGCATCACAAGGAAGATACGCTGGACGCTGTTCAGGAAACGGCTTACAAGGCTTTTCTTCATATCGCGCAGCTGAAGGAGCCGAAATATTTTAAAACGTGGCTGATCCGGATTTTGCTTCATACGATTTTTGCGATGAGGAAAAAGCACGGAGACGTCATTCCGTTTGAGCCGCAACATGATACGCGCGCGGAGAATAAGAACATTGAAGAATACATAGATCTTCGGAATGCCCTGGAAACCCTTGACGAACATATACAGCTGACCATTCAGCTTTATTATTTTCAAGATTTCTCGATTGCTATGATCGCTGAACAGACCGGTATGGCGGAAGGCACTGTAAAAACGCATCTCCACAGGGCGAGAAAAGCATTGAAGCAGGAGCTGGAAAAGGAGGATAAACATATATGGAAAAGCATCAAATGAAGCAATTGTATCAGGACATTGACGTGCCGAAAGCTGAATTGAAAAACGTGATACATAGCGCCGCTGTCCGTGCCGGAAAAGAAGGCGCCGTCAGACGGAGATGGGGACGAAAAGTGATAAACGGACTCGCGGTTGCTGCTGCTTTGTTTATTCTGTATCTGTCCTCAGGCTTGTTCATGCCCTCCGTTAATACGGCTATGGGAAACATCCCTGTTGCCGGGCAGATTTACAGGGTATTTCAGGATAAGGCAGGTTCTGCGCTGTTTAAAAGCAATCTGGTGACAAAACTGAACGAGGAAGCGGAATCACGCGGGATTACGGTTACAGTGAAAAGTGTGTATTACGACAGCGGGCAGCTCGTTTACAATTTTACCGTTGACAATTTGAAATCTGATGAGGAGGATATTCCTTTTGAAGTCGATTATAAAGACAGCCGGAATATATTATCTTTGGATTATGACAGTCAGGGCATGAAAAAAATGAAAGACGGGCAGTACGGGGGGCAGCTTCGCTTTTTTGCGGACGGGCCAAAGATGAAAGACGGTGATAAGCTTCCGCTTGTCATTACACAAATTAAGGATATCCCCGGAAACTGGCGCTTTACACTCCCGATTAAAAAACAAAAGTCCGTTTCTCTTGTAGGAACGAAAGCTGTGAATGTAAATCACGGATTATACCGCTTTTTCGATATCCGGGCGGAAAACGGAACGACGGGATCGGCTCTCCTGTATTCAGTCGACTTCTCTGATGCAGCTAAAAATGATACGATCTCGATTGACGAAGCAACGGATGATGCAGGAAACCATTATGGAACGACAGCGTCGGCTATTGAACTTGGCAGCAGGAACAATCTTCCCGGCGGCGGGAAAAGAGCACGCGGCCAATCTCAATTCAGCAAACCGATAGACCCGAAAGCGAAAACACTTTTCATAACGGGTAATTTAAAATCAGAATCAGAGCCTGGAGAAATCGTCCCTCTGAAAACAAAACTGCCCGCCAGCTATAAAACGAAACATCATCATGTCGGCATCACCATCAAAAAAATCAAACAGCAAGGCAGACGGGTGATCGTCGATTATCAATTCACAGGAATTAATGACAGCAAAACGGATAAAGATCAGCTGATGAATGTCGGTGAGTCAATCGGTCTCGGCAATACGAAAAAAATGAAAACCTGGCCATCGCTTAATGAGTATGAAAAAGGCTATTACCTGAAAGGGAATAAGGCGAAAGTCACGAACCTTAAAACGGGTGAAATGGAATCCGTTTTTGAATTAGATGATTCATCAGATAAAGACTATTCATTGCGCGATTTCTCATTCGATTCATACGCTTTGTATGTCAATCGAACGTTCATGAACACTTTAGCAGGTGACGGCAAGATTACATTCTCGGTGCCGGTCCGGCATGCGGACGGAAAATGATGTCGGGAAGGCGGCTTTTGCCGTCTTCCATTTTTGGTCAATTAACGAATAAACCAAATTTTTTTAACGGGATTGTTCGTTTTTTTTATTGAGTTTTCAAAATTGAATTGATACAATAGACTCAGAAATCAAATATGCAGATATCGTATAATGGCGGGGATATGGCCCGCAAGTTTCTACCAAGCTACCGTAAATGGCTTGACTACGGATCAATCTCAATCGTTTGATATAAATAATCCATTCTTATTTATTCAGACTGAACGTATGTAGTCAAGCGTCCCAAATGTATTTGGGGCGTTTTTTATTTGGCGGATATCGGGCAGAATAAATGGGAGAGAATGAAGGAGGCAATTGGCTTGAAGCAATTTTTTCAGTTTGATGAGCTGGGGACAAGCTATCGTAATGAAATCATCGGCGGTTTAACGACCTTTTTGTCAATGGCGTACATTCTGTTCGTCAATCCGCTGACATTGTCTTTAAACGGTGTGAAGGGATTTCCCGAAGCATTAAAAATTGATCAGGGCGCGGTGTTCACCGCTACAGCCTTGGCGTCTGCGGCCGGCTGTATTTTAATGGGGCTCATTGCAAAGTATCCGATCGCGATTGCGCCGGGTATGGGATTAAATGCGTTTTTTGCTTTCTCTGTCGTCCTCGGCATGGGGATTTCATGGCAGGCTGCGCTTTCCGGCGTCTTGATTTCCGGAATTATCTTCGTGGCGCTTTCGCTGACGGGATTGCGGGAAAAAATCATTAATGCGATTCCGCCTGAGCTGAAATTGGCGGTCGGCGCGGGTATCGGTTTGTTTATCACATTTGTCGGTTTGCAGGGTTCGGGCATCATTGAAGCGAACTCATCGACTTTGGTGTCTATCGGCAATATTCACAGCGGACCTGTGCTGCTGACGGTTTTCGGTGTTATTGTGACGGTCATTCTGATGGTGCTTCGCGTAAACGGCGGCGTATTTATCGGAATGCTTCTGACGGCGGTTGCCGGCATGGTCTGCGGACTGATTCCGGTTCCGACGCACATTGTCGGCAGCGTGCCGAGTCTTGCGCCGACTTTCGGACAGGCGTGGATGCATCTTCCGGATATCTTCTCCGTACAAATGCTGATTGTCATTTTAACGTTCCTGTTCGTCGGGTTTTTCGATACGGCCGGAACGCTGGTGGCTGTAGCGACACAGGCCGGACTGATGAAGGAAAATAAACTTCCGCGTGCGGGAAGAGCGCTTCTGGCGGATTCGACATCAATCGTTATCGGAGCCGTACTCGGTACGTCTACTACGACTTCTTATGTTGAATCCAGCTCAGGCGTTGCGGCGGGGGCGCGCTCCGGCTTCGCGGCTGTTGTGACGGGCATTCTCTTTTTGCTGGCGATGTTTTTCTCGCCGCTTCTGTCAGTTGTCACCACGAATGTGACGGCTCCGGCTTTAATTATTGTCGGCGCGCTGATGGTGGCGCCGCTCGGTAAGATCGCCTGGGATAAATTCGAGGTGGCTGTGCCGGCATTCTTAACGATGATTATGATGCCGCTGACGTACAGCATTGCGACGGGGATTGCGATCGGTTTTATTTTCTACCCGATTACAATGATCTGCAAAGGAAAAGGAAAAAGCGTTCACCCGATTATGTACGGGCTGTTCGTCATCTTTATCCTGTATTTCATCTTCTTGAAATAACGGAAAAACCGGCTGAGTTCAGCCGGTTTTTTGTTTTTGTCCTATTCCGTAAAACCAATACATAATATAAAACGTCATGTGGGTGTCCGGGTGAAGAAAACCGCTTGACTGTTTAAGGACGCTTCGGTACCTTATATAAGTGTTTTATTTTCTTGCTTAACAAATTCCGCCGTATTTTTTTGATAGGAGTTGCTGACATGACGGAAGAAAGAAAAGAAACGTTGGAAGAAGAAAAACAGCATCAGGGAACTGATGAAGAACCGCTGTCGAGAATGTCCAGAAATGCGGGACGTTATCAAAAGCAAAAGAAAAAAGATAAGGAACGGCGCCCGGCTCCGGCCTTTACGGAAAAACTCGCTTCTGCATGGGCCGCGGTCAAACGTTATTGCCGTTTCGCGCTGCGCATTTTGACATCACCGGTGAAGGTCGTTGGGGAAGACGGCTTTTCCCGCTTTAAATATGCTCTTATTTCAATGCTTGTATTCAGTATCTTTTTCTCAATCGGAAATTGGTTTCAGCTGAGGGCAAGCCAGCAAAGGCCTCTCGGATACGGAGAGCGGCATCATACGTTTTTTGACGGCTTTACCGTCGTTCTCGTGTATACGTTCGTCTTTTTTGCCGCTGCGGCGGGCGCGGTCTGGCTTGTATCACGCTATATGATGAAACAGAAAATTACGATGCGGGATGCGGCCGCGGGGGTCGGATCGCTTTTGGTTCCGGCTGTCGCCTGCTCTATCGTGTGGATGATTTTCGCGATATTGAATCTGCCGGTCGTCACCGTGGTGTTTACGGCGCTGACCTTGTTTCTGGCCGCCTCGGCGATGGTGCAGTTTGTGCAGATTCTTTACAAATCGGCTGAAAAGCCTGCGGCTGACGTGATGTACTGTATTTCCGCGGCGGTCATCATCATGCTCATTTTTACGGCTGTGACATGGCCGCTCATTTCAGAGTACTTTACTGCTTCGCTGATCCCTTTATAAGTCGAAATTTGTCTTTCACAATGTTTACAAATATTTCTAATAAAGCGTGTTGTTTTGAAGACCCGGCCGAGATATGATGAGAGCAACAGCAATTCGAAAGCGGCACTACTCTTTATGATTCGGAAAGGGATGATGAAGATGGCCCCGTTGTTGCGAGAAGCCATTAATCGGAAAAAACAGCATCTGAGGACAAAGCTGATCCGCTCAGGGTTTTACCAAAACCATGTTCAGGAACTGTCCGGATACACGCTGAGTGAGCTTGAGAAGGAATATGAAGCCGTCAAACGATTGAAAAAAGCCGAGCTTCACTGATAAGAGCTTGAAAGTCTGCCTTGCGGGGCGGGCTTTTTTTTCTTTTGAAAATGATCAAAAGAGGGTAAACTATCCTTAATTGAAAGATTGGCCTTTCAAATTATCAGAGGAGGGGGAATCAATGATGCAGACGATTTTATCCAACAGTATAGGTATGGTTCTCATTATTCTCATCATTAACATTATATATGTCTCTTTCTTTACGATCAGGATGATTCTGACATTAAAGGGACAGCGCTATTTCGCCGCGGGCATCAGTACGATTGAAATCCTTGTGTATGTGACCGGCCTGAGTCTCGTGCTCGGCAATCTGAATCAAATTCAAAACGTCATTGCCTATGCGCTCGGCTACGGTCTCGGTGTCATAGTGGGAATGAAAATTGAAGAAAAACTGGCGCTCGGCTATATTACAGTCAACGTCATTACGAAGGAGCTCGATCTGGACCTGCCGAAACAGCTCCGGGAAAAAGGATACGGGGTTACAAGCTGGGTTGCGGGAGGACTTGAAGGAGACCGGACCGCCATGCAGATACTGACACCGCGCAAATATGAGCTTCAGCTTTATGATACGATTAAAACGCTTGATGAAAAAGCGTTTATGATCGCCTTTGAGCCGAAAACGATCCATGGCGGATTCTGGGTGAAAGCAGTGAAGAAGAGGAGAATTAAGGAATGACAAAGCCAAAAAAGAAACGGTTTGAAGTAACGGAAGATGAAACGATTGACACCATTCTCACTTTAATGAAGGAAGAGGGTTATATGCCCGTCCGGCGGATGGAAGAGCCGATCTTTACAGAAAAGAAAGAAAATGGATCAATTCAAGTCGTTCCTTGCGGGAAAAAAATCGTATTTGAAGGGAAATTGATCTAAACACGAACATTAAAAGAAAGAATTTTTATATCGTTCGATAATGTCGTTGACATTATCCAAGTCCGTTGTTAAGATAAACATGAAATCAAAACACGACCTCATATAATCTTGGGAATATGGCCCATAAGTTTCTACCCGGCTGCCGTAAACGGCCGGACTATGCAGGAAAGTGATAAACAGCTGACATGGATATCGCAGAAGCGAACGACTGACGATACGCGCGCCATGCCCGGTTTGTATTGCTTCCTCATAGTTGCAATATAAGCCGGGCTTTTTTTTCTGAAAAACAAAGCATGAGAAGGTGGGAACAGAATGCAGCCGCTAGCAGGAATCATCATGGGAAGCACCTCCGATTGGGAGACAATGAAACATGCATGCGACATACTTGACGAACTTCACATTCCTTATGAAAAACAGGTGGTATCCGCGCACCGGACGCCTGATTTGATGTTTGAATATGCAGAAAGCGCAAGAGACAGGGGTTTAAAAGTCATTATTGCCGGAGCAGGAGGAGCGGCGCATCTGCCGGGAATGACGGCGGCCAAAACGACGCTGCCGGTGATCGGCGTACCGGTTCAGACGAAATCGCTTAACGGGCTTGATTCTCTTCTGTCTATCGTACAGATGCCCGGCGGCGTGCCGGTCGCAACGACGGCGATCGGGAAAGCGGGCGCAGTGAACGCGGGTCTGTTAGCCGCGCAAATTTTGTCGGCATTTGACGATGACATTGCGGATAAACTAGAGGCGAGAAGAAATGCGACAAAACAAACGGTGCTGGAAAGCAGTGATCAGCTTGTCTGATAAAAAAACGATTTTTCCCGGCGCCGTCATCGGCATTATCGGAGGCGGACAGCTCGGAAAAATGATGGCTGTCGCCGCAAAACAGATGGGCTATAAAGTCGCTGTCGTCGATCCCGTGAAAGACTCGCCATGCGGACAGATCGCCGATATTGAGATTACCGCCCAGTACAATGACCGTGAAGCGATTCAAAAATTGGCCGGAGTCAGTGACATCATTACCTACGAATTTGAAAATATCGATTACGAGGCGCTCAACTGGCTCAAAGAACATGCATATCTTCCCCAGGGAAGCGAGCTGCTGCTCATCACCCAAAACAGGGAAACGGAAAAAAAGGCGATCCAGTCAGCAGGCTGTCAAGTCGCTCCTTATCGGATCGTAAACAGCGGACGGGAGCTTGAGGAAGCCGTTCAGGCACTGGGGCTCCCGGCGGTGCTGAAAACATGCCGCGGCGGATATGACGGCAAAGGCCAATTTGTCATTAAGGAAGAAGGACAGATAGATGAAGCGGCTGCGCTGTTAGAAAACGGCACATGCATACTTGAAAGCTGGGTATCGTTCCGGATGGAACTTTCCGTTATCGTGACGAGATCGGTGCACGGTGAGATTTCAACCTTTCCGGCTGCTGAAAATATCCACAAAAATAATATTCTGTTCCAAAGCATCGTACCCGCGAGAGCGGAGGAAACGGTTCAAAAGCGGGCAGAGGCGCTTGCCGTTCAGCTCGCGGAGAAATTGGAACTTGTCGGGCCCCTTGCGGTGGAAATGTTCGTCACGGAAGACGGAGACCTTTTGATTAATGAACTGGCGCCGCGTCCTCACAATTCAGGGCATTATACGCTCGACCTTTGTGAAACGAGCCAATTCGAACAGCACATCAGAGCGGTCTGCGGACTTCCTCTCGGCAGAACCGATCTTCTCAAACCGGGAATGATGGTGAATCTGCTCGGTGATGAAGTGAAGCTTGCGGAGGAGCATACGGAGCTTTTAAAGGAAGCCAAACTGTACCTGTATGGGAAACATGAGATAAAAAAAGGCCGCAAAATGGGACATATGACATTTTTGCGGAAGCCTGATGAAACATGGATTCAGGACATCACGAACATATGGATGAAAAGAGACGGAGGACGAGCATAATGATCGAACGTTATTCAAGACCTGAAATGTCCGCGATCTGGACGGACGAAAACAGATACCAGGCATGGCTGGAAGTCGAGATTTTAGCCTGTGAAGCCTGGGCTGAGCTTGGCGTCATTCCGAAAGAAGACGTCAAGGTCATGCGTGAAAACGCGTCTTTCGACATCAACCGCATTTTGGAAATCGAGCAGGATACGCGCCATGACGTCGTTGCATTCACCCGTGCGGTTTCAGAATCATTAGGCGAAGAAAGAAAATGGGTTCACTACGGCCTGACGTCAACAGATGTCGTGGATACCGCTCTTTCCTATCTATTAAAACAGGCGAATGAGATCTTGCTCAAGGACATTGAGAGATTTGTTGACATTATAAAAGAAAAAGCGAAAGAACATAAATACACGGTCATGATGGGCCGCACGCACGGCGTACACGCGGAACCGACGACATTCGGCCTGAAACTCGCGCTTTGGCATGAAGAAATGAAACGCAACCTTGAACGTTTCAAGCAGGCAAAAGAAGGGATCGAAGTCGGGAAGCTTTCCGGCGCGGTCGGCACATATGCGAATATTGATCCGTTCGTAGAGCAGTATGTCTGTGAAAAACTCGGCCTGAAAGCGGCGCCGATTTCCACTCAGACTTTACAGCGCGACCGACATGCGGATTACATGGCGGCACTGGCTTTGATCGCGACGAGCATTGAAAAATTCGCAGTGGAAATCCGCGGTCTGCAAAAGAGTGAAACACGTGAAGTGGAAGAGTTTTTTGCGAAAGGACAAAAAGGTTCATCGGCTATGCCTCATAAACGGAATCCGATCGGGTCGGAAAATATGACGGGCATGGCGCGCGTGATCCGCGGGTACATGCTGACGGCATACGAAAATGTACCGTTATGGCATGAGCGTGATATTTCTCATTCATCAGCTGAGCGCATCATTCTTCCTGACGCGACAATCGCGCTGAATTACATGCTGAACCGATTCAGCAATATCGTCAAAAACTTAACGGTATTCCCGGAAAATATGAAACGCAACATGGACCGCACACTCGGTTTGATCTATTCTCAGCGCGTGCTGCTTGCTTTAATCGACACGGGTCTGCCTCGTGAAGAAGCATATGACACGGTTCAGCCGAAAGCGATGGAAGCGTGGGAAAAACAAGTGCCGTTCCGCCAGCTTGTCGAAGCGGAGGAAAAAATCACGTCCCGTCTCACACCGGAACAGATTGCCGATTGCTTTGACTACAATTATCATCTGAAAAACGTCGACTTGATCTTTGAGCGTTTAGGTTTATAGAAGAAGCCAGCCGGAGGCGGCTTCTTCAGCCGCCATAGATTGAATATTCCCAACATTCGGGTTAGGAGGCCTTCCGTGAATATTGTGAACAATAATCTTCTTTATGAAGGAAAAGCGAAACGAATTTATCAAACAGAAGACGAACAGATTCTCCGCGTGGTCTACAAGGATTCCGCAACAGCCTTTAACGGTGAGAAAAAAGCGGAGATCAGCGGAAAGGGCCGTCTGAACAATGAAATTTCAAGCCTGATTTTCAAACATCTGCACGCCAAAGGAATTGACAACCACTTTGTGGAGCGTGTTTCAGAATCAGAGCAGCTTATCAAAAAAGTGAACATCATTCCGCTTGAAGTCGTGGTCAGAAACATTGCCGCCGGAAGCATGTCGAAACGTCTCGGCATCCCGGAAGGAACTGAGCTTCCGCAGCCGATTATCGAATTTTACTACAAGGATGACGCGCTGGGTGATCCGCTCATCACAGAAGATCATATCTGGCTCTTGAAAGCGGCAGCTCCTGAGCAGGTCGAAATGATCAAATCGATTACAAACCAGGTGAATCAAGAACTTCAGCATATTTTTGAAGACTGCGGCGTCAGATTAATAGATTTTAAGCTGGAATTCGGCTTAGACGCAGAGGGACGGGTGCTTTTAGCGGATGAAATTTCTCCTGACACGTGCCGTCTGTGGGACAAAGACACAAACGAAAAGCTCGATAAAGATTTGTTCAGACGGAACCTGGGAAGCTTAACCGACGCATATGAAGAGATTTTCAAAAGACTGGGAGGCATTTCATAATGTATAAAGTGAAAGTTTATGTCAGCTTAAAAGAAAGTGTGCTCGATCCTCAAGGAAGCGCGGTGCAGCATGCATTGCACAGCATGACCTACAATGAAGTGCAGGATGTGCGCATCGGAAAATACATGGAGCTGACGATTGAAAAATCCGACCGCGATCTTGACG
Organism: Bacillus sp. KS1; assembly: GCF_020075515.1. Classification (NCBI taxonomy): domain Bacteria; kingdom Bacillati; phylum Bacillota; class Bacilli; order Caryophanales; family Bacillaceae; genus Bacillus; species Bacillus sp. KS1. The sequence goes on along the minus strand of NZ_JACAWW010000013.1, from coordinate 98,441 downwards.
CGCTCGTGAAAGAAATGTGTGAAAAGCTCCTTGCCAATACAGTCATTGAAGACTACCGATATGAAGTTGAGGAGGTTGTCGCACAGTGAAATTTGCGGTGATTGTGTTACCCGGCTCCAACTGTGATATTGATATGTTCCACGCCGTAAAGGATGAACTCGGCGAAGAAGTCGAGTATGTCTGGCACGAGGAAACAAGCCTTGACGGATTTGACGGCGTGCTCATCCCCGGCGGGTTTTCATACGGCGACTACTTGAGATGCGGCGCCATCGCCAGATTCGCAAACATCATGCCGGCCGTGAAAAAAGCGGCTGCCGAAGGAAAACCGGTTCTCGGCGTCTGCAACGGATTCCAGATTCTGCAGGAGCTCGGACTTCTGCCAGGCGCGATGAGACGCAACAAAGATTTAAAGTTCATCTGCCGCCCGGTTGAATTAATCGTGCAGAACGGCGATACGTTATTCACATCTTCATATGAAAATGGACAATCGATTACGATTCCGGTTGCCCACGGAGAAGGCAATTTCTACTGTGATGACGAAACGCTTGAAAGATTAAAAGAAAACAATCAAATCGCCTTCACATACGGCGGCGATATTAACGGAAGCGTCAGCGGCATTGCCGGCGTCGTGAATGAGAAAGGCAACGTATTAGGCATGATGCCTCACCCTGAGCGCGCAGTCGATGAACTGCTCGGCAGCGCAGACGGTCTTACATTGTTCCGGTCTATCGTGAAAAATTGGAGGGAAACTCATGTCGCTACTGCTTGAACCAAGTAAAGAACAAATAAAAGAAGAGAAACTCTATCAGCAAATGGGTGTCAGTGATGACGAGTTCGCACTCATTGAATCTATTATCGGAAGATTGCCGAACTACACGGAAATCGGGATTTTTTCCGTCATGTGGTCAGAGCACTGCAGCTATAAAAACTCAAAACCGGTTTTACGCAAATTCCCGACTAGCGGCGAACGCGTGCTGCAGGGTCCCGGAGAAGGCGCGGGAATCGTTGACATCGGTGACAATCAGGCGGTCGTGTTCAAAATTGAATCTCATAACCATCCGTCAGCGCTTGAGCCATACCAAGGTGCTGCGACGGGAGTGGGTGGCATCATCCGTGATGTTTTCTCAATGGGCGCCCGTCCGATAGCTGTATTAAACTCTCTTCGATTTGGTGAGCTCACTTCACCTCGTGTGAAGTACTTGTTTGAAGAAGTAGTGGCGGGAATCGCGGGATACGGAAACTGTATCGGAATTCCGACGGTCGGCGGAGAAGTGCAGTTTGACGCAAGCTATGAGGGCAATCCGCTTGTTAATGCAATGTGCGTCGGCTTAATTGATCATAAAGATATTAAAAAAGGCCAGGCGAAAGGTGTCGGCAACACGGTCATGTACGTCGGCGCTAAAACCGGCCGCGACGGCATACACGGCGCTACTTTCGCATCGGAAGAAATGTCAGATTCATCTGAAGAAAAACGTTCCGCGGTGCAGGTCGGCGATCCTTTCATGGAAAAACTTCTCCTGGAAGCATGCCTTGAAGTCATCCAATGCGACGCCTTAGTCGGCATTCAGGATATGGGGGCGGCCGGTCTGACAAGTTCGAGTGCTGAAATGGCAAGCAAAGCCGGCTCAGGCATTGAAATGAACCTTGATCTCATTCCGCAGCGGGAAACAGGTATGACCGCTTACGAAATGATGCTTTCTGAGTCTCAGGAACGCATGCTTCTCGTCATTGAACGCGGACGTGAACAGGAAATTGTCGATATTTTTGATAAATATGATCTTGAAGCGGTTTCCGTAGGTCATGTTACGGATGATAAAATGCTCCGCCTCCGCCATAACGGAGAGGTTGTTTGCGAGCTTCCGGTCGACGCGCTGGCGGAAGAAGCGCCTGTATACCACAAGCCGTCAGCAGAACCCGCGTACTACCGCGAGTTTCAGGAAACAGAAGTTCCCGCGCCTCAAATTGATGATGCGAATGAAACATTGAAGGCGCTCCTCCAGCAGCCGACAATCGCCAGCAAAGAGTGGGTGTACGATCAATATGACTACATGGTGCGCACAAATACGGTGGTCGCTCCGGGCTCTGACGCGGGAGTGCTCAGAATCCGCGGCACGAAAAAAGCGCTGGCGATGACGACGGATTGCAACGCGCGTTATTTATATCTTGATCCAGAAGAAGGCGGGAAAATCGCCGTTGCCGAAGCGGCGCGCAACATCGTATGTTCAGGCGCCGAACCGCTTGCGGTCACGGATAATCTGAATTTCGGAAACCCGGAAAAACCTGAAATTTTCTGGCAGATCGAAAAAGCGGCCGACGGCATCAGCGAGGCGTGCAATGTTCTCAGCACACCCGTCATCGGCGGAAACGTATCACTTTATAATGAATCGAACGGAACGGCGATCTACCCGACGCCTGTTATCGGCATGGTCGGCTTAATTGAAGATACCGCTCATATTACGACACAGCATTTCAAACAAGCGGGGGATCTTGTATACGTGATCGGCGAAACAAAACCTGAGTTTGCCGGAAGCGAACTGCAAAAAATGACAGAAGGCCGCATTTACGGCAAAGCGCCGCAAATCGATCTTGATATAGAGCTGTCACGTCAAAAAGCATTACTTGACGCGATTAAAAAAGGCTTCGTTCAATCAGCGCATGACGTATCAGAAGGCGGCTTAGGCGTAGCGGTTGCAGAAAGCGTCATGACGACGGAAAACCTTGGCGCCAACGTAACTGTTGCAGGGGAAGCGGCATTATTATTCTCTGAATCTCAATCCCGCTTCGTCGTTTCGGTGAAAAAAGAACACCAAGCGGCGTTTGAAGCGGCTGTGGCTGATGCGGTTCATATCGGCGAGGTAACGGCTGACGGACTTCTGGCGATTCAAAACCAGGACGGACAACAATTGGTTCACGCGCAAACGAAAGAACTTGAGCGCGCGTGGAAAGGAGCTATTCCATGCTTGCTGAAATCAAAGGCCTGAATGAAGAATGCGGTGTGTTTGGCATCTGGGGACATGAAGAAGCTCCGCAGATCACATATTACGGCCTGCACAGCCTCCAGCACAGAGGACAGGAAGGCGCCGGCATCGTGGCGACTGACGGTGAAAAACTGACGGCGCATAAAGGACAGGGGCTTATTACCGAGGTTTTTCAAAACGGCGAACTGAGCAAAGTGAAGGGAAAAGGCGCGATCGGGCACGTCCGTTATGCGACTGCAGGCGGAGGCGGATATGAAAATGTCCAGCCGCTCCTGTTCCGTTCGCAAAACAACGGCAGCCTCGCGCTCGCCCATAACGGCAACTTGGTCAACGCCACACAATTGAAGCAGCAGCTTGAAAACCAAGGGAGCATCTTTCAGACTTCCTCCGATACGGAGGTGCTGGCTCATCTGATTAAACGCAGCGGACACTTTTCGCTGAAGGATCAGATCAAAAATTCGCTGTCCATGCTGAAAGGCGCCTACGCGTTCCTGATTATGACTGAAACAGAAATGATCGTAGCGCTTGACCCGAACGGACTCAGACCGCTGTCAATCGGCATGATGGGTGATGCTTACGTCGTCGCTTCAGAAACGTGCGCATTCGATGTGGTCGGTGCGACATACCTTCGCGAGGTAGAGCCGGGCGAAATGCTGATCATCAATGATGAAGGCATGAAATCAGAGCGTTTCTCCATGAATATCAACCGTTCCATCTGCAGCATGGAGTACATTTATTTCTCAAGACCTGACAGCAATATCGACGGCATTAACGTGCACAGCGCCCGGAAAAACCTCGGAAAAATGCTTGCCCAGGAGTCCGCGGTTGAAGCGGATGTCGTCACAGGCGTGCCAGATTCCAGTATTTCTGCAGCCATCGGCTATGCCGAGGCAACGGGTATCCCGTACGAACTCGGTCTCATTAAAAATCGTTATGTCGGCAGAACGTTTATCCAGCCGTCACAGGCTCTCCGTGAGCAAGGCGTGAGAATGAAGCTGTCCGCCGTCCGCGGTGTTGTTGAAGGAAAACGGGTCGTCATGGTTGATGATTCCATCGTGCGCGGGACGACAAGCCGCCGGATTGTCACAATGCTCAGAGAAGCGGGAGCGACAGAGGTGCACGTCAAGATCAGTTCACCGCCGATCGCTCATCCGTGCTTCTACGGCATCGACACATCAACACATGAGGAGCTGATCGCTTCCTCTCATTCTGTGGAAGAAATCCGCCAGATCATCGGTGCCGACACGCTTTCTTTCTTAAGTGTAGACGGATTGTTAAAAGGAGTCGGCCGAAAATTTGAAGACACCAACTGCGGACAATGCCTCGCTTGTTTTACGGGCAAATATCCGACGGAAATTTATCAGGATACAGTGCTTCCTCACGTAAAAGAAGCGGTGCTGACAAAATAAAATCTGAAAATGATATAAAGGCAGCGGGAATTCAGGCTGCCTTTCTCTTTCTGCCTTTTAAGGAGAAACGAATTGACAAGGAGTGATAGGGATGTCTGATGCTTATAAAAATGCCGGAGTTGACATCGAAGCCGGATACGAAGCCGTCAAACGAATGAAAAAACACGTGGAGCGCACGAAAAGGCTCGGCGTTATGGGAAGCCTGGGCGGTTTTGGCGGAATGTTTGATCTGTCAGAGCTTCCGTATCAAAAGCCTGTTTTAATTTCCGGAACAGACGGTGTCGGCACCAAATTGAAACTCGCATTTTCAATGGATAAGCATGACACGATCGGCGTCGATGCGGTCGCGATGTGTGTAAATGATGTGCTTGCCCAAGGAGCGGAGCCGCTGTTTTTCCTTGATTATTTAGCAGTCGGCAAGGCCGATCCGGTAAAAATTGAGCAGATCGTTCAGGGCGTGGCGGACGGATGCGAGCAGTCAGCATCAGCGCTTATCGGCGGTGAGACGGCGGAAATGCCGGGGCTGTATACGGCTGATGAATACGATATTGCGGGCTTTTCAGTCGGCGTCGCGGAAAAAGACGAAATCGTCACCGGTGAACATATCGAAGAGGGGCATCTCTTAATCGGACTTACTTCAAGCGGCCTTCACAGCAACGGATTTTCCCTTGTGAGAAAAGTGCTTCTTGATGACGGCGGACTTGATTTGGATACTGTCTATGAACCGTTTGCGCGTCCTCTCGGAGAAGAATTGCTGGAACCGACGAGAATATATGTGAAGCCGGTGCTTAAGGCGGTGAAAAGCGGTAAGGTGGACGGCATGGCGCATGTGACAGGCGGAGGATTCATCGAGAACATCCCGCGGATGCTGCCGGACGGATTGAGCGCGGAAATTGATCACGGATCATGGCCGATCCCGCCGATTTTTCCGTTTCTGCAGGAGCACGGCAAGCTGAAAGAAGAAGAAATGTTCAATGTCTTTAATATGGGCATCGGTTTTGTCCTTGCCGTTAAAGAAGAAAACCTGACAGACGTCATCGACACGCTTGAAGCTCAGGGCGAGAAGGCTTATCTGATCGGCCGGGTCAAGCGGGGCGAAGGCATTTCTTTCGGCGGTGCGGCTCTTTCATGAAAAAGTTTGCGGTATTTGCTTCAGGAAACGGATCGAACTTCGAGGCCATTGCCAAACGCATGAGAGAAGAGAAGTGGGATGCGGAGCTCTCGCTTCTCGTGACGGATAAGCCTCAGGCAAAGGCGGTGGAAAGGGCGGAGGCTTTACACATTCCGTCATTCGCCTTTCAACCGTCATCTTTTGAAAACAAAGCGGCCTTTGAACGGGCCGTTATTGAACAGCTGCGCCTGCACGGGGCGGAATTAATCGTTCTCGCCGGCTATATGAGACTGATTGGAGATACGCTGCTTGAAGCATACGGGGGCCGCATTATTAATATACATCCCTCGCTTCTTCCGGCATTCCCCGGGATTGACGCTGTCGGACAGGCGTATCGGGCCGGTGTGAAAGTGGCGGGCATTACCGTTCATTACGTCGACGAAGGCATGGACACCGGACCGATTATCGCGCAAAAAGCATTCGAAATACAGGAAAACGATACGCTTGAAGACATAGAGCATACAATACACGAGCTTGAGCACAAATGGTATCCGAGCGTTGTGAAACAGCTGCTGGGACTAAATAACAGAGGTGAAAAGGCATGACAATCAAACGCGCACTAATCAGTGTTTCTGATAAAACAAATCTCGTCCCTTTCGTAAAGGAACTGACAGAGCTCGGCGTCGAAGTCATTTCGACCGGAGGAACAAAAAAACTTCTTCAGGAAAACGGTGTGGATGTCATCGGCATTTCAGAAGTGACCGGATTTCCTGAAATTATGGACGGACGGTTAAAAACCCTCCATCCTAATATTCACGGCGGCCTGCTTGCCGTAAGAGACAATGAAGAGCATATGGCGCAGATCAATGAGCACGGCATTGCACCGATTGACCTTGTGGTTGTCAACCTTTATCCGTTTAAAGAAACGATTTCAAAAGAAGACGTAACATACGATGAAGCGATAGAAAACATTGATATCGGCGGTCCCGGCATGCTGCGCGCCGCATCGAAAAACCATCAGGATGTGACGGTCATCACAGATCCGGCCGATTACAGCTCCGTGCTCAATGAGATTAAAGAACACGGCGGCGTTTCGCTTAAAAGAAAACGCGAGCTTGCGGCCAAAGTATTCCGCCATACCGCGGCATACGACGCATTAATCGCTGATTACTTAACACGCGAGGCCGGTGAGAAAGACCCTGAGCAATTCACCGTCACATTTGAGAAAAAACAATCGCTCCGCTACGGTGAAAACCCTCACCAAGAGGCGGTTTTCTACCAAAGCGCACTTCCCGTCTCCGGTTCCATCGCGGCGGCAAAACAGCTTCACGGCAAAGAGCTTTCTTACAACAATATTAAGGACGCAGATGCGGCTGTTCAAATCGTCCGGGAATTTACAGAACCCGCAGCTGTTGCCGTTAAACATATGAACCCGTGCGGAGTCGGTACGGGAGCTTCAATTGAGGAAGCATTCAATAAAGCGTATGAAGCTGATAAAACCTCCATTTTCGGCGGCATCATCGCGCTGAACCGTGAAGTTGATCAGGCAACGGCTGAAGCCCTTCACGGCATCTTTTTAGAAATCATTATCGCCCCTTCTTTCAGTGAAGAAGCGCTGAACGTACTGACGGCGAAGAAAAACCTTCGTCTGCTCACGCTTGACGTGTCCGCTTCAGGGAAGAAAGAAAAACAGCTGACATCCGTACAGGGCGGTCTTTTGATTCAAGATTTAGACGTCCATGGATTTGATGACGCCGACATCAGCATCCCGACAAAAAGAGAGCCGAGCGAGCAGGAATGGGAAGATTTGAAGCTGGCCTGGAAAGTCGTCAAACATGTGAAATCCAACGCGATCGTTCTTACAAAAGACCATATGACGGTCGGTGTGGGAGCGGGGCAGATGAATCGCGTCGGTTCAGCTAAAATCGCCATTGAGCAGGCCGGAGAAAAAGCAAAAGGCAGCGCGCTCGGATCAGACGCGTTTTTCCCGATGCCGGATACAGTCGAAGAAGCCGCAAAAGCCGGTGTCACGGCGATTATCCAGCCAGGCGGATCGGTCCGCGATGAAGATTCGATTAAAAAAGCGGATGAATACGGGATCGCCATGGTATTCACCGGCATCAGACATTTCAAACATTAAGAGGGGGAACGAAGCGTGAATGTATTGATTATCGGAAAAGGCGGCAGAGAGCATACATTGGCTTGGAAAGCGGCGCAAAGCCCGCTTGTTGACACGGTGTACGCCGCGCCCGGAAATGACGGTATGGCAGACTGCGCGACGCTGGTCAACATTGAAGAAAGCGATCATGCCGCACTCATTGCGTTTGCGAAAGAACATCATGTCGGGCTGACGATTATCGGCCCCGAAGTTCCTCTGATTGAAGGGATAGCCGACGAGTTTGAAAAAGCCGGACTGCTTGTTTTCGGACCGTCTGAAAAAGCGGCAATCATTGAAGGGAGCAAACAGTTTGCCAAGGATTTAATGAAAAAATACGGCATTCCGACGGCGGAGTATGAGACGTTTACTTCATTTGAAGAGGCGAAAGCATATGTGCAGCAAAAAGGTGCGCCGATTGTCATTAAAGCGGACGGACTTGCCGCCGGAAAAGGTGTCACGGTCGCGATGACGGAAGAAGAGGCGATTGAATGCCTGCACGATTTTCTTGAGGATGAGAAATTCGGCGAGGCGAGCGCATCCGTTGTCATTGAAGAGTTCCTCGCCGGCGAAGAATTTTCTTTAATGGCGTTTGTAAAAGGGGAGACCGTCTATCCGATGGTAATCGCTCAAGATCATAAACGCGCCTTCGATGGAGACAAAGGGCCGAATACGGGCGGAATGGGCGCCTACTCACCGGTGCCGCACATTTCCGATGATATCGTCAGAAGCGCAGTCGAAACGATTGTGAAGCCGGCGGCAAAAGCAATGGTAAAAGAGGGACGTTCCTTCACGGGCGTGCTGTACGCGGGGCTGATTCTGACGGAAAACGGATCAAAAGTCATTGAATTCAACGCGCGCTTCGGAGATCCGGAAACACAGGTTGTCGTGCCGAGAATGGAATCTGACCTCATCCAGGTGCTTTTGGATCTGCTGCATGAGAAGGATGTTGACCTAAGGTGGAAGGATACGGCCGCTGTCAGCGTTGTGCTGGCTTCTGAAGGCTATCCGGAAGGCTATGCAAAAGGCACGCCGATCGGCAGTTTGACGTCCGCTGAAGACGGGATCGCCGTTTTTCATGCCGGAACGAAAAAAGACGGCGGACAATTTGTTACAAACGGCGGCCGGGTCGCCAATGTCACGGCATTTGCTGAGACATTTGAAGCGGCGAGAGATAAAGTGTACAGCGCCGTTTCAGGGCTGACAAAACCCGGACTGTTTTACAGAAGCGACATCGGCGCCCGTGCGCTGAAAGCATCGCAGCGATAAAGAGGAAAACCCCGTGTCATATAAGATGCGGGTTTTCTTCTGAAAAGACGACTAAGACTGTCGGTTTGCCGTGTGACACGCAGTCATCGATGAAGTCTTCCGGCGTATAGACGGATTCTTCTCAGACTCGCGGGACAGGAGAAAATAAATAACAAGCCGAAACGGCTTGTTATTTTTCTTGCTGATGGCTGTCATCCTGATTCATTCCGGTTTGGAACATATATGTCACCGGACAGAAGCGGAGGATGCCGGACGCCGCTTTCATCGCGCCCATCATCATACAGAAGAGATGCATCTTGCACCAAGGTTTTCTCGTGTATTTCGCTGACGCAGCAGACAAAATGGTGAGGCCGCAAGTGATGCGCATAACGGCATTTAATAAACTGATATTCGGTTTCATCATTTCAGCTCCCTTAGAAAAAGTTTTTCATTCATCTTCAATAATTTGTAACGTTTTAGCCGTGCGATAATTGTGCGGATGTGATACGATGGGTCTAATATAAGCGAAGGAGAGTATGTGAATGTCCGAACGTACCTTTAACTGGAAAAATAAAGACATCAGATCACAGGCGGATGTTGTAGACTCAAAGCTGCTTCCAACGCTACTTTTACGGGATGCTCTCGTATTAAATCCTTTTTTAAAACAATGGCTGAAAAAGAATGTCTGGATTTATGGAGACCGAATTGTATATGTTGGTCATGAGCTTCCTGATGCAGCAGAGCACATTCATACCATAAATTGTGAAAGAAAATACATTGTGCCAGGTTACATTGAACCGCATACACATCCTTTTCAAATATATAATCCCCAAACGCTCGCCGAATATGTGTCTCAATTCGGAACAACGACGTTTGTTAATGATAACTTGTTTTTTCTTTTGCACAGCGGTAAAAAGAAAGCGCTTACTATATTGGAGGAACTGAAAAAACAGCCGGTGCAATATTTCTGGTGGTCCAGATATGATCTGCAGACTGAAGTGCTGAATGAGGATCAGCTTCTTTCTTTTGATGTCCGCAAGCAATGGATGGAGCACCCGGATGTCATTCAAGGCGGAGAATTGACCGGATGGCCGCGCCTCATGGACGGCGATGACTTGATGCTTCATTGCATGCAGGCGACAAAGAAACTGCGCAAGCGGATAGAAGGGCATTTTCCCGGAGCCTCTGAAAAAACACTGACGAAGATGAAACTGTTCGGAGCGGATTCCGACCACGAGGCGATGAATGGCGGCGAGGTGATGAGACGGCTTGAATTGGGCTACTATGTTTCGCTCAGACATTCATCCATCCGCCCTGATTTGAGAACGATTTTGCAGGATCTCCATCAAAAAGGCTTCCGGCATTATGATCATTTCTTCTATACGACGGATGGAGCGACGCCGCATTTTTATAAAGGCGGCATGACGAATGAATTGATCAAAATCGCTTTGGAGGAAGGGGTTCCGGCGATCGATGCCTACAATATGGCCTCCTTTAATATCGCGAAGTACTATCAGATGGACGACTTTCTCGGTGTGATCGGTCCGGGCCGGCTTGCTTCATTGAACATTCTCGATGACCCGATGAATCCGGACCCGGTCACGGTAATCTCCAAAGGCATCCTGCTGAGGGAAGACGGCCGAAATATGAATGCGTTTACAGAAACGGATTGGAAAAAGGGCGGTCTTGTCCCTCTTGAGCTTTCATATGATATGACGATGGATGATTTACAGTTTTCAATGCCGATGGGTGTGACCATGCGCAACGCGGTCATTATGGAGCCGTATATGATTGCGATTGATAATTCTGTTGACCAGCTTTCTTTTGATCATGATGAATGCTATCTCACGCTTCTCGATAAGCATGGAAAATGGCGGGTTAATACAATGCTGAAAGGTTTTGCCGATCGGGTGCAGGGCTTTGTCAGTTCCTACACGACAACCGGAGATATTATCACTGCCGGAAAAAATAAAGAAGATATCCTGCTCGCTTTCTCTCGGATGAAAGAAATCGGCGGCGGAATCGTGCTTGCCGAAAACGGGAAGATTCTGCATGAGATTCCCCTCGCTTTAAACGGTTCTGCATCTGCGGAGAAGTATGAAGAAGTGCTTGAGAAAGAACAAAAACTGAGGACGCTGCTGGAGGAGCGGGGCTACCGATTCTGCGATCCGATCTATACGCTGCTCTTTTTGCAGAGCACACACCTGCCTTATATCCGCATTACGCCGAGAGGAATATTCGACGTGATGAAAAAAACTGTACTCTTTCCATCGATAATGCGTTAAAATATAAAAGCAGGGAGCCGACATATGAAAAGATGGAAAACCGTTTGTATGCTTTGTTTTGCGTTTTTGCTGCTTGCCGCCTGCCGGCAGAACAATGCCGATCAGGTGCAGCCGAAAGAAGCGGAAGCTCCTTTAACGGGGCTGAAAACTGAGCAGAAGCTTGCAGAACGCCGTCCGATTGCAGTCGCAGTGAACAATCATCCGAAGGCGAGGCCCCAATCCGGGCTGTCAAAGGCGGATGTTGTCATCGAAGCGCTCGCGGAGGGCCGGATTACGCGGTTTCTCGCGATTTTTCAAAGTGAGATGCCGGAAACGGTCGGGCCTGTGCGGAGCGCGAGGGAATATTTTGTCACGCTCAGCAGCGGGTTTAACAGCATATTTGTCCATCATGGCTGGAGTCCCGGCGCAAAAAAGCAGCTGGAGTCCGGAGCTTACGATTATATAAACGGTTTGGATTTTGACGGAAGCCTGTTTTGGAGAGCCGATTTCAGCAAGCCGCCCCACAATTCCTACACGTCGTATGACAATATCAGGAAGGCGGCGGAACAAAAAGGATACAAGCTGAACGGAAAAACAGAACCGCTCCCATTTCAGACATCAGATGCAAAACCCGGAAACGAAACCTACAATATTCGGATAGATTATGGAACACAAAACGTTACAAATCTTGTCGAATACGATTATGATAAAAAAGCTGATACTTATACAAGAAGCTCTGATGGTGTGAAAGCGACAGACCGGGAGACCGGAAAGCCTTTAGCCATGCACAACATTTTTATTGTTGAAGCCGGCCATCGCATGACAGACAAAGATGGAAGGCGGGCCATCGATATTCAGTCAGGGGGGAAGGGCCTCCTGCTTCAGCACGGCGATGTTATGGAGTCAGACTGGGAATATAAAGACGGCCGTATTCTGCCCGTAAAAGGCGGTGAGATTCTTCCGTTTGTGCCAGGAAAGACATGGATTAATATCGTGCCTGATCTCGATGCAGCTTCCATTAGTAAAGGAGAAGGTGTTTGACGATGCAAATCGATAAATTACGCGGAAAAGAACTGGACCAGTTATTTTTATCTATTTTATCGCTGAAAGATCTGGAGGAATGCTATCGTTTCTTTGATGATCTTTGTACGATTAATGAAATCCAATCGCTGGCGCAGCGTTTGGAAGTGGCAAGAATGCTCCGCGAAGGAAATACGTATCACAAAATTGAAAGCGAAACGGGTGCTTCCACAGCGACGATTTCCCGGGTGAAGAGATGCTTAAATTACGGTAACGACGCCTATGAAATGGCGCTTGACCGCGTAAACGAAGGAGAATCCTCCTCAGCTACGTAAAAAACCGCTCTGCCGATGACGGCAGGCGGTTTTTTTATGCGTGCTGATTCAAAAGGCCGGGAAGTTCCCTCAGGCTTCCGTCTTCCTCCCGGTATACGATGTGTTCAGCTGAGAAATGAATCGGCGAGCTGATGCCCGCCGCCGCGGCGAGGTGAAACAGCCCTTCACGCAACGAGAGCACGTAGTTGCAGACGCGGTGCTGTTTATCCTCGATACTGAGCGCGCGCTGAAGTTTTGGGTCTGTTGTCGCCACTCCGACAGGACAATGATTGGTGTGGCATACTTGAGCGCGGATACAGCCGACTGAAAACATCATTCCCCGGGCAATATTGACAAAATCCGCCCCTAACGCGAGGGCAACAGCAATCTTATCCGGAGTGAGCAGCTTTCCGGATGCGAAAATTTTCAGCTTATCTCTTATCCCGTATGTCTTCAAAAGGCCGTCAACAAGGGGGAGGCCGGTCAGAATCGGCAGGCCGACGGAATCCGCCAGCTCATGGAAAGAAGCTCCCGTTCCCCCTTCACTGCCGTCAATCGTAATAAAGTCGGGAAGTTTGCCAGATGAACTCATACAGGAAATAAGGTCTTCAAGGTCTTTGCGGCTGCCCGGGACAATTTTGATGCCGACCGGTTTTTCGCCGACAGTCCTTAATTTCTCAATGAAATCAAGCATGTCCGGAACATTTGAGAACTCGTTGAAGCGGTTTGGGCTGTCAATGGATTGTCCGGGCTGCACATTTCTGATGGCGGCAATTTCTTCGGTCACCTTTGAACCGTCAATATGCCCGCCTCTTGCTTTCGCCCCTTGCGCAAGCTTTAATTCAAAGGCTTTAATCTGTTCGAGGCGGCTTTTTTTCTTAAATTCTTCCCATGAAAATTCTCCATCTTCAGTGCGGACGCCGAACAGCCCGGGGCCGATTTGGCAGATAATATCCGCGCCGCCTTTCAGGTGATACTCAGACAGGCCGCCTTCGCCTGTATTCATCCATGTGCCGCCGGCCTGGTGCAGCCCTTTTGACAGGGCGGTGATTGCCCGGTCGCCAAGTGAGCCGTAGCTCATCGCTGATTGTCCGATTAACCCTTTCACATAAAACGGCTTCTTGCATGTATCGCGGCCGATCACTTGCACATCGTCCGGATGCAGGTAATAAGGGTCCGCTTTTGCTTTTTCACGGTGTTCGCTGCGTTTCAGCAGGTTGTCTTTGTCAATCTTGTATACCATCGTGTCGATCTTCGGCGTCTGATCTGTGCGCAGCTCCTCCCTTTGTTTCGGGAAAAGGGCGTTACGGATATAATAGCCCGGCTGATCGAAATCCCGTTCTGAGCCGAAGCCCATCATTCTGCTTTTATACTTTCCCGACATGACCGTCTGTTCATATTCTCTCCGGGAAAACGGCTGTTCTTCGTTATCATTGCTGAATAAATACTGCCGCAGCTCAGGTCCGATTTTTTCAAATATATAGCGCAGTTTTCCCGCTACGGGATAATTGCGCAGCACTGAATGTTCTTCCTGCTTTTCGTCTCTTATGTATATCCAGAGAAACAATACGGCGGGAACTAAAATAATAAAAATCAATATACAAATCAGTACGATAATGGCTTGTTCCATTCAGATCAGACTCCTTGTCTTTTTTCTCTTTGACATTCCACATATTGTCTGTTTTCAAACATAGCCGTTTCCCGTCCGGCGGAGCGCAATCTTTTTTTGTGAATCAGGTGAATGACGTCTTTTTCCGTTTTTCCGGGCCAAACGAATTTGTTATAATGTTTAAATGGCAAGAAACGAATGGAGGAACGAAAACGCATGTACGATGTTAACGAGTGGAAGCATGTTTTTAAACTCGATCCGAATAAAGATTTACCGGATGAACAGCTGGAACGGCTTTGTGAATCAGGGACTGACGCCATTGTGATCGGAGGAAGCGACAATATCACCGAGGACAATGTGCTCAGACTGATGTCAAAGGTGCGGCGGTTTTTAGTGCCGTGCGTACTTGAGGTGTCGACGATTGATTCCATTGTGCCCGGGTTTGATCTTTATTTCATTCCGAGTGTGCTCAACAGCAAAAAGGCGGACTGGATTGTCGGCATGCATCATCAGGCGATGAAAGAATACGGAGAGCTCATGTCAATGGAGGAAATCGTGACGGAGGGCTACTGCATCGTCAACCCTGATTGTAAGGCGGCCGCTTTGACGGAGGCGGATACACATATAGAAACAGAAGATATTCTCGCCTATGCGCGGGTCGCGGAACATTTGCTTCATCTCCCGATTTTTTATCTGGAATACAGCGGGATGCTGGCGGACATAGAAACGGTGGAGAAAACGAAGGCTGTGCTGGACAAGTCCGTCCTGTTTTACGGAGGCGGCATTAAAGACGCGGAAACGGCGGAACGGTTCGGCCGTCATGCCGATGTCATCGTTGTCGGAAATGCCGTATATGAAGATTTTGATCAGGCGCTTAAAACGGTGGCGGCTGTAAAGACAAAGTAGCCAAGCGGACGAAATTGATTTATGATAGAACATATGTTTGATAGGCGGTGAACGGATATGAATTACATTAGCAATCAATTATTAAGCGGATTAAATCCCGTTCAGCAGGAAGCAGTCAAGACGACGGACGGTCCGCTGCTTCTGATGGCGGGCGCGGGAAGCGGAAAAACACGTGTGCTGACGCACAGAATCGCATACTTAATGGCAGAAAAACACGTGGCGCCATGGAACATTCTGGCGATTACATTTACAAATAAAGCCGCCAGAGAAATGAAGGAGCGGGTGGAGAGCATTCTCGGACCCGGCGCGGATGAAATCTGGATTTCCACCTTCCACAGCATGTGCGTGCGGATTCTGCGCAGGGATATTGACAGAATCGGCATCAACCGAAATTTCTCCATTCTTGATACGGCTGATCAGCTTTCCGTTATTAAAGGGATTCTGAAAGAGCGGAATATCGACCCGAAAAAGTTTGATCCGAGAAGTATTTTAGGCTCCATCAGCAGCGCAAAAAACGAGCTGATCGAACCTGAGGAATTCGCAAAAACGGCCGGCGGCTACTACGATCAGGTCACGAGTGACGTGTATACCGATTATCAGAAAAAACTGCTGAAAAACCAATCGCTCGATTTTGATGATTTAATCATGACGACGATTAAGCTTTTCGAGCGTGTGCCGGAAGTGCTTGAGTTTTATCAGCGCAAATTCCAGTACATTCACGTAGACGAGTATCAGGATACGAACAGGGCGCAATACCTGCTTGTGAAGCAGCTTGCGGCCCGTCTTGAAAATATCTGCGTCGTCGGTGACTCCGACCAGTCCATTTACAGATGGCGCGGGGCGGATATCGCGAATATCCTTTCCTTTGAAAAAGATTACCCGAGCGCAAACGTGATTCTGCTCGAGCAAAACTACCGCTCAACAAAGCGGATTCTGCAGGCGGCTAACGAAGTGATCAAAAACAACTCAAACCGCAAGCCGAAAAACCTGTGGACGGAAAATGACGAAGGCATCAAGCTTTCTTATTACAGCGGCGACAATGAATTCGGCGAAGGCCAATTCGTCGCGGGCAAAATTTATGAGCTGCACAGCTCGGGCCGGCGGAAGCTTTCCGATATCGCGATTTTATACCGGACAAACGCCCAGTCGCGCGTCATTGAGGAAACCCTTTTAAAATCCGGACTGAACTACAATATCGTCGGCGGAACCAAGTTCTACGACAGGAAAGAAATTAAAGACATTCTCGCATACCTGCGCCTTGTGTCAAACCCGGACGACGACATCAGTTTTACGCGGATCGTCAATGTGCCGAAGCGGGGCGTCGGCGCAACTTCACTAGAAAAAATCGCTTCATATGCGGCGATGAACGGAATGTCAATGTTCCAGGCGATCAAACAGGTTGATTTCATCGGCGTCAGCGCGAAAGCGGCAAACGCGCTTGACGGCTTTGGCACGATGATTGAAAATCTGACGAACATGCAGGATTACCTGTCCATTACGGAACTCACGGAAGAAATTCTCGAGAAAACGGAATACAGAGAAATGCTGAAGGCCGAAAAATCAATCGAAGCCCAAAGCCGCCTTGAAAATATCGACGAGTTTCTTTCCGTGACGAAAAACTTCGAACAAAAAAGCGAAGACAAGTCTCTCGTCGCGTTTCTGACTGATTTGGCGCTGATTGCGGATATTGACCAGCTCGACCAGAAGGAAGAAGAATCAGGCGGAAAGGATGCCGTCACTTTAATGACACTGCACGCCGCTAAGGGGCTTGAATTTCCTGTCGTGTTC
The DNA here is from genome assembly GCF_020075515.1 of Bacillus sp. KS1. Lineage (NCBI taxonomy): Bacteria > Bacillati > Bacillota > Bacilli > Caryophanales > Bacillaceae > Bacillus > Bacillus sp. KS1. The sequence continues at coordinate 81,639 of NZ_JACAWW010000013.1, read as the reverse complement.
TTAATGGGCATGGAAGAAGGCGTGTTCCCGCACAGCCGCTCCCTGATGGAAGAAGCCGAGATGGAAGAAGAACGCAGGCTCGCATATGTAGGCATTACGAGGGCGGAAGAAGAACTGTATTTAACGAATGCCAAAATGCGCACCTTATTCGGCCGCACCAATATGAATCCGGAATCCCGCTTTATCAGGGAAATACCTGGCGATTTATTGGAGAACCTAAATGAGAAGAAAACACCTCGCATGCAGCCGGGAAGAAAAGTGCAGCCGAAACGCGGCCCCGTATCCCGTCCCGTTTCCTATGCGAACAAAACAGGCGGCGACTCGCTCAGCTGGGCGGTCGGCGATAAAGCGGGCCATAAAAAATGGGGCACCGGAACGGTTGTCAGCGTAAAAGGAGAAGGCGAAAGCACCGAGCTTGATATCGCATTCCCAAGCCCTGTCGGCGTGAAGCGTCTGCTTGCCGCTTTTGCGCCGATTGAAAAGCAGTAACCTGAAGAGGAAAGGAAGAACATGATGGACAAAGAAACAGCGAAACACCGGGCAGAAGAATTGCGCCGCACCATCGATCAGTACAGTTATGAATATTACACCTTAGATGAACCGAGCGTGCCGGATTCCGAGTACGACAGACTGATGCAGGAGCTGATTGCCATAGAGGAAGAGCACCCGGAGCTCAGAACGCCTGATTCGCCCACACAGCGGGTCGGGGGAGCGGTGCTTGAATCGTTTCAAAAGGTGCAGCACGGCACGCCGATGCTCAGTCTCGGCAACGCATTTAACGATGATGATCTCCGCGATTTTGACCGCCGCGTCCGTCAGGCTGTCGGTGACGGCGTCGCTTATAATGTGGAGCTGAAAATAGACGGTCTTGCTGTTTCTCTCCGTTATGAAGACGGCTATTTCGTCAGAGGCGCGACAAGAGGAGACGGAACGACGGGCGAAGATATCACGGAAAACTTAAAAACGATCCGCAACATTCCGCTGAAAATGAAACGGAATCTTTCCATAGAAGTGCGCGGAGAGGCGTACATGCCGAAACAGTCATTTGAAGCCCTCAATGAAGAAAGGCTGAAACATGAAGAGGAGCCGTTCGCCAATCCCCGGAACGCGGCTGCGGGCTCACTCAGACAGCTTGATCCGAAAATTGCAGCGAAACGAAATCTTGACATCTTCGTCTACAGTATAGCGGAGCTTGACGAGATGGGTGTGGAAACACAGAGTCAGGGCCTGGATTTTCTGGATGAGCTCGGTTTTAAAACAAACCAGGAACGGAAAAAATGCGCCACGATAGATGAAGTCATTGAAATGATCGAAGAGCTGCAGGCGAAGCGGGCCGATCTCCCGTATGAAATTGACGGAATCGTCATCAAAGTCGATTCGCTCGACCAGCAGGAAGAGCTCGGGTATACGGCAAAGAGCCCGCGCTGGGCGATTGCTTATAAATTCCCGGCGGAAGAGGTCGTGACAAAACTTCTCGATATCGAACTGAATGTCGGAAGAACGGGCGTCATTACGCCGACCGCCGTTCTGGAACCGGTAAAAGTCGCGGGAACGACGGTCTCAAGAGCATCCCTTCATAACGAAGATTTAATTAAAGAGAAGGATATCCGCATTCTCGATAAAGTGGTCGTCAAAAAAGCGGGCGACATCATCCCTGAGGTCGTCAATGTCTTAATCGAACAGCGGACCGGGGAAGAAAAAGAATTCAATATGCCGACCAGCTGCCCTGAGTGCGAAAGCGAACTAGTGCGCATCGAAGGAGAGGTCGCGCTGCGCTGCATCAATCCGGAATGTCCGGCGCAGATCAGAGAAGGCCTGATTCACTTTGTCTCACGCAACGCGATGAATATTGACGGACTCGGAGAACGTGTCATCACACAGCTTTTCCGTGAACATCTCGTCCGTAATGTCGCTGATTTGTATAAGCTGACGAAAGAGCAGGTCATCCGGCTTGAGCGGATGGGGGAAAAATCAACTGACAATCTGATCAGCTCCATCCAAAAGTCAAAAGAGAATTCGCTGGAACGCCTGCTGTTCGGTCTCGGCATCCGTTTTATCGGCTCAAAAGCGGCCAAAACACTCGCCATGCATTTTGAAAGCCTGGAAAATCTGAAACAAGCCACGGAAGAAGAGCTGCTTGCGGTAGATGAAATCGGCGAAAAGATGGCCGATGCCATTGTCACCTATTTCCGCAAAGAAGAAATGCTTGAGCTTTTGAATGAACTTGAGGAACTCGGTGTGAACACACTCTACAAAGGCCCGAAAAAAGTAAAAGCGGAGGACAGCGACTCTTATTTTGCCGGCAAAACCATCGTGTTAACCGGAAAGCTTGAAGAGCTGTCCAGAAATGAAGCCAAGGCGCAGATTGAAGCGCTCGGCGGAAAGCTGACGGGATCTGTCAGCAAAAAAACAGACTTGCTGATTGCCGGAGAAGCGGCCGGAAGCAAGCTGACAAAAGCGCAGGAATTAAACATTGAAGTATGGAATGAAGCACAGCTATTGGGAGAGCTAAAGAAATAAGAGGAGTGTTTTCTATTGAAAAAGATGTTGGCATTGGCGGCGACGGCAACGGCGGCAGTACTCATGCTGTCGGCTTGTTCGCCGAGTTTCGGGGGGAACAAAGAGGAAGAGATCACGCAGAAAACGGCAAAGTCTTCTGAAAAAGCGATCATACCGAAATATAATATCTCTGATTCCTACTATAAAATGGTGCTTCCGTTTAAGGCCGGAAAAGCGCGCGGCCTGACCGCGGACCGGCTGAACACGAGGCTGGACATCGATGAATTCGAGACGGGTCTGATGCGGCTCGCTCAAGACACGTTCCCGACGGATGACTATTTGTATCAGGAAGGCCAGTATTTAGATGAGGACACGGTACTCAGCTGGCTTGACCGCAAAAAAGAGGGCAGTGATCTGAAAAAGGCGAAAAAGGCAGATGCCAATTTTCAGAATCTCGGCTTAAACCCTGTGCTGCCAAGCTCGGGATCGGCAAAAGAGAAAAATGAAAACAGCCCGATTTACTTAGCGTCCATGCTTGAACAGGATTACTTAGTAAGAAAAGATAAAAATTCCATCCAGCTTGGCGGTGTCATGATCGGTCTCGCTCTCAACTCTGTATACTATTACCGCGAAAACACAGGTGATCCGCAGCAGGAAGTGGAGCTCAGTGACAAAACGATCCGCAGCCACGGTGAAGAAATCGCCCAGGAAGTCGTTAACCGCCTTCGGAAAATGGATAACCTGAAAAATGTGCCGATTACCGTCGCCCTTTATAAACAAGCGCCGAAAACATCAATTGTACCGGGGAATTACATTGCGAAAACAGAAGTCAAGGCCGGCTCATCCACCATTTCAAACTGGGATGATGTCAAAGAAAAGTACGTCTTCTATCCGGCGGATACAGACACGGCAAAGAAATACCCTGATGATTCCGAAGTATTTAAACGCTTCAAAAACGCCATCGACAGCTACTTCCCGAATTACACCGGAGTCGTCGGAACGGCAATGTACGAAAACGATGAAATGAGAAAAATGAAGATTGAAATCCCGATGCAATTTTACGGGAAAAGCGAAGTCATCGCCTTTACCCAATACTTAACAGGTGAGCTGATGGATTATTATTCAAAAGGCTCAGTTGATGTCGAAATTAACATTACCTCGTCTGACGGCCAGGAAGCGCTGATCGTCCGTAATGCGGGTGACAAAGAACCGACCGTCCATATTTACGATTAACCAAGATGCCCTTGTTCATTTCTGTATGAGCAAGGGTTTTTTTATTGTGAATATCGTTGGAGAGAGGGATGAGGTATGTTAAGATATTTGTATAATTAGGAATTAACAGGAAAACGCATTTTATTTCTAAGCTGATGTTACGAATCTGCTGTGAAAAAAGAAGGGCAGGAATGTTGATGAATGACATTTGCTGAGTACACACACCGCCTACAAACGTTATGAAAAGGGTGAATCAGCATGCATAAAGATATTAAAGCGATTTTTGAGGAAGATAAGGTACTGGCTGAGGCCGGTGAAATATACGGCTTTACCAAGTTTCAATTTATTGCGGACGCAGAGAACTACGTATACGAAATTGTGAAAGATAACGAACCGTATATCTTAAAAATTACGCATACGATCAGAAGAACACCGGAATATATTCTCGGAGAAATGGAATGGCTTCATCATCTGGCAAAGGGAGGGCTTTCAGCAGCAAAGCCGATTCCTTCATTAAATGGCAGAGATGTCGAAGAAGTGCCGGATGGAAAAGGCGGAGCGTTTTTAGTAAGAGTCTATGAAAAAGCGCCCGGACGCAAAGTGGAGGAATCAGACTGGAACGGAACTCTGTTTTATGAGCTTGGAAAGTACACGGGGAACATGCACCGGCTGACAAAAAGCTACCGTCTGAGCGACCCGGCATATAAAAGGCAGGAATGGGATGAAGAGGAGCAGCTGAAGCTGAGAAAATACGTGCCCGCAGATCAGCATCTCGTATTTGAGCGGGCGGATGCTCTAATGGAAAAACTGCGCCGTTTGCCGAAGAATCCTGAAAACTACGGCCTTGTGCACGCCGATCTGCACCACGGCAATTTCAATTGGGACAACGGAAAAATTACTGCATTTGATTTTGATGATATCGGCTACAATTGGTTTGTGAATGATATCAGTATTCTGCTGTACAACATATTGTGGTATCCGGTCATCCCGTATGAAGACAAGGCCGCGTTTACGGGTGAATTCATGACACACTTTATGAAAGGCTACAGGGAAGAAAATGACCTTGACCCCGCCTGGCTTGAACACATCCCGGATTTTCTCCGGCTGCGCCATATGCTGATCTACGGATTATTGCATCAGGCGTTTGACCTCAATTCACTCGGGGACGAGGAACGTGAGATGCTGAAAGCCTTCAGGCGCGATATCGAAAATGAAACGCCGATTACTGAGTATAACTTTTCTGCATTCGTATAAATAGAAAAACGCCGGCTGAATCCAGCCCGGCGTTTTTTTATAACGTATCACACTTCACTCCGACGACACCTTGAATTTCTTTAATATCATAATAGACGTCAGTGGTGTAGCGGTTTTTGTGAACACTGACTTTCACTTCCATAATCGGAAATTCTTTTTCGCGCAGATCATCAATCCGGACGGAGTGAATGCGGAGCCGTTTGCTTTTCATTTCTTTTAGAATCTCGGTCATTTTGTCTTTATCGGAAAGAGACATTCTCACGCGGATATCCTTCTCCTTCAAGCGGTTGGGACCGATTTTTCTGATCAGCCACGGAAGAAATTCGACACTGATCAGGATAAACAAGAGGCTTGCGAACGCCTCTTTATAAAAGCCGGCGCCTGTAGCCAGACCGAGCCCGGCTGCGCCCCAGATGATTGCCGATGTCGTCAGGCCGGATATGACGTCATTGCTTTTACGCAGGATCACGCCCGCGCCGATAAAACCGACGCCGGAAATGATCTGGGCGGGAAGGCGGAGCGGATCCATCATGATACGGTAATATTTTGGGAAATGATATGCCGCATTAATGCTGACGATCGTCAGCATACAGGAGCTGACGGCGATGACGATACAGGTTTTCAGTCCGAGCGGTTTGTTTTTCAGCTCGCGTTCAAGACCGATGATCATGCCGATCAGCGTGGCAATGCCCAGCTTTAATAAAATGTCTGGTTCGATAGGCCAGCTCAATTTGCACAGCACCTCCGCTATTTTTCTTATAATAAATTGATATGATTTTCTCACAGTATTTATAGCAGGACAAGTGCGGAAGAAAAAAGCCGTCAGGGATAAAATCTGACGGCTTTTTGTCTATTTCTTGTTTTTCAAAAGAGCTTCCATCCGGCTGAACAGCTGATAAGAAGCATCGGCCGGTTTTTTGGTCAGCAGGCTGACGGCAATACCGGCAATCAGACTGAGGAAGAACCCCGGAATGATTTCGTATACGCCGGTTGAAGCGGCAAGCCCTGTTGTGATCCAGATTAAAACGGCCGCGGCCCCGGTAATCATCGCCGCAAGCGCTCCCCATTCATTCATCCGTTTCCAGTACAGACTGAGCAAGAGCGCCGGTCCGATAGCCGAACCGAAGCCTGCCCACGCATATCCGACCAGATCAAGAATGGTGCTGTTCGGATTCATGGAAAGCAGGATGGCGATAACGGCTACGATCAATACCGACAGGCGTCCGGTCATGACCAATTCTTTATCGCTCGCTTCCCGTCTGAAAAAGGCGCGGTATAAATCTTCCGTAATGGCGCTTGCTGTTACGAGAAGCTGTGAGGAAATGGAACTCATGATCGCCGCTAAAATCGCGGACAGCAAGAAGCCCGTAATCAGCGGATGGAACAAGATTTTAGAAAAAATAATGAAAATCGTTTCCGGGTCTTTTACGGAGACCCCGAAGTGATGAGTATACGCAACCCCGACAATCCCGGTAAGCAATGAGCCGACAACTGAAATGGCCATCCAGCTCATCCCGATTCTGCGGGCGGGTTTTAAATCCTTCACTTCTTTAATCGCCATAAATCGTACGATGATATGAGGCTGCCCGTAATAGCCGAGTCCCCATGCCAAGTAAGAAATAATGCTAATGACGCTCGCGCCTTTAAAGATATCCAATAGTTTCGGGTTAACGGCGTTGATCGAATCAATCGTCGTTGAAACGCTCCCGAGCTGGGTAAAAGCAACGATCGGCACAAGCACTAATGCCGCAAACATGATCGCTCCCTGCACAAAGTCAGTCAGACTGACAGCGAGGAAACCGCCAAACAGCGTGTAAAGCACAACAACACCGGCCGTTAAAAACAAACCGAATTTGTAGTCGGCGCCGAATGCCGATTCAAATAACCTGCCTCCGGATACCATCCCGGACGATGTGTACAGTGTGAAAAAGATCATAATAATCACGGCGGAAACAATTTTCAGCAATGATGACGAGTGGCGGAACCGTTTATCGAAAAAATCGGGAATCGTAATCGCATCATCCGCAACTTCCGTGTAAGCGCGCAGCCTCGGAGCAAGCAGCAGATAATTTGAATACGCGCCGATCGTCAAACCGAGCGCCAGCCATAAGGTCGATAACCCCGTTGCGAACATTGCGCCGGGAACTCCCATCAGCATCCATGCGCTCATATCGGCCGCACCTGCGGACAGCGCCGTTACGAACGGGCCGAGTCCTCTTCCGCCCAGCATGTAATCATTAATATTCGTTGTCTTCCTGAATGCGTACCAGCCGATTAACAGCATGGCAGCAAAGTAAATGCCAAGAGATATAATTAGTTCAATACTCACGTTTTTGGTCCCTCTCTTCTTTCATGTAAATGTTGCATCACCTCTGTAGATTAGTAGTGCCGGGATATGCGCCGGCGATCCAGCCTTTAGTCATCATTCCATGCGGATCGCATGATTTAGTGCTGGCTATGGTTACTAAACCTAACAAAGTATCCCCGATCAATCAACTCTCGAAACCTGGCCCGCTCAAGGAAAAAATCCCCGCCAACATAGAACAGCTTAGAGATGAAAACGCTACCAATAGATTATAAAAGTAAAAATTTTCTGACATATAATTCGTTTCTCTTTCTCCCCGATTTAGGATAAAATAGAGAGGGTTTCATCATGCCTCAGAAGGCGGCGTTTTGTTGCTTTAGAGGGCTCGTTTTTGATATGATCAGTATTATATGACGAAACGGAGAATTATGCGGAGGTGGATCTTATGTCACGAATTTCTATAGAAGAAGTAAAGCATGTCGCTCATTTGGCGAGACTCGCCATTACGGATGAAGAAGCTGAAATGTTCACAGAACAGCTTGACAGCATCATCTCGTTTGCCGAGGAGCTTAATGAAGTGGACACGGATAACGTGGAACCGACAACACACGTGCTGAAAATGAAAAACGTAATGAGAGAAGATGAAGCGGGTAAAGGCCTTCCGGTCGAGGATGTCATGAAAAATGCTCCCGATCATAAAGACGGCTATGTCCGTGTGCCATCTATTCTGGATTAAAGGAGGGAGACAGTATGTCATTATTTGATCACAAAATCACAGAACTGAAACAAATGATACATAAAAAAGAAATCAAGATTTCCGATCTTGTCGATGAATCTTACAAACGGATCGCATCCGTGGATGATAAGGTGCAGGCGTTTTTACAGCTTGATGAAGAAAGAGCCCGCGCTTACGCGAAAGAACTTGACGAAGCGGTTGACGGACGGTCTGAACACGGTCTTCTCTTCGGAATGCCGATCGGCGTCAAAGACAACATCGTGACCAAAGGGCTTCGCACAACATGCTCAAGCAAAATCCTCGAAAACTTCGATCCGATTTACGATGCGACGGTCGTGGAGCGCCTTCAAGCTGCTGAAGCCGTCACGATCGGAAAGCTGAATATGGATGAGTTCGCGATGGGTTCTTCTACTGAAAACTCCGCGTACAAAGCGACGAAAAACCCTTGGAATCTCGATACGGTTCCCGGCGGATCAAGCGGCGGTTCCGCAGCTGCGGTTGCCGCGGGCGAAGTGCCGTTTTCACTCGGATCTGATACGGGCGGCTCCATCCGCCAGCCGGCTTCTTTCTGCGGCGTCGTCGGATTAAAGCCTACATACGGACGCGTGTCACGTTACGGTTTGGTCGCTTTTGCGTCTTCATTAGACCAGATCGGACCGATCACAAGAAACGTAGAAGATAACGCATTCCTGCTTCAGGCGATTTCAGGCCCGGACAAAATGGACTCTACGAGCGCCAATGTCGAAGTGCCGGACTTTCTTTCTTCATTAACTGGCGATATTAAAGGCTTAAAAATCGCCGTACCGAAAGAATATCTCGGAGAAGGCGTCGGCAAAGAAGCGAAAGAATCGGTTTTAGCCGCTTTAAAAGTGCTTGAAGACCTCGGAGCGACATGGGAAGAAGTATCTCTGCCGCACAGCAAATACGCGCTTGCGACGTATTATCTGCTGTCTTCTTCCGAAGCGTCTGCAAACCTTGCGCGCTTTGACGGCATCCGCTACGGCTACCGCTCAGACAATGCGGACAACCTGATCGACCTTTATAAACAGACACGCTCTGAAGGATTCGGCAATGAAGTGAAGCGCCGCATCATGCTCGGCACCTTCGCGCTCAGCTCCGGCTACTATGACGCGTATTACAAAAAAGCGCAAAAAGTGCGCACGCTTATTAAGAAAGATTTTGAAGACGTATTTGAGAAATACGATGTCATCGTCGGACCGACAACGCCGACGCCGGCATTCAAAATCGGCGAAAAAACCAGCGATCCGCTCACAATGTACGCCAACGATATTTTAACGATCCCTGTCAACCTCGCGGGTGTGCCGGGAATCAGCGTGCCGTGCGGATTTGCGGACGGACTGCCGCTCGGACTGCAAATCATCGGAAAACACTTCGATGAAGGCACTGTATACCGTGTCGCTCATGCTTTTGAGCAGGCAACAGATCATCATAAAGCGAAACCTGAACTGTAAGGGGTGAAATGAAGTGAACTTTGAAACGGTAATCGGACTTGAAGTCCATGTGGAATTAAAAACAAAATCTAAAATTTTCTCAAGCTCACCGACGCCATTCGGCGCGGAAGCGAATACCCAAACGAGCGTCATCGACCTCGGCTATCCCGGCGTGCTGCCCGTTTTGAACAAAGAAGCGGTCGAATTCGCGATGAAAGCCGCAATGGCTTTGAACTGTGAAATCGCAACGGATACGAAGTTTGACCGGAAAAACTATTTCTACCCGGACAACCCGAAGGCATATCAAATTTCTCAATTTGACAAGCCGATCGGCGAAAACGGATGGATCGAAATCGAAGTCGGCGGAAAAACGAAAAAAATCGGCATTACCCGTCTTCACCTTGAAGAAGATGCGGGAAAACTGACGCATACGGGCGACGGCTATTCCCTCGTTGACTTCAACCGCCAGGGCACGCCGCTTGTCGAGATTGTATCTGAGCCGGATATCCGCACACCGGAGGAAGCTTACGCATATCTCGAAAAGCTGAAATCAATTATCCAATACACAGGCGTTTCCGACTGTAAAATGGAAGAAGGTTCACTGCGCTGTGACGCCAACATTTCCCTCCGTCCGATCGGCCAGGAGAAATTCGGCACAAAAACGGAGCTGAAGAACCTGAACTCCTTCGCGTTCGTGCAAAAAGGACTTGAGCATGAAGAAAAACGCCAAGAGCAGGTGCTTCTGTCAGGCGGAGTCATTCAGCAGGAGACGCGCCGCTATGATGAAGCGACGAAAAAAACCATTTTGATGCGTGTCAAAGAAGGTTCTGACGACTATCGTTATTTCCCTGAGCCTGACCTTGTCGAGCTCTACATTGATGACGAATGGAAAGAACGCGTAAGAGCAACCATTCCTGAGCTTCCGGACGAGCGCCGCAAGCGTTATATCGAAGAGCTCGGTCTGCCTGCTTATGACGCAATGGTTCTGACGCTGACGAAAGAAATGGCTGATTTCTTCGAAGAAACGGTCAATAAAGGCGCAGAAGCCAAGCAGGCATCAAACTGGCTGATGGGTGAAGTCTCAGCTTACCTGAACGCCGAACAAAAAGAGCTTGAGGATGTCGCCCTGACTCCTGAAGGCCTTGCCGGCATGATTAAGCTGATTGAAAAAGGAACCATCTCGTCCAAAATCGCGAAGAAAGTCTTTAAAGAATTAATTGAAAAAGGCGGCGACGCAGAAAAAATCGTCAAAGAAAAAGGCCTCGTGCAGATTTCTGACGAAAGCGTGCTTCTGAAGCTGGTAACAGATGCGCTTGACAGCAACCCGCAGTCAATTGAAGACTTCAAAAACGGAAAAGACCGCGCGATCGGCTTCCTTGTCGGGCAGATTATGAAAGCCTCAAAAGGACAGGCCAACCCGCCGATGGTCAACAAGATCTTACTTGAAGAAATCAAAAAACGATAAAAAAAGCAGCCGCCTCTAAGGGCGCTGCTGACACGGAGACCGGTAAGCGCCGGTCTCTTTTTTTTATAAGCTGAAATAGGTTTCAATGGAAGCCCGCAGCGTTTCAATCTGTTCAGTTCCGCTGCCTGCCAAGTTGGACAGCATTCCTTTAATAATCGGTTTTCGCGGCTCTTCCTTTGCGCATTCCTCTTCAATGACTTCAAGCGATACGAGGACGTCCTCAGGCAGTCCCTGCTGTGCTTTTATCTTTTGAATATCCGCAAGCAGTCTTTCTCTGTCCGCCGCGGGCTGAGTGAAGATATCCTCAGGCAGCAGCGGATCGGGGTTGTCTTTTATCAGTCCCGTAATCAGATCATCGATTCTGGCAATCAGAAAGGCCGCCACGTTTTTCGTCCGGAATGCCGTATGTTCATTAAAAATCAAGAAATGAATATAGGAGCTCACAATTCCTTGCGCCATAACGGACGCATCCGCTAAAAACGGTGAGACGGCATCTCCGTAAACGGAGAGCAACGCATCCCGATACAGCATGTTAAATTGAATATTGGCCTCATGAAAATACTGTTTGACCTTTTGATTTTCAGGAATGACCTTTTCGCTCAGCAAGAGAATGATAAAGTCCTTGTGCTCCATAAATTCCTGGAATTGATAAGCGATTTGTTTTCGGAATACGTCCTTAGGCGGTTTATGCTGATGTTCTGTTTTGATTTTCTTTATTTCTTCCATAGACATGCCGATGTAATACTCACATGCTGACAGCAAAAGGTCTTCTTTTGATTTGAAATGGAGATAGAAGGCTCCTTTTGAAATTCCGCATTCACCGGCGATTTCCTGAATGGTTGTTGAAGAAAACCCTTTTTTGGCAAATAAATGGATGCCTGTTTTTATGATTTTCTCTTTTTTTTCGTTCATGACGTGCTTCCCCTTAATCCTGAAAAATTTAGAAAAATTTACTGCCTTATTAGTTGACGATGTTGAGTTATACCGTTTAGTATTATATAGAATGACCAGTCAGTCAATAAAAATTAACGGAGGACATGATGAACCACATTATTAACTTTGTACTGAAGAACAAATTCGCAGTTTGGCTGATGACGATTATCGTTACTGTAGCAGGGCTGTATGCCGGTATGAATATGAAGCAGGAATCCATACCGGACGTCAACATGCCTTACCTTTCAGTAAATACGACTTATCCCGGAGCTGCTCCGAGTCAAGTTGCGGATGACGTGACAAAACCGATCGAGCAGGCGGTCCAGAATTTAGAAGGAGTGAGCGTCGTAACGTCCACATCCTCTGAAAACGTCTCATCGGTTATGATTGAATATGATTACAGCAAGGATATGGACAAGGCGAAAACCGAAGTCGCTGAAGCGCTGGACAGCGTCAGCCTTCCTGACGACGCGAAAAAACCTGACATTTCCCGTTACAGCCTCAACTCTTTCCCGATTTTGACGCTCAGTGTGACAAGCGGCAAAAGCTCGCTTGAAGACCTGACCAAAAATGTGGAAAACACTCTCGTTCCTAAGCTTGAAGGCATTCAGGGCGTTGCGTCTGTGCAAGTTTCCGGACAGCAGGAGGAGCAGGTGGAATTCTCTTTCAAAGACAAAAAAATGAAAGAGTACGGACTTGATGAAGATACCGTCAAGAAAGTGATCCAAGGCTCTGACGTCAATACGCCGCTTGGATTGTACACGTTCGGCAACAAAGAAAAATCAGTTGTCGTTAACGGAAATATTACGTCAATTAAAGATCTGAAAGATATGAGAATTCCGGTCACATCTTCTTCTGCCGCTCAAGGTCAAGCGGGCGGAGCCGGTGCGGCATCTGCGGCGGACGCTCAGGCTATGCAGCAGGCACAGCAAAGCGCGGCAGCAGGAGTGCCGACAGTCAAGCTTTCTGACATTGCCGACATTAAAGATGTGAAAAAAGCTGAATCCATTTCCCGCACGAACGGAAAGGACAGCATCGGAATTAATATCGTAAAAGCCAATGACGCCAACACGGTAGAAGTGGCCGATGCGATTAAAGATGAACTGAATCAATACAAAAAAGACCACAAAGGGTTCAAGTACAGCTCGACTCTTGATATGGCAGAGCCGATTACAGAGTCGGTGGATACGATGTTAAGCAAAGCGATTTTCGGCGCGATCTTTGCGGTCGTGATCATTCTCTTATTCTTAAGAGATATTAAATCAACGATGATTTCTATCATTTCTATCCCGCTGTCACTGCTGATTGCGCTTCTTGTGCTGAATCAGCTTGATGTCACATTGAACATAATGACGCTCGGTGCGATGACGGTCGCCATCGGACGGGTAGTCGACGACTCGATTGTCGTGATCGAAAACATTTACCGCCGCATGAGGCTGAAAGATGAACCTTTACGCGGGAAGCAATTGGTGCGTGAAGCGACGAAAGAAATGTTTAAACCGATCATGTCATCAACGATCGTAACCATTGCCGTATTCCTGCCGCTTGCCATGGTCGGCGGACAGATCGGCGAACTGTTTATGCCGTTTGCATTAACAATCGTCTTCGCGCTTGCCGCATCGCTGTTGATTTCGATCACACTGGTGCCGATGCTTGCGCACAGCTTATTCAAAAAATCGCTAACAGGCGCGCCTGTTAAAGCGAAAGAGCATAAGCCGGGCAGATTGGCCAATTTCTATAAAAAAGTGCTGAATTGGTCATTAAGACATAAATGGATTACATCTATCATCGCGGTTCTGATGCTTGTCGGCAGTTTGTTCCTCGTACCTCTGATCGGCGCGAGCTACCTGCCTGCGCAAGCGGACAAAACGATGCAGCTCACATATACGCCTGAACCGGGCGAAACGAAAAGCGAAGCTGAAAAAGCTGCGCAAAAAGCGGAAGATATGCTGCTTAAACGCAAACATGTCGATACCGTTCAGTATTCTTTAGGTTCGCAAAGTCCGCTCGGCGGAAGCTCAAACGGCGCATTGTTCTACGTGAAATACGAGGATGACACGCCTGATTTTGACAAAGAAAAAGACAATGTCTTAAAAGAAATCAAAAAAACATCCAGCCGCGGCGAATGGAAATCCCAAAATTTCAGTTCGTCAGGCAACAATAACGAATTAACGTACTATGTGTACGGAGATTCAGAGTCTGATATTAAAGGCACGGTCAAAGACATCGAAGGCATCATGAAAAAGCAGAAGGATCTGAAAGACATCAACTCAGGCCTTTCCAGCACATATGATGAGTACACGTTCACCGCTGACCAGGAGAAACTCAGCAAGCAGGGCCTGACGGCTTCGCAAATCTCCCAAGCCCTGATGTCCCAAACGTCACAGTCTCCTTTGACAACGGTGAAAAAAGACGGCAAAGAGCTTGACGTCAACATCAAAACAGAAAAAGACCAGTATAAGAGTGTAAAAGAATTAGAGGATAAAACCATCACATCGCCTGCAGGCCAAGAAGTTAAAATCGGCGATGTGGCGAAAGTGAAAAACGGCACGACATCCGATACCATTTCCAAACGCGACGGCAAAGTGTACGCTGACGTAACGGCAACCGTCACTTCTGACAACGTCACGAAGGTGTCATCAGCCGTTCAAAAGAAAGTTGACAAACTGGATAAGCCGGACAATGTATCCATTGATACCGGCGGTGTATCAGCGGATATTGCTGATTCCTTTACGAAACTCGGGTTAGCGATGCTTGCCGCAATCGCCATCGTATACCTCGTTCTTGTGATCACGTTCGGCGGAGCATTAGCACCGTTTGCGATTCTGTTCTCGCTTCCGTTTACAGTCATCGGCGCATTAGCCGGCCTGTATGTATCCGGAGAGACGATCAGTCTGAATGCCATGATCGGTATGCTGATGCTGATCGGAATCGTCGTCACAAACGCGATTGTCTTAATTGACCGCGTCATCCATAAAGAAGCGGAAGGCTTATCGACGAGAGAAGCGCTCCTGGAAGCCGGCTCTACGAGATTGCGTCCGATTCTGATGACGGCGATCGCGACAATCGGCGCCCTGCTTCCATTGGCATTGGGCTTCGAAGGCGGCAGCCAGGTCATTTCTAAAGGACTCGGTGTCACCGTTATCGGCGGTTTAATCAGTTCGACTCTGCTTACCCTTCTGATTGTGCCGATCGTATATGAAGTATTGGCGAAATTCCGTAAGAAAAAACCTGGAATGGAAGAAGAGTAAGACAGCGGGCCTTGGCTCCTTAAACGGAGCTAAGGCCTTTTTTCTTCTGGCAATTCCTGTACATATTGTTGCGATTTTCTCAAGTCATAGTATAATTAAAGGTTGTTAGTGTTAATAATGGATCGGATACTCTTAAGTAGGATGATGAGATAATGAAACGTGCACGCATAATATACAATCCGACTTCAGGACGGGAGCTTTTTAAGAAAAATCTTGCCCAGGTCCTGCAAAAATTTGAACAAGCCGGTTATGAAACCTCCACCCATGCCACCACATGCGCGGGGGATGCCACCCACGCCGCAACAGAAGCCGCTTTGCGGGAGTTTGACCTGATTATCGCTGCCGGCGGAGACGGAACGATTAATGAAGTCGTCAACGGTCTTGCGCCGTTAGACAAACGCCCGACACTCGGCATCATTCCGGTCGGCACGACAAATGACTTCGCCAGAGCGCTGGGCATTCCGAGAGAGAATATACTGAATGCCGCTGATACCGTCATTAACGGCGTGGCCCGCCCGATCGACATCGGCCAGGTGAACGGTCAGTACTTTATCAACATCGCTGGCGGAGGCCGTCTGACGGAGCTGACGTATGATGTGCCGAGTAAACTGAAAACGATGCTTGGCCAGCTTGCTTATTATTTAAAGGGAATGGAAATGCTGCCTTCACTTCGACCGACAGAAGTCGAGATTGAATATGACGGCAAGCTGTTTCAAGGCGAAATTATGCTGTTTTTAGTGACGCTGACCAACTCGGTCGGCGGATTCGAGAAGCTGGCCCCTGATTCCAGCCTGAATGACGGCATGTTTGATTTGATTATTTTGAAAAAAGCCAATCTCGCGGAGTTTATCAGAGTCGCGAGCATGGCGCTCAGAGGCGATCATATTAACGATCAGCACATTATTTACACAAAAGCGAACCGTGTGAAAGTCAATGTATCAGAAAAGATGCAGCTGAACCTGGACGGCGAATACGGCGGCATGCTGCCTGGTGAATTCGTGAATCTGTACCGGCATATTCACGTCATCATGCCGAAGGAGAAAGCGGAACAGCTGGATGACTAATACGCGGACAAAATCCTAAAACAGTATTCGTTTTAGGATTTTGTCATCTTTTCAGCGTGATCGGAAACCTTTGAAGGCTGACATTGAATTTGAAGGTTTGCCAGCACGCTGAAACAAGGCTATTGGTAAAACTAGAGGTGATTATAGATGAAAATGAAACCCCCGATAGAAAAAAATGAATACTATGATGTGACATTTGAGGATTTGACGCACGAAGGAGCGGGCGTCGCAAAGGTTCAGGGCTTCCCGATCTTCGTGCCGAACGCCCTGCCTGAGGAAAAAGCGCAAATCAAAGTGACACGCGTCAAAAAAGGCTTCGCTTTCGGCCGCTTGATTGAACTGAAAGAAGAAAGCCCGCACAGAACGGATGCCCCGTGTCCGATCTACAAGCAATGCGGAGGCTGCCAGCTTCAGCACATGACCTATGAAGGCCAGCTCTTGTTTAAACAGAAACAAGTCAAAGACGTCTTAGAACGGATCGGCAAGCTGGATCTGTCCAATGTCACCGTGCACCCGACGCTCGGCATGGAAGACCCGTGGAACTACAGAAACAAAGCACAGGTGCCTGTCGGTGAAAGAGAAGGCGGACTCGTCGCCGGATTTTATCAGCAAAGAAGCCATGACATCATCGACATGAGCGCTTGCCTGATCCAGCAATCCAAAAACGACGAAGCCGTCCAAGCCGTCAAAGACATTTGCGCATCATACGGCGTCAAAGCCTACAACGAAGAACGCCACAAAGGCTGGCTCCGTCACATTATGGTCAGATACGGCGTCGTCACGGGCGAAATGATGATCGTCTTCATCACAAGAACAAGCGATTTCCCGCACAAAGCGAAGATCATCGAAGACATTACGGCGCAATTCCCGCACGTGAAATCCATCGTGCAGAACATCAACCCAAACAAAACAAACGTGATCTTTGGGAACGAAACAAACGTCATCTGGGGCGAAGAATACATCTACGACCTCATCGGAGACGTCAAATTCGCCATCTCCGCCAGATCGTTCTATCAGGTCAACCCGGAACAGACAAAAGTGCTCTACGACAAAGCGCTTGAGTACGCGGAGCTGCAAGGGGAAGAAACCGTCATCGACGCCTACTGCGGCATCGGAACCATTTCTCTCTTCTTAGCGAAGCAGGCGAAGAAAGTATACGGCGTTGAAATCGTGCCGGAAGCCATCGAGGATGCGAAACGCAACGCTGAGCTGAATGGCATCACAAACGCGGAATTCGCAGTCGGAGAAGCGGAAACCGTCATTCCGAAGTGGTACGAAGAAGGCATCACGGCCGATACCCTCGTCGTCGACCCGCCAAGAAAAGGCTGCGACGAAGCCCTCCTGCGGACAATCATCGAGATGAAACCGAAGCGGGTGGTGTACGTGTCCTGCAATCCAGGAACGCTTGCAAGAGACCTGCGGGTGCTTGAGGATGTCGGGTATCAGACGCTCGAAGTGCAGCCGGTGGATATGTTCCCGCATACGAATCATGTGGAGTGTGTGGCTGTGCTGGAATTAAGAGAAGGTAACTAGCCCTTAGGGATGGTTGCCTTTTTTTAATCCGCATTTTTTTTGCATTCAGGACGAACTCGTGACATGAGAGGAGTGCCAGAAGATGTTTGGTTAACGACTATAATATAGCTTTCTATACATCTCTTTATGTAATAAAGGGTACCTTTTTAGGAACCCTTTATTAATATTCACTCTAGAGGGGCAGCTTTTTTAATACACTTTCATATCTTGTTTTTTCTCCTTACTAATCATTACTTTTTCTAAATAACTCTTAAGAAATACATTATCTATCCTATCTGGAATGTAACCCAGACGTTTATTTAATATATTCTCTATGATATACATTTTCTTTGTGTAATATTGGTAACTATCCGTTGCGATTTGAACACTTTCTGATTCATTTCCCTTTTCTGATTCAAGTCGAGATTTATATAGCTGATCATACTTCTGTTTGCGTATTTTTCTTGAGAGCCGCAGTAAATGAAATAATTCAATTGTTGGCAGAGTCATTATTTCTGGTGTAGACTTATCCAAATCTAATTCAGAAGTATGCTCACGATATTCTATGATTTCACGTTTGCCACCTCTCTGAACATTATGTATGTACATTAAGCAAAAACTACAGTAATACTGATTATCCTTTTGAATTGAAGTTGCACAATAAGGGCATGTTTCCATTACGTTCTCCTTTCTGAATATTCTAAGATAATATGTATTGCGGTTACAAACAAGAATTTTAAATAGTATTAGAGATTCTTAACCAATAAAAACCCTTTTTATGATAAAAGGTTTATTGATTACAGCTTGTATAAATTTCATGCAAAATCAATAGTGATCCCCATGTATAGAAAATCCACCGATCCTAAACCCAATAACAAAACGCGAAAATAATAAATTATATCGTTATAATCAAGATAATTATTTATAAAAAGATAATAAAGTTGGGTAAAAATGAGGAAAATCCTGGCGGGAATGACGATATAAAGTTAGTGAACAACGGTATAGAATCTTACTTTTCGAGGTGAACAGAATGGGAGAAGAACAAGACATTATTACAGTAACGGATCTCCGTAAAAAATATGGATCATTTGAAGCAGTGAAAGGGGTATCCTTTTCTGTCAAACGCGGCGAGCTGTTTGCATTTTTGGGAACGAACGGTGCAGGGAAATCGACCACTATCGATATTCTCTGTACGCTGATTAAAAAGACATCCGGAAAAGTGGTAATAGACGGTTATACGCTTGGTGAGGGAAGAGAGAATAATCATATCCGCAAAAAGATCGGAGTTGTTTTCCAAGAGAGCATTTTGGATGAACGATTGACCGTTTATGAAAATATTATGAACCGCGGACAATATTATCATTTAAGCAAGGCACAAGTGCAAGAGAACTATCAGTTTGTAACAGACTATTTAAAATTGGATGATATTAAGGAGAAAAAATACAGCCATTTGTCAGGCGGACAAAGAAGAAGAGCGGATATTGCCCGTGCCATCATCCATAAACCGACTATATTATTTTTAGATGAGCCTACTACAGGTCTTGATCCGCAAACGAGAGTTTTTGTTTGGAATGCGATTAAAAGGCTGCAGGAAGAAACAAACATGACGATCTTTTTAACGACCCATTACATGGAGGAGGCCGCTGTGGCTGATAACGTTGTGGTCATCAAAGAAGGACGTCTGATCGCAGAGGGTACACCGAGTCAGCTGAAAGATCAATATGCGTTTGACAGTCTGCATATGATGTTTAAGCAAGGCGTTGATCCGACTGCATGGTTTGAAAATAAACAACTGGATTTTACGGTTAAAAACTCTATTTATTCTCTTCGTGTAGAGTCCACTCTCCAAGCGTTTGACATTTTGAAAGGTCTTGAAGGAAAAATTGAATCTTTCGAGGTGATTAAAGGGAATATGGATGATGTGTTTATCCACATTATCGAAGAACAAGGAAGCAGTTTGCCAGTAAAGGGGAGCATTGCATAAATGAAGTCTTTATCCAGTTTAATCAGCAGAAATATAAAAATATACTTCCGTGATCGAACGCTTTTGCTTCTTTCTTTGCTGTCAGTATTTATCGTCATTCTGTTATATGCCGTGTTCTTACAGCAGACACAGCTGGACGCCATTAAGGCCTTGGTCGGTTCGACAGATGATTCCAAAGCAATGGTGAACGAATGGATGGTGGCGGGATTGCTGTCCATTACAGCTGTGACAACGACTTTAGGCGCTTTCGGAATTATGGTGAAAGATAAAGAAAGCAAGAGAACGTATGACTTTTTAACAGCTCCTTTATCAAGGGCGACCATCCAATTGAGCTATGTCATTCATTCATTTGTCATCGGCTTGATCTTTTCTTTCATCGCCTTTTTAGGCTGTGAAATTTTTCTCGTTTCAACAGGCAGCAAGCTTTTAAGCGGAACAGATATACTTGAAGTATTGGGGATCATTATTCTTTCAGTTGCACTGTCAAGTTCCATAAATTTATTTTTAACGCTGTTTATTCACACACAAAATGCATTTTCGACGTTAAGTACGATTGTCGGAACAGCCATCGGTTTTTTATGCGGAGTATATGTGCCGATCGGCGGCGTACCGGTGTTTGTGCAAAAGATTATTATGTACTTCCCTATCAGCCACACCGCCGTTCTGTTCAGAAAAGCGTTTATGACAGACTCAGTTGATAAAGTATTTAAACATGCCTCTGCGGACCAAATACAGGAATATGAAAAGCATTACGGGATCGTCTACAAGTTAAACGGCCATTTTATCAGTACGGCAGCAAGCTTGTGGATCATTGTTATTACAGCCATCATATTTACCGTCATATCTATTTTCATATTTAAAAAACAAAATAAATGACCTCTTCAGACGATACATAACGATGTAACAGGCAGCATCCGTTTACTGGATGCTGCCTGTTTTTTAGTTTAGTCTTCTGGGAGCATGCCCTTATTTTTGCTTGTTCAAATCCTATCTTTGTGTACATTAGTCAAGATATCCTGATTGTCAGCTTTTCATTTTTCATTCGCTAGTCTTGATGAAATCTTCTAGGAAGGCTCTTAACGTTTTCCTTTTTGGCATCAAGCCTAGGTTTTTATACAGCCAAACAGCTTTTCTTTGAGCTCCGTTTAGCTCTGAACCGATTACATCTTCATAGTTATAATCTATAGAAAACTGGCCTGTTCTATCTAGATTCAAAGTCAAGTTCGTCCAAATATGCAGATTAGTTTCTTTATATTCTTTGCGCAGTTCTTCGAAGGCTTCTTGAAGTTTGATTAATAGATCGTCATAAAGATCTTCGCTTACTTGAAAGTGCTCAGGAATATTATGAGAATAGATATAATCCTCACTTTGCGGAGGATTGAAATAAAAGATAACTTCAGAAGAATCGTCGAGTATTTCTGCATAAAGAATGACCTTTTCCCATTCAGAAGGAATGATTTCGTTAATGCCTTCTGCTATCTGTTGATATAATTCACCCATTTTTTCTGTTTCCATGCTAACCTCCAGTTCAAATTTATAGATTTAGGTAGCTAATTAAAAATTCTTGATCTTCCTCATCTTCAGGCAAAATACCAAGGTTTTTATATTCCCATATTGCGATTCTTTCATAACCATCTAATTCTGATGCTAAAATATCATCAGAATTATATTCTAATTGGAATTCTCCACTGCTATCCAATGTTAGTGTAAGGTTCGTCCAAACATCATTGTTATTATTTCTGTGTTCAGTTCTTAATTCTTCAAAAAGTTCTCTTAGCTCTCTTAACAACGTCTTGAAAATGTCCTTGCTTACGTTGTAGTGGCTAGGTATGTCTTGTGAATAAATAATTTGATTATTTTCTGGTGTTCTGAAGTGAAAAAGAACCATTGTGGAATCATCTAATACTTCTGCATAAAGATAAATTTTTGTCCATTCACAAGGTATGATGTCATTCAAATTCTGACTAATAAGCTGATACAAATCTGGCATTTTCCTAGTTTCCAATCTTTTCACCTTTAATCGTCGAGAAATCTTAGTTATAAAAATAGCCCAGCAGTGAAGGCTGAGCTATTTTTGATTATTGTAAAATAGATTATTCTTCTTCCGAATTGAGATAGCGTTCCAAGAACTCCCTGTTTTTCTTACCAGTAGGAACCAAACCTAAATGTTTATATTCCCAAACTACTTGACGTTGAGTACCGTTTAGTTCTGAAGCAATAACATCATCATAATCGTAGTCAATTGAAAACTTTCCGGTATGCTCTAGCTTGAGTGTAAGGTTAGTCCACACATCTGAGTTATTCGCTTTCCATTCATCTCTTAGTTCATCAAATAAATCTTGTAGTTCGATTAACAAGTCATCATAAATTTGTTCACTTACTTGATAATGTTCCGGAATGTCATGTGAATAAATGAACGCTTCACTAGTTTTTGTATTAAAGAAAAAGTATACTTCTCTAGAGTCATCTAAAATCTCTGCGTATAGAGCAACTTTATTCCATTCTGCTGGAATCATTTCATTAATTTGTTCTGCTAGCTCTCGATATAATTTACTACTCTTTTATTTTTCAATCTCTTTTAATCTCGTAACTTTATCATCTCTATCCCATTTGAGAGTTGCTATATCAGTTTAATGGTTTGATAGACTACTCATCTTTATAGTTTAGAGCAATTCTTACGACTTGCTCCGCTGTGTAATTTTCCTTGCTCCAGAATATTAAATCGCTTGGTGACGGATGAGGTACACTTTTCTCTAATAAAGCAAGATATTCACTGACTTTATCATCATCTAATGTTGGGTTCATTATTTCCTTTACAAGAGAGATTAATTCTTCTTTTGTCAGATTATCCATTTTTATACTCCCTTTAGAGAATAATTCGTTTATGACATTTGAATATTTTTTTATTTTAATACAGCATTATCATGTTATTAAATTGGATTTTCAGGATATTCATCTAAATATTTTTTTATTAATTTTTGTAATGATGGATCCTTAGGTTCTTCCCTTAAATATTTGAATTTCCAGATGATAAGCTGATCACTGAAACTATAATCTGTCTTAAACCAATCTGTATAATCAAAGTTGACAGTTAATTTTCCTGATCTTTCTAGGCTAAGAGTGAAAGAATAAAATAATTCTTGATCATGATCTTTGAAAACATCTCTCATTTTTTCGCTTAGTTTAAATAATTCCATCTCATACTGATCGAATTCATTTTCGTCAATACCAAATTCAAACGGAATTTCAAGACTGTACTTAAAAAGATTAGGTTCATTTTGAGAATTATAAAAAAAGTAAGTGCCTCCGCCTGTCTCTGAAACCTGAGCATAGAACAAAAATTTCTCCCATGGTTCTGGTATCATTTCGTTAACGGTTTCAGCTATGTTTCTATATAATGCATTTAATTCATTTTCCAACAAGGATCAGCCTCCAGCATTATAATTGGTAATTTGTAAGGATCATTTGTATCAAAAAAACCCCCCAATAAAGGAGGGGGGTTTTTAATTTTGAGAATTTAAATACTGTTCTAAAAAGGATTTTAAAGGTTTACTCTTAGGATAAATTCCTACATTTTTATAAGTCCAGATTGTTTGTCTTTGAGAGATGGTAAATGGAGATTGAATAACGTCTTCATAATTATAGTCTATCGAAAATTCTCCGCTTATCCCCAGATTAAGTGTTAGATTAGTCCATATATCTTGATTGTTTTCTTTAAATTCATCTCGTAATTCCTCGAATAAGTCATGCAAGTCAAATAACAGCTCCTCATAAATCTCCTCACTGACATGATAGTGTTCAGGGATATTATGAGAATATATAAAATCTTCACTATGTGGAGTATTGAAATAAAAGAAAACTTCAGATGAATCGTCAAGTATTTCTGCATAAAGAATAACTCTTTCCCATTCAGATGGAATGATTTCATTAATGCTTTCTGCTATCTTTTGATATAATTGCCCCATTTTTTTTGTCTCCATATTAACCTCCGGCCTGATTTTTGATTCTCATAAGTTTAGCTTCTTGATCACCAATTTTATATTTCACCCTAAAAGCAGTAGGTCTTAATGAATCACCTTTATACAATGCATTAATTTCAACTGATACTTTTTGGGGAGGGTCTGCTTGCAAAGCCGATGCCCAATCTTGCTCCATTTTATACCATTTCCCGCCGCTCCTATTAATCTGAGAGTTCATCGGCACGATATTGTCGAATTGGCCTGAGCCTTTGAATTGGGTGGCGATTAGGTGGCCTCCGTCGTCATCAGTCAGACGGTCTGGTTTACCTGCTTTTGATTGCGCATATTGGTTGCGTTTTGCTTCTCCCAGCTGCAAGTCTGCTTTGACACTTGTAATTCTACCATAGTTGTCAGTGGTGTACGTGTAGCCTTCTTTTGTTTTGTAGATGACATTCGGCTTCAATACTTTCTTTCTGGTCCATTTCGCAAAATGCTCGCCGTATTTAACCGTTACCGGCGGTACATGCGGTGCCGGTGTCCGCCTGCCGCTTGCGGAGGTTCCGTACGGTTTCGGCAGGATGACCTTGGCGAATTTCTGAAGTCCTTCTTTAAGTGTGACTCCGTTGACTGCGTTATAAGGAACGCCCGCCGGCACTAAGTCGTGACGCGGATGATACGGGAGAATATCAGCCAGGGTGAGATCTCCCATTTGATTTAACTTGGTTTTGACGCGTTTTTTTGATACTTCCATGCCTGTGTTTACTTTTTGTTTGATGTGATCAACGGTTTGTTTTGAGACCGTTATCGCTTTTTGTGCTGTGGCGGATTTGCTTGCTGCTGTTTTGACTTTGGTTGTCACTTTGGCGGCTGTGCCTGTTTTTGAGACGGCGCCGACGCCTTTTGTGCCGACAACTGATGTCACAACGGTGCCCACTGCATATGACACCCATCTTGCTCTGGAGTAGGTGTCGCCATTCACCATGTCTTTTTGGTACGATTCTTCGATTGCCGCTGAAATCGCTTCATACGTTTTGATCGGGTGAGCCACCGCTCCTGTAATGGCTTCAACCGTTCCGCCCGGATCTGTGACCATATCCCACAGGCCTGTGACCGCGTCTTTTCCGGAATCATAAAGGCCGACGGCAACGCCTTTGAAACCGTCTGTAAGTTCACGCGTGTTTTCAATTTGAGTGAAGTAGCGCTGCTGTTCTTTTGTCAGGTTTTTATAGCCGATTGTTTTGGCCATTGAGTAGAATTCATCGGCATTCGCATAATCGTAGTTTTTCAGTCTTTCTTTCAGTTTTTCAATCTCTCGTTCTTTCGCTTCCTCTTTCTTCATCTTCAAATAAGCATCCGAATGTCTTGAGATATCGCCTTTTTTCTTATGAATATCACTTTCACGGTACGCCTTGGCATTGTAGTGAAGCGGCGTGGCGTTTTTTCCTTTACCTGTGGCGTTTTGGAGCTGTTGGAAGTCAGCTTGAATGAACTGTTCGTTCGCTTCGGTTTCTGCGTATTCCTTCGTTAGATCGTGATCAAGCTTGCCGAGTTTATGTATCGTTTCTTTTCTCTTTTTGTCGGCTGATTGGAGCTTGTGATCCACGCTTTCGGTGGAAAAGAGATCAAGCGAGATGATGTCATCGATCTCTCCGAGGATGGAGCGCATGTCCTTTTTCTGCTCTTCCATAATCGCCTTTGATTTACTGAGGGCGTGAGTGAGCTCGTGCTCCAGAAATGATTCCTCCACATGCGAATTGGAAAGTCCGGCATCTTCGACCTTACCGGGAAGGCTTGTGAGAAATGCGATTTTCATGTCGATCAGATCAAGCCAGCTGTCTGTGACGCCGGCGTGGTCTTGGAAAAAGGCTTTGATGTTATTTGCACCCCGGCCTGAGAAATCATTGTCACCAAGATCAGCCATGCCTTGAAACGCTTTTTTTAGATTGACCATCTGACCGCGCAGTTTTTTGTATTCACCCGCGCGCTGTTTGGCGGCGGCGAGGAGGGTGGTTGCTTCGAAAACTTTCATGACCATATCCTTTCTTTTGTTCGATATCAAAATTTTACCACGTGAGTCAGGATATACAGTGTAGGAAATAGGTAATAAGAATAAAATGAATCTTTTGGCTTGCGACTTCCTTCCTGTATGAAGAGAGGCTTTTTATGTTTTGTACAATAACCCTCAAATTCGGCTAACTGCGATCCGGGGATTTTAAGCGTGCCTGTTTTTTCTAATGTCTTACACTCGAAACAACCCAACCGCTGAGGTATAATAGAAGCAGAGTATTTATCATACAGATTCAATTCGTGAAAGAGAGTGGAACAAAATGGGCCGTAAGTGGAACAACATTAAAGAAAAGAAAGCATCAAAGGACGCAAATACGAGCCGGATTTACGCGAAGTTCGGCCGTGAGATTTATGTGGCGGCAAAACAAGGCGAGCCAGATCCGGAATCGAACCAGGCGTTAAAAGTGGTGCTTGAGCGCGCGAAGACGTACAGTGTGCCGAAAAATATTATTGAGCGTGCGATTGAAAAGGCGAAAGGCGGCGCGGAGGAAAACTTTGACGAGCTGCGTTACGAAGGTTTCGGGCCGAACGGTTCAATGATCATCGTTGATGCGTTAACGAATAATGTAAACCGCACGGCGCCTGAAGTGCGCGCCGCATTCGGGAAAAACGGCGGAAATATGGGTGTGAGCGGGTCTGTCGCTTACATGTTCGATGCGACTGCCGTTATCGGCGTTGAAGGCAAGACGGCGGATGAAGCGCTGGAATTGCTGATGGAAGCTGATGTGGACGTGCGCGATATATTAGAAGAGGATGACAGTGTTATCGTATATGCCGAGCCTGATCAATTCCATGCGGTACAGGAGGCATTCAAAAATGCCGGCGTTGAAGAGTTCACGGTTGCGGAGCTGACGATGCTTGCGCAAAATGAAGTCGAGCTTCCGGAAGATGCGAAAGCTCAATTTGAAAAGCTGATCGATGTGCTGGAAGATCTGGAAGACGTACAGCAGGTTTATCACAATGTAGATTTAGGCGAATAAAGACAAAAAGGCCGGGGCGGCATAAGTTCCGGCCTTTTTATTTTGCTTATGCGGTCGGCCTGTATCGTATATCTCCGTAAGCAATTATTGATTATTTCGCCAAAACTGGGCGGATGCCCATACGTTTCCTTCCGGATGTCATAAACTGGACTGTAACCTATGTGAAGGAGCGATAAATCATGAATGAAAGAAGACCGATTTACGGCGGAGGCTATGGCGGCGGCTATGGAGGCTTCGGAGGCTTCGGAGGCTACCCGGGGTACGGTTTTGGCGGCTACGGCGGCTTCGGAGGATATCCGGGATACGGTTTCGGCGGAGGCTACGGCTACCCGGGATACGGTTTTGGCGGTTACGGCGGTTTTGGCGGCTACGGAGGCTTCGGGGGATATCCGGGGTACGGTTTCGGCGGCTATGGCGGAGGCTACGGCGGCTACCCGTTCCATCATCATCATCGGGACAGCCAATATATCTGATCATTCGGGAAAAAGCACTCTTGGAACAGCAAGAGTGTTTTTTTGTGACCGTTTTTAACGGGCTTTTTTATTTTCTTACAGGGCATAAATGCCGATACGGATTCATACCTATTAAGGTCATGTGTTTAGGAAAGGAGGATCGTAATGAAAGAAAATCAGCCGTTTACACCGGTCAAATCCTATAAACCCTTCCACAGCCGGTTTGATCCCTGCCCGCCGATCGGGAGAAAATACTACAGAACGCCGCCGCATCTTTATATGCGGTTTCAGCCGTATCACTTGGAGCAGTTTTCTCCGATGGAGGCATTGAGAAAAGGGACCCTTTGGAAGGATCTTTACGATTTCTATGATAATCCTTATCGGGGGGGAATCGAATATGGCGAAAAAGATTGATGATGAATACTATCGGCTGCTGGAACAAATTCAGGCGGCGGACTTTGTCTTGGTGGAGCTGACGCTTTATCTGGATACGCATCCCCATGACCGTCTCGCGCTTCAGCAGTTTCATGAATATTCCCGGTACTCAAGACAGCTGAGAAAGCGGTTTGAGCCTGAGTACGGACCGCTTCTGCAATTCGGCGTGAGTCAGGTCGGCGCTCAATGGGACTGGGGCCGCGGTCCTTGGCCATGGCAAGTATAAGGAGGGATCTGTAAATGTGGGTATATGAAAAAAAGCTGCAGTATCCGGTTAAAGTCAGTACATGCAACCCGATGCTGGCTAAGTTTCTCATTGAACAATACGGCGGGGCGGACGGCGAATTGGCCGCAGCGCTCCGGTACTTAAACCAGCGCTACACGATTCCTGACAAGGTGATCGGCCTGCTGACGGATATCGGCACGGAGGAGTTTGCGCATTTAGAAATGATTGCGACGATGATTTATAAGCTGACAAAAGATGCGACCCCGGAGCAGCTGCGTGATGCAGGGCTCAGTGATCATTACGTCAACCATGACAGCGCGCTGTTTTATCACAATGCGGCCGGAGTTCCGTTCACAGCGTCTTACATACAGGCGAAGGGAGATCCGATCGCTGATTTATATGAGGATATTGCGGCTGAAGAAAAGGCGAGAGCGACGTATCAATGGATTATTGATATTTCCGATGATCCTGACCTGAATGATTCACTCCGTTTTCTGCGTGAGCGTGAAATCGTCCACTCTATGCGTTTCAGGGAAGCGGTTGAGATTTTAAAAGAAGAACGTGATAAGAAGAAAATTTTTTAAACGGCCCTCAAACACGACGGCTGTTTTTTTCCTTTCTGCGTTTGGTCTATAATAAAGGTGTCGAATATTCTGATTACAGGAGGATTTTATGACACCATTTACGATCACGGAGGAGAAGGCGGGGGCATTCCGGGTCACCTCCGCCCGGAAGGATGATGAAGAAGAGGTCATGGATCTGCTCGTGCAAGCGGCAGAATGGCTTCGCGATAAAGGGTCGAACCAGTGGAGCGGCCTTCTAGAAGGGGAAGATACCCACAATATGCGGGAGGCGATCGCCCAAGGGTATGTTTTTTTATTCAGGCAGAATGAAGAGCTGGCCGGCGTCGTCATGCTGCTTCCCGAAGCAAGCGGATGGGACAGACGTCTTTGGGGCGATGAAGGACATGAGGAGTCCGTATATCTCCACCGGCTGGCGATTAACAGGAGGTTTGCAGGGGCGGGGCTCGGCCGGACGATCATGACTTGGGCGGAGACGGGTGTGTCTTGTCCGGGAAAAACGAAAATCCGGCTCGATTGCGTGTCCGAAAACAAGGCGCTTCAGTCGTTTTACAGCGGAATGGGGTACGAATCAAAAGGACTCGCGCCGGGTTATCATTTGTTTGAAAAAAAGGTGAGTAAATAAAAAGCTTCTCATGACGGAGGTAAAAGACATGGGGTTTTTTTATCTGATCTGTCTGGCCGCATTTTGTCTTAACTTTGCCGTATCGGCTGTGCTCCGCAAGAAATGGCCGAAAAAGATGTGGCCTGAGTGCCTTTTGGCGGTGCTGGGCCTGACTGCTTTCGGTACGGTTGTTTACAGCATTTTCGGTGTCGGCGGCTGGGAAGGAATGGGCTTGGGGCTTGCCGCGATGTTTGCGGGTTCCGGAGCGGCCGCCGGTTATGCCGCTGAGGTGTGCTTACGGGTCGTCAGATCGAATCGAAAACAGTAAGCAGAAGTGAAAAAACGCGGCCTCGGCTGCGTTTTTTTGTGTGTTGCCGGCCGCTGTATAGAAAACAGGCGAATGTCCATAATGGTAATGACTTTTAAGAAGAAGGTGCGAATATGGGACATTTACTTACAGTGGCTTGGGAGTTAGTATGCGGTTTGGGTATTTTATTTGTGATTTTAAAATTGCTTGGAAAAACTCAATTCTCGCAAATTACGCCGTTTGATTTTATTTCCGCGCTCATCCTCGGCGAACTGGTCGGAAATGCGGTGTATGATAAAGGCGTCAGGATTTTTGAAATCATTTTTGCCTCTCTGTTATGGGGGATTTTAATTTATCTCATCGAACTGATTACGCAGAAAGTAAAAAGCTCCAGAAAGCTGTTGGAAGGCGAGCCGAGTATTATCATACATAAAGGAAAACTGAAATATGATGTGCTGAAAAAGAATAAGCTGGACATTAATCAATTGCAAAGCCTTCTCAGACAGGCGAATTGCTTTTCCATACAGGAAGCGGAGTACGCGATTTTAGAAACAAACGGGATGGTCAGTGTCCTGCCGAAATTTCAATATGACACGACGAAAAACGGCGACATGCAAATAAAGCCGAAGCAGGTCTCTTTGCCGGTCACACTGATTATTGACGGCGAAGTGCTGTATGAAAATCTGAAAGAAGCCGGGCTGGAAGAAAAGCAGCTGACTCAGGAGCTGAAAAAGCTGAACATCAAAAAAACGGAGGACGTGCTGTATGCAGAATGGAAGCCCGATAAACCGCTGTTTGTCCTGCCGTATGAGGAGAAAAAATAAAAAGAGCATTGCCCTGGGGCAAATGCTCTTTATTATTTTTCATGTACGCCTGTTTTAACGGCTCTGACATGATACATACCGACATCCGTTCCAAGCATATAATCAGGTTTTGGCTTGCCTTGGTTTGCTTTGTGGGCCGCGATGTGGTCTTCGCTTTTTTCCCATTGTTTCCAATGGTCTTCTGACTCCCAGCGGATTAACACGACGACTTCTTCATCACCGCGGCGGACTTTTTTTTCCAGGACTGTTACGTCTATTAAACCTTCCTGCTTTTCAATCACGCCTTCTGAACTGAAGCGTTCGATTACTTTGTCGGCATGTCCTTCTTTTACGGTCATTTTTCTGATTTGTACGAACATCTGGCAGCTCTCCAATCATTTCACGCTTTATCCAACATTTTAAATGAAAATGATTCTCAAAGTCAATTGGGGTGCCTGACGGATTACGATTTCAGGAGAAAGACATGACCATCCTCATCTTTAAATTGCACGAAGCTGCCCCATTCCATTTGTTTCGGTTCATCTAAAAAGGTGATGCCGTTCTTTTTCATCTGTTCATATGCGGCAAAGACATCTTCACACTCAAATACGATAGAAGCCTTCATATGCTCGGCCCCTTTCATCATCGCTTTCGGATAAATAACCAAATGAGTGGCGGCTCCTTTGGGCGCTACCTCAAGCCAGAAGGCGCCCGGTCCCATCGGATGCTCGGCGACGGTTTCAAACCCCGCTTTTTCCGTCCAGAATGTTTTCGCTTTTTGCTGATCATCAGTGTATACGGCGACTGTCGCGATTTTTTTGATCATCATACTGACCTCCTGTTTCATTTCTTTTATAGTGTATCCTCCTGCCGAAAAAAGCAATCAAAAGCTTTAATGTGCAGGTTTTTTTAATTTCTCTAGTGCGATCGGCGATTCCGATTTATAATTTAGACAAAAGTACATATTCTTGAAAGAGGAGACGGCAGTGAACAAAGACCAATTACTTCATGATTATATTATTACACATTCGGCAGAGCTGACGGAAAAATGGCTCAAGCTGAGACGGAAGCTGAGAGGGCGTTTTTATTCTGCGGATCAATTAAGTGAGGAAATGAAACGGCTGCTGATCGAGCAGCATACCTTTACAAACACGGTCATCGCAAGCGCTTTTTTGGAAGATCCGGCCGTTTTTCAGCATAACAAAGAAAAATGGGCCGCACAGGTAGCGAAAAGCAGAGTGGAGCAAGACGCGGAGGTTCATGAGGTTGTTGAGGCGATCGGCAATTCAAGAACCGTCTTTTGGGAGGCGGTCACCCGTTTTATGGATGAGCATCAGGACATCGTAACAAACGAGGATGCCCGCCGCTGGAATCACCTTGTCAACGGCTCGTTTGATCAGCTGATGACGGATTTTACTGAACAGTTTCAGAAATTAATGATCGCGAGGCTGTCATCTCAGCAGGAGCTTATTTCCGAATTGAGCTGTCCGGTTATTTTGATCGCGGATACGATCGGCACTCTGCCGCTCATCGGATCGATTGATACGAGACGGGCGCGCGTGATTTTGGAGTCGGTGCCGGAAAACTGTGTCGCCAAACGGATCACAAATCTTGTGATTGATCTGTCCGGTGTACCCATTGTCGATACGATGGTGGCGCAGCAATTGTATATGCTGTCGAAAACGTTATTTCTCCTCGGCATCAGAACCGTGTTTTCCGGCATTCGGCCTGATGTGGCACAGACTTCTATCCAATTGGGGCTTGATTTTTCAGAGTATCAAACCTACGGCTCCCTGGAGCAGGCGCTCGCCAGCATGGGCGTCACATGTGTGATCGAGGAAGCAAAAGCATAGAAAAAAAGGTGCTCCGGCCAGAGGCGGGGCGCTTTTTTTGTCAGCGGAAAACAACGTAAATATGTCGGAACGTGAAGATTGCGTTCTTAAAAAGAGCAATATGACGCCTTGGGGTCCGGTGTCGGTGACACGGTTTATGTCAAAGCGAAGGAAGTGAAAGTAATCGCAAAGAAAACATATCCAAAAATTGTGTAAATGTTATTGATTTCTGAATGAAAACATAATAGTATAATTATATATTTCTTATCAGAATAGTATGAATTAAAACGCTCATTGTCAAAAGACGAACGGCCAGACATAAAGGGGGAGCATGATGACGTCCAAAGGAAACGTAGATCCGCATGTGATCGAAAAGATTATCAGCGCGCTGGAAACGCTCGATTTCGGGACAGTTCAGATTACGGTTCATAATTCCCAAGTGACACAAATTGATAAGGTGGAGAAATATCGATTTTCCCTGAAGAGCAAAGAAGTAAAACAATCTTAAAAAACAGCCAATGACAGGAGGCGGTACATATGAAGCATTCAACTGTTCCTTTCCGGGAGAGCCGGTATCTGCACCTGCCCGAAGTGCGCTTTCTGCATTGGTGCACGAAGCAATACGGCATTAACAAAGGCGTGCTCAATACAATTGACGGCTGGTTTTATGATGCGGGCGTCATTCCGATTCCCGTCAGGCGTCTTTATGTGCTGGCATTCCTCGATTTCGCGAAAACGCCGGGGCAGAAGGGGAATATCCGATTCGGGCACGGCGGATTGACGAAAAAACTGAATGATTTCATGGATATGCAGGAGTGCGCAGCAAAACGTCAGGCCTGACATCCTTAAAATCTTCTTAAAATCATACAAATTTCTCCCATTTTATTTATAATAGACCTATCACGATCATTTTTTGGGAGGACTTTTGACATGCAAACTGCTGCTTATGAGAGCAAACAATCTATTATGCAGCGCATTATAACGGTATTTGTGTTTACACTGTTAGTTGCGACAATCGGCCTGTATACGGGCCAGTTCATTCCGCCGGCATTGATGCTGCCGCTGTCGGTCTTAGAGGTCGTCATGATCATCGCCGCATTTTGGCTGCGCCGAAAAAAAGCCGTCGGATATGTGTTTGTGTTTTCATTCGCTTTCATTTCCGGAATGACGCTGTTTCCGATTATCAGCCATTATGCGTCCGCAGCGGGGGCCTATGTCGTATTGGAGGCATTCGGTTCATCGTTTGTGATTTTTGCGGTGCTCGGCACGATCGGCGCTAAGACGAAAAAGGACTTGTCGTTTTTATGGTCCTTTTTGCTTGTCGCTGTTATCGCGCTTCTCGCAGTGGGGATCTTTAATATTTTCAGCCCGCTGAATTCCGCCGCCATGATGGCGTATTCCGTCATCGGGACGATTGTGTTTTCAATGTACATCTTATACGATCTGAACCAGATCAAGCACCGGGACATCACGGCTGACTTGATTCCTTTGATGGCATTGACGCTTTATATCGACTTTATTAACCTGTTTATCAACCTGCTACGGTTTTTCGGAATTTTAAACAGTGATGATTAACCGCGCGAAAAAGGCGCCCTGCTGAGAGGGGCGCCTTTTTATGTTCTGCCGCCGGAAAACAGCAGAAGCTTATCAAATAATACTTCAAGCATTTTTGTCAATTCCGCTTTTTGTTCAGCGGTGAAGCTTTCCATGACTCCTGAAATATTGGAGAAGTGGCCGGGAAGAAACAGCATCAGCTTTTCTTTTCCTTCCCTTGTGAGTTCGATGCTGATTTTTCGTCTGTCGCCGGTATGCCGGCTGCGGTTTACAAAGCCGTCCCGTGCGAGTCCGTCGATCAATCCGGTGATGGTCGCTTTGGTGACATTGGATTTTTTCGCCAGCTCCGTCGGACTCAGGCTGTGGCCGGGTGCGTCAAACAGAAACATCAAAATTTTGAATTTCCCTTCGGACAATCCGTGACTTGAGAAATAATGCTCCATGACCTGATTCATTTTTTTAGACATATCAAATAACGTCAAAAATGTTTTCAATGATTCAGCATCCATATCGGCGTAAATCTCAGCGCGTCCGGCAATCTGCGAGTAATCCGGCAAATGTCTCAACTCCATTTTTGTAAGCCTCCGTACCATTTTAGTGATTCAAAGTATAAGCTTGCCGGATTCAAAAGGCAACCTATAAAGATTGACAGTTTTTCAGCCTATATAGTAAGGTGGCTAATAGTTAATGAATAATAAATAAATAGATAAGGCGGTATCGTGATGAACCATGAAGTGAAAAAGATCATCATAGCGGGCGGAGGGATCGGCGGCCTGTCCGCAGCGATTTCTCTCGGCAGAGCGGGTTTTGAAGTGACCCTTTGCGAGGCGGCGTCCGACATGCGAAAAAGCGGAGCGGGCATTCTCCAGCCTCAAAATGCGCTGCGGGTGCTTCGGGAAATCGGTGTGTATGATGAATGCTGTCAACACGGCTTTCAAACGGAATGGCTGAAGCAGCATGATGAAAACGGAACGCTGCAGTTTAAAGTGAGTGAGGCGTTTTTAGATGATTCATTGCCGGGGCGGAATAATATATTGCGGCAAACATTAAACGATATCCTCAAAAAGCATGCTGAAGCGGCGGGGGTCACGATTCTGCTCGGTAAAAAAGTCGTGTCTTACGAAGAAACGGCAGATGACATAACGGTGCATTGTGCAGACGGAACCGCGATGACGGCTGACATTCTCGCCGGCTTTGACGGCATCCGCTCCGCTGTCCGCGATCAAATGCTGCAAAGAGAAGTGAAAACGGAGTATCTCGGCATGGGAGCGCACAGATTTTACATTTCTTTTCCCGAGCCGATATTTCATGATTCGACACTGATGTATAAAAAAGGGCAGACGCAGGTCGGAGTCGTGCCTCTCTCTGAAAAAACAGGATACGTATTTATCATCCGGCCGTATGACGCTGACTTCAGGGATGACGAGGACACGCGTTTTGAACGGGTGAAAGACTTGCTGCGCGGAATTCCGGGAGTGAAGTTTGTGACAGAGAATATGTCAAAGGAATATCCCGTTTTGTTTCATAAGATTGAGCAGATGGCGGTTAAAGAACCGTGGCACAGAGGCCGCGTCGTTCTGGGCGGGGATGCCGTCCATGCAGGGGCGCCGACATTGGCGCAGGGAGCGGCGATGGCGATTGAAGACGCGATTGTGCTTAGTGAAGAACTGCAAAAGCACGAAAACCATGAAACTGCATGTCAAGCATACTTCGAAAGACGGGCGGAGCGGGCATTACAGGTGCAGAATCTCTCATCTGAAATCGTCCGCCGCGAGATAAAGGGAACGCCCGGCGTCCAAGACATCATAAGTGAATGCTATCGATTGCTCAAAGAGCCTTATTAAATAAAGAAAGTCCAGAACATAGCGTCTGGACTTTTGTCAGTCTTGTTCAGATTTATTCCGTATCCGCTCAATCACCTCATGCAGCCCCTCAGGCTTGTGAAACTCCACCGGCGAACTGCCTTTTTCAAACGAGATCGTCTCCGCCTCAATGAGCGCGACATAGCGCCCGTTCACTTTTGCGAGATGGATGGATTCGCCGAAATCAGCCAGTAATCCTTTAATCTCTGTTTCTCCGACTTTCATTTTCAGCTCGGCTTCCGGCGTGTGTTCAATGATCTGCGCGGATGCCTCGATGACTTGATGGGTGTCGAGGCGCTCCTGAATTTCCCGCTTTTCACTTGCTTCCCAAATTTCAATGTCGTGCTCAAACTGCTGAAGCTCTTCGCTGTTTTCTTCAAACGTTTCATACACGTGTTCCTGCACCATGTTCATGACTTGGCTTTTCATGATTTCCGGCATCGATTCGCCGTATTCGACAAATTTGAGAAAATCTTCGAAATAACGGGCGTGCGAGGCCTGGTGGATTTTCAGCTCATGCTCCTCAGTCATGCCTTCTTCCGGCATATACGGATATTGAATGCTTTTCATGTTTTTTGTCGTGATGGCCATTTCGACCTTTTTAATGAGAGAAGAGGCGTCTGAGATGCGGGCGACCTTCGGCTCGAAATCGCATTTCATCATAAAGACGAATTTGTCTTCAAAATACTTGCGCGGAACGGCCGATGCCACGATAAAGACACCGCCGCGCACGGCGCTCGTGTCAAGGTAAGTGCGGACGAACTGCTCGCTTGCCTCGATAAATGCTTCCTTCGTATCCGCAAGTCTGGCGCGGTTGAAAAGGTTGTAATTCGGATTTGAATCAAGCTCATGGCCCGGCTCCGTGATAAAATGGCCGATTTTTGTTGGGACCTGCTCGGATTGCGGATGCCGTTCGGCTTTCCGTTTGACGATTTTCTTCAATTCCCCGTCAAGAAAATCCTTCAGCTCGCTTTCTTCAAATTCTTCCGTGTCAAGCGTCTGGAAATGTTTGAACTGTTTGTTTGCCTGTTCGTCTTTTCCTTCCACTTGAATGACGTAAAACGATAAAAACTTGATTTCAAAATCCATATGTGAACTCACCTTATTTCTGTATTTAACAAGCCTCTCCAGTATAGAAAAAACCGTTATTGATCGTCAATCCGGGGATTGATCCGTAACGGCGGATAATTGGCCGGTGAAAAGGGCACTGTAGTTGGAAGGAACGCATCAATGTGTAAGAAAGGGTGTTATTCATGAAGGAAACAGGTCCGATTCCGCAGCCGAAGACATTCGGTCCTCTCGGCAATCTTCCTTTGCTTGATAAAGACAAGCCTACAATGTCGCTGATCAAACTGGCAAACGAGCAGGGGCCTATTTTTCAGCTGCATACCCCGGCGGGCGCCATTATCGTCGTGTCCGGACATGAACTGGTGAAAGAGGTATGTGATGAAGAGCGGTTCGATAAAAGCATTGAAGGTGCTTTGGAGAAAGTCCGGGCGTTTGCCGGTGACGGGCTGTTTACAAGCTGGACGCATGAGCCTAACTGGCGAAAGGCGCATAATATTCTGATGCCGACCTTCAGCCAGCGCGCGATGAAAGATTATCATTCGATGATGACTGATATCGCGGTGCAGCTGATTCAAAAATGGGTTAGGCTGAACCCGGATGAGGCCGTTGATGTGCCTGCTGATATGACCCGCCTGACGCTCGATACGATCGGGCTTTGTGGCTTTAACTATCGGTTTAACAGTTATTACAGGGAAACGCCTCATCCGTTTATCAACAGCATGGTGCGCGCCCTTGATGAAGCGATGCACCAAATGCAGCGCCTTGATGTTCAGGATAAGCTTATGATCAGGACGAAGCGCCAATTTCATCATGACATTCAGGCGATGTTTTCGTTAGTTGACAGTATTATCGCAGAGCGCCGGTCAGGCGGCCGGGATGAAAAGGATCTGCTGGCCAGAATGCTGAATGTGGAAGACCCGGAAACGGGCGAAAAACTTGATGATGAAAATATCCGGTTTCAAATCATCACGTTTTTAATTGCCGGCCACGAAACGACCAGCGGCCTGCTTTCCTTTGCCATCTACTTTCTGCTGAAACATCCCCGTGTTTTGGAAAAAGCCTATGAAGAAGCCGATCGGGTTTTGACTGATCCCGTTCCTTCATATAAACAAGTGCTGGATCTTACTTATATCCGAATGATTTTGCAGGAGTCATTGCGCTTATGGCCGACTGCGCCTGCGTTCAGCCTTTATGCGAAAGAGGATACGGTGATCGGCGGGAAATATCCGATCACGCCGAAAGACAGGATTTCCGTCTTAATTCCCCGGCTTCACCGTGATAAAGACGCGTGGGGAGACAATGCGGAGGAATTTTATCCGGAGCGGTTTGAACATCCTGATCAAGTGCCTCACCATGCGTATAAGCCGTTCGGAAACGGTCAGAGGGCGTGTATCGGTATGCAGTTCGCCCTGCATGAAGCAACCCTTGTTCTGGGGATGATTCTGCAGCATTTTACCTTTATCGATCACACCGATTATGAGCTCGATATTAAACAGACACTAACGATCAAGCCCGGCGACTTTCATATCCGGGTGCGGCCGAGAAACAAAGAAGCCGTTGCGGCTGCTCTCCCGGCGGCTGAAAAAGCGGCGGAAGACGTCGAAAAAGAAAAACGGGAAACAAAAGGCGCATCCATTATCGGGCTTGATAACCGACCGCTTCTGATTCTGTACGGCTCAGATACGGGAACCGCAGAAGGCGTGGCGCGGGAGCTTGCCGATACTGCCGGGATGCACGGCGTCCGGACTGAAACGGCGCCTTTAAATGACCGGATCGGAAAATTGCCGAAAGAAGGGGCTCTCTTGATCATTACGTCCTCTTATAACGGAAAGCCTCCGAGCAACGCGGCACAATTCGTTCAATGGCTTGAAGAAGTCAAACCCGGGGAACTTGAAGGCGTCCGATATGCCGTCTTCGGCTGCGGTGATCATAACTGGGCGGCGACATATCAGGCTGTACCGAGGCTTATTGATGAGAAGCTTGCCGAAAAAGGGGCGGAACGCTTTTCCTCCCGGGGCGAAGGGGACGTCAGCGGCGATTTTGAAGGAAAGCTTGATGAATGGAAAAAAAGCATGTGGACGGACGCCATGAAGGCATTCGGTCTCAAGCTGAATGAAAATGCCGAAAAAGAGCGGAGTGCGCTGGGCCTTCAATTTGTCAGCGGGCTTGGCGGGTCTCCTTTGGCACAGACGTATGAAGCGGTTTACGCATCCGTTGCGGAAAACAGGGAACTTCAGGCGCCGGAAAGCGGCCGGAGCACAAGGCATATCGAAATCACTCTGCCGAAAGAGGCTGCCTATCATGAAGGGGATCATCTCGGCGTGCTGCCGGTAAACAGCAAAGAGCAGGTCAGCCGTGTTCTCCGCCGGTTCAATCTGAACGGGAATGATCAAGTGCTGCTGACGGCCAGCGGGCAGAGCGCGGCTCATCTCCCGCTCGATCGGCCGGTCAGGCTGCATGATCTTCTGAGCAGCTGTGTCGAATTGCAGGAAGCGGCATCAAGGGCTCAAATCCGGGAAATGGCCGCTTATACGGTCTGTCCGCCGCACAAACGGGAATTGGAAGATTTTCTGGAGGAGGGCGTCTATCAGGAGCAAATCTTAACATCGCGCGTCTCGATGCTCGATCTCCTTGAAAAATATGAAGCGTGTGAACTTCCGTTTGAGCGATTTCTGGAGCTTTTGCGTCCGCTGAAGCCGCGGTATTATTCGATTTCAAGCTCGCCTCGGAAACATCCCGGGCAGGCCTCAATTACCGTCGGCGTCGTTCGCGGCCCCGCCCGGAGCGGTTTGGGTGAGTATCGCGGAGTCGCTTCGAATTATTTAGCGGACCGCGGCCCTGAGGATGGTATCGTGATGTTTGTCCGCACTCCGGAAACACGATTCCGGCTGCCGGAAGATCCGGAAAAACCGATTATTATGGTCGGTCCCGGCACAGGAGTCGCCCCGTTCCGCGGATTTCTGCAAGCCCGGGCGGCGTTAAAAAAAGAAGGAAAAGAGCTGGGGGAGGCTCATTTGTATTTCGGATGCAGAAACGATCATGATTTTATTTACCGTGACGAGCTTGAAGCTTATGAAAAAGACGGAATCGTGACGCTTCATACGGCTTTCTCCCGCAAAGAAGGCGTACCGAAAACGTATGTGCAGCACTTAATGGCGAAAGACGCCGGCGCTTTAATTTTCATCCTCGGCCGTGGAGGGCGCCTCTACGTATGCGGCGACGGCAGCAAAATGGCGCCCGATGTAGAGGCAACGCTGCAAAAAGCGTATCAGTCGGTCCACGAAACAGACGAGCGGCAAGCGCAAGAATGGCTTTTGGACCTCCAGACAAAAGGCATTTACGCAAAAGATGTTTGGGCGGGGATTTGACCGATTTGATGAAAAGGACTGGATGACTCCAGTCCTTTTTCCTTCAATAAAATGAATTGCTTTCCAATCGATATACATTCGGTTTGTCCAGCCGCCTGGTCAAGATGTCTTCCCTGCTTGACTCCCGGACCTTCTATTTTGGTCATTTCTAAAATCTGCAGAAATTGTCATCAGAAGTGTGTCTTTAAAAGCTTTACCGCATGTTCCTCCGTTAAGCCAGAAATTCAGACAGCCATTGCATGCTATTAATTAATCATTTCATTTTGTTTGGAGATAAGCTTGCTTTGTTATTTTTTATTAGCATGTTTATATAAAGGACGTCTCGGCTGTATTGGAGGCATACCGGCGCAAGAAGTCCCATCTGCTGTTTCCAAGACTAAATAGTTGCGCCTATTTTGGATAAAACCTCTTTACAAATATATGGAATTAGAATATACTCTGTTTCACAAAGTACTTTGCAAAAAGAGGAGCCTGTCTTATGTCAAATCAGAATTTTCGTGAAACAGAGATAGCCGAAAACCTATCTCATATCAAGGTCTTGACGAATTACAAGACTGAGTACTCAAGGCAAACCAGTCCATATTTCATTATTTGGGGCTGTATATGGATTATTGCGTATTCCGTTTCTTTATGTAAGGTACCTTCTGTAGTCCTCGCTTGTGTCTGGTTTATACTGGCAATAGTAGGATGGATACTAACTTTGAAGACATATCTTAAGCAGAAACAATTTGATCCTATGCCCACTTTTTTAAAGAATCAATTAAAATATGCATGGATTGGATTCAGCTTCATGGTATTCATTTTTGTTTTCCTGATTTTAATGGGATTATTGCCTCGAACAGGAGAATTTCTATCATTTTTGATTGTTTTGATGGTGTCTATTATGTACATATTCTTAGGCATCGTGTTAACAAAAGAGATTTTTGTTATGGGGTTTTGGCTGAGCATACTCGGTATGCTTACATTCTGTTTATTTCCTGAGGCAATGAATATTGTTTTTGCATTTATTGGCGGAGGCAGCCTATTACTTACAGGAATGATTTTGAAAAGAAAAGGGCAAGGAAATGAGTAATGTTAACAATATCAATGATTTAATACATGCCAAAGTACGGTTGGGAATTATGAGTTTATTGATGACTTATGATCAATGTGATTTTACTTTCTTGAAAAAGTCATTAGACATCACAGATGGGAATTTAGGTTCGCATCTGAAAAAGTTAGAAGATGCAGCTTATATAGAACTAACCAAGAAGTTCGTATCCAAAAAGCCGAAGACTATTGTTCAGATTACGAAAGAAGGGAAAGCAGCCTACAAGGAGTACATTAATACGATTGAATCCATTTTTAAAATAAATAACAGTGGGGGAATGGTGTAAATGCTGCAAGTTGAACATATAAGTAAGCGCTATGGCACGACTCTGGCTTTGGACAATGTTGCTTTAACAATTCCGAAAGGAGTCTGCTATGGACTTGTTGGACCGAACGGATCCGGCAAATCTACCTTAATTAAGATCATCTCGCGCATCATCCGGGAATATGACGGTAAGGTTGAATTTGTCGGTAATGAAAATGGCAGATTGGGTTATGTTCCACAGGATATCAGCCTTGAAGAAAAATTAACCGCAAAGACCAACATGGAATTTTTCGGAAAGGTGCATGGACTGAATGGCTTAAAACTAAAGCAAACAACAAAAAAACTGTTAGAAGATATCGGGTTGTCAGAAAGGACAAACGACGTTGTGGAGAACTTTTCCGGAGGAATGAAGCGCCGTTTAAATATCGGGTGTGCATTAATGCACGATCCAGACTTAATTATTCTAGATGAGCCGACGGTAGGCGTGGATCCGCAATCACGCCGATACATTTTTAACATCGTAAATCGTCTCAAAAAAGCCGGTAAAACCATTATTTATGTGAGTCATTACATGGAAGAGATTGAAACTCTTTGTGACTATGTAGCTTTTATCGACAGAGGGCAGATTATCGATGAAGGAGAAATAAATGAACTGCTTAAACGACATGAAGAATCATCTATTATGTTTAACTCCTCATTGTCTCATGAATTAATAAAGAGCCATGGTTTTGAGTTTTCAGTCGTTAATTCAGGGCTGATAATAAAAACCAAAGAACCTTTAGAAACCATGGAGCACTTAATTAGGATCAGTAAGGAAAACAATATTGTGCCTCATCAGTTGTTTTTATATAAGCCAAAATTAGAAGATGTATTCTTTAAACTCACCGGCACTGATTTGCGTGATGAAGAATAAAGGGGGAATTTATCATGTTACCGCTCGCTCAAATTGAAACGCTAAAACAGTTAAAGGATAAGTCTCTGTTTTTTTGGACGATTATATTACCCATTGTGTCCATCATATTGCTGATTGAGCTATTTACGACAGACAGTACAAACAAAACTTTAGTAGCTTCTCAATCCGTAACCGGTATGAGCGTATTCTTTTCTACATTCATTATTATCTCCATCGTTATAAGTTTTGTAAAGGATCGGGAAAAAGGAATTGTATCAAGACTGGCAAGTACCCCTTTAAAGCCTTATAACTTCTTCTTAGGAAAAAGCATTCCTTTTTTAGTCATAACTTTTATGCAAATTCTTCTCCTATCTGTTTTAGGAATATTTCTGTATGATATTGAAATTAATAATTTTCCGGCGTATATGTGGGTTGTTGTATTGATATCTTTACTGGTTACATCCTGGGGAGTTGCTATTTCAGTCTTTGCAAAGACTGAAAATACCGGCTTGGTCATGACAAATGTGATTGCATTAGGTACCGCTGTTGTATGTGGTTTATGGACCCCTTATGATCAATTGCCAAGCTATCTTCAAACTATTGGAATGCTCTTTCCTCAGTACTGGGCGCATCAAGGGTTAATTCAATCGGTCTCGACGATATCGGGAGGAGAAAGTCTAATATGGGTAACCCTTGTTGTACTGAGCTATACAATACTGGGATTTATAGTTTCTCTAATTGGATACCGGCATTACATTAAAATGGCAAGAAATTAGACCGCTGAAGAATGGATCATTAAAACGCAGCTGGGACTAAAAGGAGAGCGGGAAATGATAAGTGAAAAACTAAAACTGTATGTCGAGGCTCTATTTAAAAAGTACGAAAGAAATTCGTTACTGAGCAGAAAAAAAACGGAGCTTTTAACTAAGATTCATGATAGAAATATTAGCCTGGAAGCAGAGGGTATGACAAAGCTGGATATTGAGAAGTTGCTTATACGCGAAATAGAATCCAAAAGCTTGGCGGTCGATACCAGTGACCTGAATATAGATAAATCCAATGTCTTAAAACTCAAAAAAAAGACTTTTGTAAATAAGAATTTGCAAAAAACGGAGGATTTTGAGCCGGTAAATGCCGAGTACTATCTCAGTGACTTTAAAAGTGCAACTCTTCAGAATATCGATGTCGAACACTCTGTCTTCAAAAACTGCTACTTCAAGAATTTCTCATGTAAAGACTCCACCATCATAGAATCGACATTTAAAAAAAGTGATCTCAGCCAGTCAAATTATGACACATGTAAACTTGAGTATATGCTTTATACCGGTTGTCACCTGCCAAAAGTCAGTTTTACAGACACCTCCATCCTGCATACGTTCTTCAAGAACTGCTATCTAAAGAAAGTATCCTTTACGAACTGCAATCTAATTAATATTCGATTTGAATCTTGTGATATTGCAAACGTTAAAATTACAGGAGGCAAAATGGATAAAACAACATACCATATACTGCAAGAAGAGGGGACTTCATTACATTCAGTAGAATTAATTTAAATTTAATATAAAGAAGCATAGACCAATAAGAATCATCTTATTGGTCTATTTGTCTTAGAGGTTAGAACGTAGATGAACTAGAGATGATTGTAGTACAGGTACAGCGTGCAGCCATTGGCTCGAATAAATGTTGACCTTCTCCGTGTACACTTGCAATAAGAGCAGTTGGCACTTTAATTTGAGTCATAATTGTTACCTCCTCCATAAAATTTATCGACAAAGAATTCATCGATATGTACCATATTGTGATTTATATGGACAATATTGTCAACCTAAATATGGAATTATTTGTGACATAGATAATGAATTTATAATGAGCAATTTGGTTTAAGAAGCTGAATCACTCTAAATTTAGTTAAAAATGAAAATTAATAATTCTGAATTTTATATTTGATCAGAGGGTTAGTATGTGTTTTAATAGAGTTATGGGAATAAATACTATTTTTTAAGCGGAATAACCCAACTTGTTAGGAAAAAGGAAACGTTGTTTGAAGTTAAAGCTAAGCCAATTCAGGCGAATCGCATAGGCTGATCGGGGCTCTGGGTGATTATTAACAGGAAATGTCAAAATTCAAGGGAGCTTGAGCTTTGTCTGTTGGACAAAAGGGTGACTGCCCGACTGCTTAGAATAAAGCTTAAATTTACTAAGGCTTTTTGTACCCCATTGGTATTGTAATGATTCTGGTGTCACCTACGAAAGATTTACTCTTCTTTGTATTACCTCAGCATTCTTCAGAAGCTCTTCAGATAGTATTACAAAATCAATAATTGATTTAATGATATTTTGTGTATTCGTAACTCCCTGTATTATTTTGTCGCAGAGAGATGAACCAGGCCGCCCCTGGCGATCTAAAGTAGGGAGAAGTAATACGTTATTAACTTATTTGTTTTTCTCAGGACACCATCCTTTGTTTACTTTTAAGAAAGGTATTTAACTTCTGATCCTAACTAACTTAATCTTGTATGCTGTTTTCTATTTGCTGCTGCATTGTCCTAACTGTTATGGTTCAACCATCTTTTGTTAAGATCACGGCGATTATCAAACTTATAATTTCCATATTGAGTATTAATTGGTTATATTAACTTTTTGCTTATCTTTCTGATGACAAATCATGAGATAGATCGTGTGAGATTATTGATTAGGAGGTATTGGACGTGAAAATTCACTACATGGGAGTTAG
Source organism: Bacillus sp. KS1 (assembly GCF_020075515.1). NCBI lineage: Bacteria > Bacillati > Bacillota > Bacilli > Caryophanales > Bacillaceae > Bacillus > Bacillus sp. KS1. The sequence continues at coordinate 36,895 of NZ_JACAWW010000013.1, read as the reverse complement.
GGAACCCCTGAAACAAATATTGGAGGATAAGGCGGCTGAGCTCCATGATTATCCATTGCAGATTGTAGATTTAGGCGGATCAATAAAGTACGAAAGTGATTCTTTCATCAACTCTTTTGACTTGGATGCTGAAACAATCATACTTTCAAACCGGAGATATAATTTGAATGATGAATTGGGTTACGTGGAAACAGAGTTACTACAAAAATATAAAAAAAGTATTTTGTACAGAACATCCCCTTTGGACATTGGAATCGAGTTGTACAGAGGATGGGCAGCAGCCACAGGAATACTGCTCACTGCTTTTTCTCCGGTAGGTGTAAATTGGATTTCCACTCAAGATGTTGCATCTGCATGTTTAATCTCAAAAAAAGATGTAAATGTTCGCGCAGGGAAAGCCTTTGACCTAACCGGAGCGGAAGTTATTAGTATGAAAAGACTCAAAGATATATTTGAACAAGATTTGGAGATGCAGATAGATTTACAATGTAAAAATAAAGAGGAAGCGATTAGTATGCTGATGCAAAATAACATGCCATTGGATCTAATAGAATGGTTAGTAGAATATCAGATACTGTCTTCCGATGACCGACTAGAACCAACTACAAATATTCTGGAACAGATAATTGGGCATCCGCCAAATGCAGCTCAATTATTTGAAAATAAATAAATTAATTAAGGAGGAATACAGATGTCTCAACAAACTCAATCTATTCAAACGGTTGTAAGGTTCAAATTATCTCCTCATATTACTTTGGGAGAATTGGAAGGAAGCCTGTTAAGCTTTAAAGCACAATCCATTACAAAAGTTGATGGAGAAGGAATCGTTGAATTCTTTGATGCAATTTCAGAATATCTTGTATGTGAGAATGGAGTCTCAATTGAAGAACTGCACCAAAGGTTCAACCTAGAGAAAGATCAGTTAAGAAACGTCTTCGATTTCCTGGTGACGAACGGATTGTGTATACAATCTACTTCTAGTTTTGACATGACTGCTTTTTTGGCATATGAGAGGGCAGGGGGGCAAGTGGAAGTCAACCAGATCTTACATAGATTAAAGACAAGCATAGTGGAAGTTGTAGCACATGGGGAAAATAACCTAGCAATAACCCTTACTAATAGCTTGCAGGAAACAGGGTTAAACATAGATTGGAAAGAAAAACCGGATAATGGGAAGCCTTCGATACGTATTGCTGTAGCAGCTTCACATTTGGATCCGCTGTTAGAACAAGTAAATGATCAGTCATTAGAAGATCATGTTCCTTGGTTGTGTGTTATTTCATATGATGGTCAGACAGCTTGGGTTGGTCCATTTTTCATTCCACACAAGTCTGCATGTCTCCATTGTTATAACTTACGTAAATCAGCAAACTTTTCAGATGAGGTATTTCGTTCAGAATTGATGAAGGTCAAGCCAGTCAACACTGCGAAACAACCGGTATATAATCAGCCAGTTCATTTGGTACAGGCAGGAATAGCGAATAATCTTGTCACAGAGTGGATTACACTAAGAGACTATGCACCAAGCGCCGTTCCAGGTGGTTTTATAACTGTCAATTTGGATGACAGGGGAGTTTCAGTGGATAATCATCGTGTATATAGAGTACCGAGATGCCAAAAGTGTTCTCCTGCCGCTGACACAGGGTTTCCTCAAGTATGGTATCACGGCGAGGTGGCCAAATAATTATGGTGAGTAAATGGACGACATTAGAAGATTCATGGAAAGTCCTTGATAGTCTTGCTGATCCATATGTAGGTATAGTAAGAAGAGAGTATCGGAAATTACGCGATGTAGATGACGTTTGGGGACACTCGTACGGTGCTCATGGGACAGACAGTAAAATTTTATTCGGAATCCCCTCTAATTCTTATAATGGAGGCGGATCGGATAATGCGGCTGCGGCAAGACTAGCTGCTATTGGGGAAACGGTGGAAAGATATAGTGCAGCTTATCTTCCATTTGATTCTGATGTTGTATGTTTTGGATCACAAAAGGAATTAGAGAAGGAGAATAAGCGTTTCATTGGATATAAAGATTGGGAATTGTACGCTCCAACTCAATTCAAAGATCCTATATTTCCTCATGAAGTTTGGGATGAAAATACTAAGCTATGGTGGAGAAAAGGGACATATGCTAAAACAAATGAGGAGGTATGGACCCCAGGGCAACTAATCCATATCGCCAATCATACGGAATGGCCTGGGGACACTAATATAGGTCATGCTACAAGTAACGGTCTTGCTTGCGGAATTACCTTTGTAGAAGCAGCAATATCCGGTTTATTTGAAACGGTTGAACGGGATGCTTTTATGCTTACCTGGTATAACAAGCTGAGCTTGCCTCAGATTGATGTGAATTCTTCTCCGAGATTAAAACGCTTTCATGAAAGATATATTAAACCAACATCATTGCGGCTGCACTTAGTTGATATGACTGTATTTTCAGGTATTCCTTCTGTGCTGGCAGTTGTCAGAAACCCTCATACGAATTTAGCCCCTTTTGCAATTGGAGCCGCCTCCTCCTATTCGATAGAAAAGGCTTGTGAAAAGGCAGCAATTGAAGGTATGTATACAAGAACTTGGGTTAAGACAGAACAGCGCTTAGGTAACGCATTAGTGAATGCGGATTTTAATAGGGATATCAATAGTTTTGAGGATCATATCAAGCTTTACGCAGGAACCGATATCGTTAAGGAAGCTGATTTCCTTACAAGCAACAGCACTTTAGTTGATGTAAACCAATTTGAGTCATTCGATGATAGTTCTCCTGATGCACTTTGGAATAATCTAAATAATCACCTATATGAAAAAGGTTTTAAAGTGGCTACATTTGATTTAACAAGTCCTGATATAAAAGATGCCGGAGCTCATGTAGTAAAGTCCATCATTCCAGGGTTTAAACCTATAGATGTCCTTTACAGGGGAAGAATGTTGGGTGGAGAACGTATATTACGACATTCTTACGATTTAGGGTTAGTACCAGAGCCGTTTACAATCGAAACACTTAATCCAGTACCTCATCCATTCCCATAAATACTAACGTGAAAGGGGTTAACGAAATGAAAGAGATTGAAAGGCATGCCACTAATTTGGTTGATGTAGTCTATGGCAATGAAAAACTAAGATTTGATGATCCTTCTGAGAACTGGTTTGAGGCTTCAAAAGTTTATCGAAATTCTATGGCGTGGGACGCGCCAGGAGTAGCTGGCCTAATGAGATCCGCAACATTACAGAAGATCGCTACTCATGCAGGTAAACGATTTGATGACTTGCCATTGATTACATTACCTTCCCCATTGAGGACAAGTGTATCATTAGATGAAGTTATTCAAAATAGAAGAAGTATCGAACAGTTTAACGGTGGTAGTACAACACTAGCACAGCTTTCTACCATTCTGCAGGGTAGTTATGGATTAATAGAGCGCCCTGAAGGTCCTAGACGCCCTATTCCTTCTGGCGGAGCTCTTTATCCGTTGGATCTGTATGTTGTTAGCAACAAGGTGGATTCTTTGGAAAAAGGTCTATATCACTTTGATCCTTATCGAAAGGGCCTAGTTCATCTAGGTGAGTACTCTGAAGAGGATTTCGGAAGAATAATGTTACAAGAAGAAGCTGTAAAGGACTTTTCTTTCGCTGTAATCATATCGGCTAGCTTTTGGAGATCAAGGTTTAAATATGGCCATCGTTCATATCGATTTATATTTATTGAAGCGGGTCATCTGATGCAGAATATGATTTTATTGGCCACAGCCCAATGTATCCAGAGCCGTCCATACGGAGGGTTTATAGATGATGAACTCATGGATCTTATTGGCGGCCATAATGGAGTAGACGATGCCCCTATATATACTTTAGTTGCAGGAACATGATGGAGTTAAGGGCATGCATCTTTATAGGGATCCTGATTCATTTGATGGGTCCCTATGTTTCAAAGCTAACAGTTATGTATCAAATCAAGCATAGAACTAAGGAATATAAACTGACTCGTCATATAACACCGCAGCGCAGTTATGATATTATCACCGTTTTTGGTGGAATTATGTGTTGCAGCATCTTCTTAATAGATGATAACTTTTTTTTAATACATAGCAATAATGCGTACGGTGTTTTATTATTTAGTGCCCTAGGTTTCTTTTTTCCTTATGTTATCTGGAAGGGGAAAAACAAATCTGTTGTATTTGTTAAAAGAAAAGTAAATAAACTTGATACATTGATTTTTCTGCCTTTATGCGCAGTTTCAGAGGAATTAATATGGAGAATTTGTATTCCTTTTCTATTTAAACTATACTTCTTTGATTCTGTCTTATTGTGTACGTGTATTAGCTCGATAGGATTTTTACTGCTCCATAGTCCCCTTGGTGGTGTAAAGTCAGCCCCCTATATGACTGTATTTACTGTAATAGCTGTAATAGCTGCACAATTTGATTTTTTATCAGCAGCTGCATTCCATATTGTGCACAATTTAACTATCCAGTATTTTCGTCCTGTCAGCAAAAAGAAAATAAATACATCTTCGCCGACAATGTCTCAAGCAGAGTGGTAAACTCTTTGGAGGTGTCACAGTTATATGGAAATTGAAACAATTGTTAGAGAGTCAGAAGCCAACAGAATTCAAGCACAAACATGGTTTTCTCATCCCGAGAAAAGTAAAGTGAGCTTTCGGTATGATGAGAGGGAAACCTCATCCATTAGAAGTATTTCAATTGAAACATTTCTGTCGTTTTACTCCAGTAAATTTAATAGAGAGCCGTATTCTGTATTAGATATTGGTTGCGGACAGGGGCAAGTAATTCAATATTTGAACAGTCGGTTTCAAAAGATCGAACTGACAGGTATTGATTCCTCTGCCCAAGCAATTTCTTCAGCAAAAAAACTCGGTATTAATGCATCTTTTATATGTTCAAATGCAGAAAATATTATGCAATATGTGTCTAAGAAGCAAGACATTATATTCATACATCTATGTTTTGGACTCTTTAAGAATCCTATTGCTATTGTAAATACACTCATCCATCTATTATCAGATCAATCATGTATCTATATTGTAGACTTGAACAGGAACAGTTTGGGAGAGGGCCTTAACACAGCGCAATCTCGTGAGGAAGAAGCCTATTTAAAAGATCAATATCGTGCTTCTTTAACACTTGAAGAATTTAAACAGCTGCTGCATGTTGTGACCAAAGAACAACATGGGGTGTCATTTCATGTAGGTAATTCCTTTATTGGCGGGTTTGATGAAACCAGTTCACAATTTTTTTCGCTAATGAGAAACAGAAATTTGCAAGACGCGTTAAGGACCAGTGTTGGGGACCAGTTTAAGCAGTCACAAATGCCAGCTCTGCTGCATGGTTGGATTATAAAAAACAAAAGGTATACATGAAGAAAGTATATCTTTAGGGTCTAAGCGATAATTTGACAGGTGAAGGACTGGATGATTCCAGTCCTTTTTTTTACATCAGCCAAAAAAACCTTCAAGTTTTTCAGCCCCTTTGCATACAATAACTTCAGCCCGCCTGTTGGGCGGCTGTCTTTGATATTCATTTTTCGTTTTTAGAAGTTTGTGTTATTCTTATATTTGGTATCTCCTATTTTCAGACCGGGTCTGAATACGGTACCTTTTAATGCCAGAAAAAAATGTGAAACGAAGAACGGATATCCTGCGTCTAATGGCTGGCGGGATAAGATGTTCAATGGGCATGACACGAATGATAAATATATCGTTTTTTTAAATGGTGTGTTTATGGGGCTGTGTGATGCTTTCGTTTTGCTCGGAAAGCAGGAATTGAAGCAAAAAGTAAGAATACAGATTTAAAGTGTTTAGGAAAGTAGAGGTTGCCATGAAGAAATTATTTTCTTACAGACTTAGTTTTTTTGTACTGGCTATTATTTTGTTTTGGGCCAAAACGTATTTAGCCTATCATGCTGAATTCAACCTTGGGGTGAAGGGTCCGACGCAGCAGTTTCTGCTTGTGATCAATCCGTTCTCAAGCGCCATTTTCTTTTTAGGACTGGCATTGTTTGCGAAAGGTCGCAAATCAGCGATTATCATGGTGATTATTGATTTCATCATGACGTTTATTTTGTATGCAAATATCCTATTCTATCGATTCTTCGATGATTTCTTGACATTCCCTAACTTAAAGCAATCCGGTAATGTCGGAAATATGGGAGACGGCATCTTCAGCATTATGTCCGGCCATGATATTTTATACTTTGTTGATATTATTATCTTAATCGCGCTTCTGGTGTGGAGACGTGAGCTGAAGGAATTCAAGCTGAAAAAACGGTATACGTCATTAATTATCGTGACGGGTATTGTTTTGTTCTTCGTGAACCTGGCGATTGCCGAAGAGGACCGCCCGGAGCTGCTGACAAGAACGTTTGACCGCAATTACATTGTAAAATACTTAGGCCTTTATAATTACACGATTTATGACGGCGTACAGACGGCGCAGACGGAATCACAGCGGGCATATGCCAGCAGCGATGACCTGACGAGCGTTGAAAACTACACATCGTCGCATTATGCGAAGCCGAACGCCGAGTATTTCGGCAAGGCCAAAGGCAAAAACATTATTAAGATTCACTTGGAAAGTTTCCAATCGTTTTTGATCAACTACAAACTTGACGGAAAAGAAGTCACGCCGTTCCTGAATAAACTCGCCCGCGGCGGAGAGGACATGACGTACTTTGATAACTTTTTCCACCAAACGGGCCAAGGTAAAACATCTGACGCCGAGCTGATGATGGATAACAGCCTGTTCGGACTGCCTGAAGGGTCAGCCTTCGTGACAAAAGGGGAAAACACGTATCAATCGCTTCCTGCCATCCTTGACCAAAGTGAGGGCTATACAAGCGCCGTTTTACACGGTGACTACAAATCATTCTGGAACCGTGACCAGATTTACAAACATATCGGCTACGATAAATTCTTTGACGCCAGCACATACGATATGTCTGATGACAACCTTGTCAATATGGGACTGAAGGATAAACCATTCTTCAAAGAATCCGTACCGAAGCTTCAATCGCTGAAACAGCCGTTCTACGCGCATTTGCTCACGCTGACGAACCATTATCCGTTTACGCTTGATGAAAAAGACGCAACGATCGAAAAAGCGAAAACGGGCGACGCGACTGTGGATGACTATTTCCAGACGGCGCGTTATCTCGACGAGGCGCTTGAACAGTTCTTTAAAGATCTGAAGTCATCCGGTTTATATGACAACTCGGTGATTATGCTTTACGGAGACCATTACGGAATCTCTGAAAACCATAACCGCGCGATGAAAGAAATTCTCGGCAAAGAAATTACGCCTTATCAAAACGCGCAGAATCAGCGTGTGCCGCTTATGCTTCGCATCCCCGGCAAAAAAGGCGGGGTGAACCATACGTACGGCGGTGAAATGGACGTTGTGCCGACGATCCTTCACTTGGAAGGCATCGATTCTAAGAAATATATTAATTTCGGCACCGATCTCTTCTCGAAAGACCATGATGATACGGTGACGTTCCGTAACGGAGATTACGTCACGCCGAAATATACTTCCATCTCCAATGTCGTATACGATACGAAGACAGGTAAAGAACTGAAAGGCAATCAGGAAACGAAAAACCTGAAAGCCAGAGTCACAGAGCAGCTGAAGCTGTCTGACAGCGTGATGTACAAAGACTTGCTCAGATTCCACAAATTGAGCGACTTTACGCCGGTTGATCCGTCTAAATATCATTACGGCAAAGAAAAGCTGAATCAGGATAATAAATAATAGAAAGAGCCTTACGGAATTTCCGTGAGGCTCTTTTTTTGTGTGTATCTTCACCAATCTGAAAAAAGAGAGAGCTTTTGGTCACAAAGGGCGCCAATCTCTCATATCTTACAGTAGATTTTGAAACCGGTGATAGAGAATCGGACAAATTATCGGGTTGGTTTCTCTTATACGGGCGGTTTCGAATCCAATATTCACAGAGAAGAGGGGTAGAGATGAAAGCAGTCATTCTCTGCGGCGGAAAAGGAACGAGAATGAGCGAAATCACCAATGAACGTCCCAAACCGCTCGCCATGATAGGCGGTAAACCGATTCTATGGCATATTATGAAACTCTATCAATACTATGGCGTGAACGAATTTATCCTGCTTCTTGGTTTCAAAGGAGAGATGATTAAGGAATATTTCTTAGATTATGACTGGAAGAATCACAGCATGACGCTGGACAGCTCTACCGGAGAAGTGCGGATATTGGGAAAATCCGAGCCGTGGAAAATCACTTTTTTAGACACGGGGGAACACACGCAGACAGCGGGACGGCTTTTACAGGCGAAGGACATCATCGGTGATGAAACCTTTCTTATGACGTACGGGGACGGACTGGCGAACATCAACCTGTTTCATCTGATCAGCTATCATCAATCAAAAGGGGCTTCGGCAACCGTCACCGGTATAGAAAAGACCTCGCAATTCGGAACGCTGACGGTTGAAGACGGTATGGCGAAAAGCTTTTCTGAAAAAACCTCAAGTGACGGCATCATCAACGGCGGATTTTTCGTGCTCAGCCCGAAGGTATTTGATTATCTGCCGAAAGACAGGGACGTCATGTTTGAAGAAGAACCGCTGAAGGAGCTGGCGAAAGACGGCGAATTGGCGGTATACCGGCATTACGGTTTCTGGACGGCGATCGATACGTATAAAAATCTGCTGGAAATCAACAACATGTGGGACCGGGGACAACATGTATGGAAGGTATGGTGATCAAGTTTGAGTTTCTGGAAAAATAAAAATGTGTTTGTGACGGGATGTACAGGTCTTTTAGGAAGCTGCTTGGTGAAGGAACTGATCGATCAGGGGGCTAATGTGACGGGACTTGTCCGTGACACTGTGCCCAAGTCGAACCTGTATCAGGGAGAACAAGTGAAGCAAATGAATATCGTGCAGGGCGCGCTTGAAGATCTGGATGTGATTGAACGGGCGCTGGGCGAATATGAAATTGACACGGTCTTTCATTTAGCCGCTCAGGCGATCGTCGGCGTCGCAAACCGCAATCCGATTTCCACATTTGAAGCCAATATTCTCGGCACATGGAACATCCTTGAAGCGTGCCGCAGGCATCCGCTCATCAAGCGGGTGATCGTCGCGTCCAGTGATAAAGCGTACGGCGACCAGCCGACACTGCCGTACGATGAAAACATGCCTCTTCAGGGCAAACATCCGTATGACGTATCAAAAAGCTGTGCCGATTTATTAAGCCACACATATTTTAATACGTACGGACTTCCGGTCTGTATTACGCGCTGCGGCAACTTGTACGGCGGCGGAGATTTGAACTTCAATCGGATTATTCCGCAGACGATTCAGCTCGTGCTGAACGGTGAAGCGCCGGAAATCCGCAGCGACGGCACATTTATCCGTGATTATTTTTACATCGAGGATGCGGTCGAGGCATACCTTTTGCTGGCGGAAAAGATGGAGGAGCTCAATCTCGCGGGAGAAGCGTTCAACTTCAGCAATGAGATTCAGCTGACGGTGCTGGAGCTTGTAGAAAAAATTCTTAAGGCCATGGACAGTGACCTCAAGCCGAAAGTGCTCAACCAGGGAAGCCATGAAATCAAGCACCAATATTTATCGGCGGAAAAGGCGAGGAAGCTTCTGAATTGGACGCCCGCGCATACCATTGATGAAGGATTGGAAAAAACGATCGAATGGTATAAAGCCTTTTTTCAAAAGTAACAGAAACAGAGGTGAGAGAAAGACGTGACAAGCGCATATTGCACAGTTTTATCAAAAGGAAGGCTGTATCAGGCTATCGCTTTGTTCGGCTCATTGAAAGCGGTTCAGGCGGACGCCCCCATTTTTACGTTGTGTATGGATCAAGACACCTATGACGTGCTTCAGGCAATGCGGCCGGATAATGTTACCTTGATTCAGGTGTCCGCACTGGAAAATGAGGAGCTCCTTGAACTGAAGCGGACGAGAGATCAGAGCGAATACTGCTGGACGGTGAAGCCGGTATTTCTCGAATTCGTGCTGGACGGACATCCGGAATTAGAGCGTGTCACGTACATTGATGCCGATTTGTTTTTCTTCGCTGATCCGCGCGCGATTTTTGACAATCAGCCGGATTGTTCGGTGCTTCTGTCACGGGGCGATATCGTCATTCCCTCATTTGAAAAACAGGAAATCGACATGCTGCAGCGTCTTTTAGGCCGGTATAATTCCGGTTTTCTCAGCTTCAAAACCGACAGTGCCGGCACAGATTGTCTCAGATGGTGGAAAGAACGCTGCCTTGAAGAATGCAAAAATGCGCCGGGCGAAGGAAAATTCGGAGATCAAGGCTACTTGGATTACATGTCCGGCCTGTTCCCGAATGTGTGTGACATCACCACGCCCGGCGTGAATATCGGACATTGGAATTACGGCCGCCACACGTTTTCATGGAAGGACGGGCGTCTTGTGCTTGAAGACGGAAGTCCGCTGATTTTCTATCATTTCAGCGGATACCGGATCGTTACAGCCGGCGACATTCGGCAGATTCATGAGACGGACCGGACCGACCTGCCGTTTGTCCATCAGCTTTATCAGGACATTCTGAAGCGGGTGATCGGGACGGTCAGCGCCGTCTGCCCGGAGTTCAGCGGTTTTGCATCTGAGGATGATAACAAATAAATGATCATATACAGGAAGTGAACGAAAAGTGAAGGCAAGCGTCATTGTTCCCGCATATAATTCCAAGGAGAGGCTTTATAACAGCCTGCTGTCCCTGAATGAACAGGAATGCACAGAGCCGTTCGAAGTGATTGTGGCTGACAACGGTTCGGAAGACGGAACCTTATCCATGCTTGAATCATTCAGCGCGAATTTTCCGCTGATTTTTGTGAGAATTAAAGAAAACAGAGGGATCGCTTACGGCCGGAATCAGGCGGTCCGCAATGCCAGAGGTGATATTTTGATCTTCCATGACAGCGATATGCTTGCTGAAAAAGATTTGGTGGCGAAGCATATCAAGGCTCATGAGAACCGGGACGATCTTGTCGTATGCGGTATGTTCTGGAAGCGGATTTACAGCTTTTATTATGACCGTTTTGAAAAAGAGCATAAGGAAAAACTCGCCGAACTGTATGAAGAGCTGCCGGGCGATAAAGAGCCGCTCCTTGATGAAAGTGACATCAGAGACGGAAGTTTTCTTGACCAATGTTTTGATTTAGATACCGACTTTATCCGTGTGCTGAAAAGCATTTTGGAAAAATACGGAGATGATTTGAACGGCTACCGTCTGCCGTGGCGTTTTTTCATTACGAACAATTCGTCAGTCAAGAGACAGCACGTGGCAGATCTCGGCCTGTTTGATGAAGGCATTGTCAGATACGGCTTTGAAGATTATGATCTCGGCATCAGGCTTCATCAGTCGGGAATGAGATTTCAGCTGCGGCGCGATATCATGAGCGTCCATCAGGAGCATCCGAGCAACTGCGCTTCCGTTGATGACATCAGGGCGAATATCGCGTACATGTGCGACAAGTACAATGACATTCATTCGCTTGACGTGCACCTCGCGTTTAACGGCCCGTTTGACGCGGAGTTAACCAACAGCATGATGGCAGACATCGAAGTGCTGCTTGATTATGAGAAATATGAAAGTCTGCTGCACATTTTTCTCGAGCTGCTGCACGCGGTTAAAGACCGCAACCTCGACCCGGACTGGAAGACGAAAAGCCCGCGTATCACGGCGAACAGCTTCAATCTGCCGGAGGTCGGAAAGCTTTTGGCAAAAGCGGAAAAAAAGCTGGGCGTCACGCACTTTGCAAGGGCGTTCAAAGCGCTGGCTGCTGATTTACTGCATGTGGATCTTAAATAAATTGGATGTGATATGGTGAGTAAATATCATTTTTCAACCATTGTTTCCAGAACGCATATCTTTAAACTGATGCCGATGATTCATTCTCTCCATGAGCATTGCCGGGATTTTCATCTGTATGTGCTGTGTGTCGACCAGAAAGCGTACGAACTGATTCAGCAGGTGCCGTGGGAACATGTCACGGCGGTTCAGCTCCATGAAATGGAGGACCCGGAGCTGCTTGAAGCAAAGGGCGGCCGGACGTTTCATGAATATTGCTGGACGCTGAAGCCGGCATTTCTGTTCCATGTGATGACAGAGTATGATGAAGCTGAATATTTTGCCCACTTGGACACCGATCTCTTTTTCTTCTCAGATGCGGGCGAGCTGTTTGCGGAAAAGCCGGATGCTTCCCTTTTTCTGACGGATCACCGCAATTCAGAACGGTTTGCGTCTTATTACAAGCTGACGGGGCAGTACAACACCGGGTTTGTCGGCGCGCGGAATACCGGGGAAGCGTATCGGGCGGTCTGGCAGTGGAGACAGGATTGCATCTCCTATTGTACGGTGGAGATGAATGAAGAAAAAAAGACATACGGTGACCAAAGGTATGTTGAAAAGTGGCCCGCGCAGTTTGAAGACGTTCATGTCACGGAGTCGATCGGCGCGAATGCGGCGCTGTGGAATATTGAGCAATATGACGTCAGCCTGCGCGACGGGGCTGTATATGTCAATGACACCCCGTTGATTTTTTATCATTTTTCAGGCTTTACGCTCGTCACGGAGAACGAATTCAATCTGTGCTGGTACTATCACATTGATGACGAGGCGACAGTCAATATGATTTACGTGCCGTACATCAAAAACGTAAAAAAATGGATTGATGAAATTCAAAAAGCATTTCCTGATTTCAGAGACGGGTTTATTCCGAAATATGCTGTTCCTGACACTCATTTTTATACGGTTGAAACATAAAATCCCTGCCGAAAAGGCAGGGATTATTTTTATGAATGCCATTCTTTTAATGTTTTGTCACTCGGCAGGACAAAGGCGAGCAGACCTAAAACGGGCAGAAAGGCGACGGCAGTCATGGTCGGCGTCAATCCCGCTGAATCAATAAGAGCTCCGAGCGCAACCGCTCCGATCGCGCCCATTCCGAAGGCGAGCCCGACCGTAAGCCCTGACATCGTTCCGATTTTGCCGGGAACAAGCTCCTGCGCGTAGACGACCGTCACGGAGAAGCTGGACATCAGAACAACGCCGATCAGCGCCAGTACGCCATAGGCGATGACAGGTCCCGCAAACGGAAGGAAAATCGTCAAGGGAGCCGATGCCGTCATGGAAACGATGATGACGTTCCGCTTTCCGAAACGGTCTGCAAGCGGCCCGCCGAGAAACGTTCCGACAGCTCCGAAAAATAAAAAGACGAAGATGTAGCTCTGTGCCTGCTGAATGCTGACATGATAGGCATTCATCACATAGAACGTATAAAAGTTGCCGATCGCGCTCACATACCAGGAGCGCGCGAAAATTAAGAAGATAATCATGATAAGTGCAAGAATAATCGGTTTTGTAATCACGGTCTGCACAGCGGCGGCCGGTGATTTTTTACTTGCGGCGCGCAAATGAATAAGGCGGCCTTTATACCATTTGGCGATATAAATGAGAAACAGCACAGCGATTGCGGCGACTAGCGTAAACCAGACAGAGCCGAATTGACCGAGCGGAACGAGAATCAGCGCGGTAATCAAGGGCGCCATCGCCTGGCCGGTATTCCCTCCGACTTGGTAAATCGATTGCGCCAATCCGCGCTTTTCGCCGGCGGCCATGTAAGCGACACGCGATCCTTCAGGATGAAAGACGGCGGAGCCAAGGCCGATAAAAAAGACACAGCATAAAATCGTCAGAAAAGACGGGGCGAACGCGAGACCTAAAATGCCGAGCATGCTTGCGGTGAGTCCGAGCGGCAAAGCATACGGCATCGGGCGTTTATCCGTATACCAGCCGATGACGGGCTGCATCACGGAAGACACCATATTCAGCGTAAAGGCGATCATTCCGAGCTGCGTAAATGTAAGATTCATGGAACGTTCCAAAATCGGAAACATCGCCGGAATCACCGCTTGCAGTGAATCGTTCAGCAGATGACAAATCCCGATAATGAACAAAATAGAATACATGGTTGTCTCGGGACGATGGACAGGTTTTTCTTTAAGCGGGGCGGCAATGGCCAAAGTGATTCTCCTCCTTTTTATGTAAACGAAGCATACACCATATTATTCATAAGGTGAATGAATTATCAAGTGCAAAAAAGGCTCTTCTTTCTCAAACAGAAAAAAGAGCCTCCCTTTTTATTTATTTAACAAACTGTGTTTTCTCGAATACATCATATAAACGACGATCCCGGCGGCGATCCAGATGACAAAGGCGAGCCATGTCACGCCCGGCAGGCTGCTTGCGAGATACACGCATAAGCATGCGCTGATGATCGGCACAACAGGCACGAAAGGAACACGGAAGGAAGATTTGATCTCCGGATGTTTCTTTCTTAAAACGATGACGGCGATCGCAATGACCGTAAAGGCCGCCAAGGTTCCCATATTGACGAGATGCGCCAAGGTTCCCAGATCAATAAAACCCGCGATCCCGGCGGCAACGATCCCCGTCACCCATGTGTTTTGAAACGGTGTTTTAAAACGCGGGTGAACCTTGGAAAACATGCGTGGCAAAAGGCCGTCTCTGCTCATCGCAAATGTAAGGCGCACCTGAGCGTAAAGCAGAGCGAGCATCACTGTTGTAATCCCGATAATCGCGCCGACGGAAATAATGCCTGCTATCTTGTTCTGGCCGACAAATTGGAGCGCGAAAGATACCGGATCTCCGACGTTCAGCTTGGTGTACGAAAGCATTCCCGTCAGGACGAGCGATACCGTAATGTAAAGGATGGTGCAGATGGCGAGCGCGCCGATGATTCCGACCGGCATTGATTTCTGCGGGTTTTTCACTTCTTCCGACGCGTTTGACACGGCATCAAATCCGAGATACGCGAAGAAAACGGTCGCGGCGCTCGTGATGACGCCTTTCATTCCGAACGGCATAAACGGCGACCAGTTTTCCGGTTTCACGTAGCCGAAACCGACGATGATAAACAGCAGAATGATCGCAATTTTCATCAATACAATGACATTGTTAAAGCGAGTGCTTTCTTTCACGCCCCTTGAAACAATCGCGGTGATGACCAAAATAATGATAACGGCCGGCAGGTTGAACACGGCACCCGTTTTGCTGCCGGGTGCGGCGGTCAGCGCCTCCGGAAGATGCAGCCCGAAGCCTGCAAGAAGCGACTGGAAATAGGATGACCAGCCGGTTGCGACGGCGGCGAGCGCGATGACATATTCAAGCATTAAGTCCCATCCGATTAAAAACGCGAGACACTCCCCGAGAGTGACATATGAATACGTATATACGCTGCCTGAAATCGGAATCGATGAAGAAAATTCCGCATAACAAAACGCGGCGAGCGCGCAGGCAAGGCCCGCGAGCACAAACGACAGAATCAAAGCCGGTCCTGCGCCTGTCGCAGCCACAGTCCCGGTAATCACAAAAATCCCAGTGCCGACAACACAGCCGATTCCGAGCAAAACCAAGTCAAAAGCGCTTAACGAGCGGGACAGGCTGGTCTGTTTGCTCTGGGCCTTTAAGTCAGCCAGCGGCTTTTTCCGAAATAGTAAAGACATATGGGTCCTCCTGAAAATTCATAATATTCTTATCATTATATACACTGACGTTTGTATTATATTGTCGAAATTTCTCGCAGTCAATTAAAGAATTTTCCACTTTAAAAGGACAAAGCTAAAAAGCGTCGATGCACGGAAGGAACGGGAATTTTATTGTGAAATAGTTCAATTTTCTCACCTTAAGACCGATACAAAAGATGACTCATCAACTAATTTCAAGTTTCGGTGAAAGGGAGATGTTTACATGTTTCAATATGAAGAACTAAATAAGCAGTTTATCGGCGGCCGATGGAGGGATGGAAGCAGCCGGAACGTATTGGAAAACAGAAATCCTTATACTCAAAAAGTCATCACCTCATTCCAAAAAGCGACGTCTGATGACGTGGATGCGGCATATCGCGCCGCGGCTCTTGCGAAACAAGAATGGGACAAAGTAAACCCTTTTAAAAAGCGGGCCATTTTGGAAAACGCCGTTTCTTTCATTGAAGAGCACGAAGAAGCGATTATTTACTTAATCATGGAGGAGCTTGGCGGAACACGGCTGAAGGCTGAGTTTGAAATCGGACTTGTCAAAAATATGATAAAAGAAGCCGCAACATTTCCGGTGCGGATGGAAGGAAAAATTCTCCCGTCCACGATTGACGGAAAAGAAAACAGACTGTACAGAATACCCGCCGGAGTCGTGGGGGTGATCAGCCCGTTTAATTTCCCATTTTTCCTTTCGATGAAATCTGTTGCGCCGGCACTCGGCGCGGGGAACGGCGTCGTGCTGAAGCCTCATGAAGAAACACCGATCTGCGGCGGAACGCTTATCGCGAAAATTTTTGAAGCGGCCGGCGTACCGGACGGGCTGCTCAATGTTATCGTGACGGATATCGGGGAGATCGGCGACAGCTTTGTTGAGCATCCCGTGCCGCGGATTATCTCATTTACAGGCTCAACCGGAGTGGGCAGCTATATCGGACAGCTTGCGGTCAAACACTTTAAAAAACCGCTGTTGGAGCTTGGCGGAAACAGCGCGCTGATCGTGCTTGAGGATGCTGATCTTGAATACGCCGTCAATGCGGCCGTATTCAGCCGGTTTACGCATCAAGGCCAGATCTGTATGTCGGCGAACCGCGTGCTCGTTCACACATCTGTATATGACAAATTTACAGAGCTTTACGAAGCGAAAGTGTCATCGCTGAAAGTCGGCGATCCGATGGACCCTGATACGGTTATCGGTCCTTTAATCAATGAGAGGCAGGCGGAAGGTCTGAGACGGTCTGTCGAAAAAGCGATAGAAGAGGGAGCGGTTCCGGTGCTGTCCGGCCGATTCAGCGGAACGGTCGCTGAGCCCGTCATTTTAAAAGATGTGAAACCTGAGATGAGCATCGCGAAGGAGGAGCTGTTCGGACCGGCCGTCTGCATCATGCCGTTTGAAACGGAGGATGAAGCGGTAAGCATAGCAAACGCGACACCGTTCGGTTTAAGCGGAGCCGTGCATACGGCAAACGTTGAGCGCGGCGTTGAGTTTGCCAAGCGGATCGAAACCGGCATGATTCACGTCAACGATACGACCATTAATGATGAACCGAACGTCGCGTTCGGCGGCGAGAAACAATCAGGTCTCGGCAGGCTGAACGGCGAATGGAGCCTTGAAGAATTCACCACGCTGAAATGGATTTCGGTTCAGCATGAAAAACGGCAATTCCCATATTAAGAAGGAGTGAAAGAAATGAGTATACAGACGGAGCAGCAAACGCACAGCCTGCTTGACGCCTTTGTCAAAGTTGCGCCTTTTTTAAACAGCCTGATCCAAGATGACATCACCATCGGAATTTATGATACAGAAAAATTAATCGTGAATATCCCGGCTAAAACGTTTTCTCTTAATGTAAAGCCGGGAGACCCGCTGCAAAAAGGGGATATCATTACAGACGCGATCCGCATGAATCAGAAGAAGACAAGCATGGTGCCGAAAGAGCTGTTCGGATTTCCGCTGATCGCCAGAGCGATTCCGCTTCACGATGAAAACGGAAAAGTCATCGGCGGCGTCGGCCTCGGCACCAGCCTTGAAAAATCAGCCAAGCTTCACGATGTCGCTGAAAGCCTGTCCGCCGTCGTGGAACAGACCGCTTCGGCCATCGCGGATATCTCAGAATCCATCAGCGGTTTCTCAGCACAGATGACCGGGATTTCCACTCAGGCGAAACAAGTCAGTGAAAGCGCGGGAGAAATCGCCGACATTTCCGTCACTGTCAAGGGCATCTCGGATCAAAGCAATCTGCTCGGTTTGAATGCGGCCATTGAAGCCGCGAGAGCAGGAGAATCCGGCAAGGGCTTTTCCGTGGTGGCGGATGAGATCCGCAAGCTTGCCACTCATTCAAAAGACAATGTCGGCCAAATTGATCAGATTACGAAAAAAATCCACAGCCTGCTGAAAGGGCTGGAGGACTCTATTGAATCCATCAACCAGAACACAAACGGCCAAGCGGCGGCGGTTGAACAAATTTCTGCCACGATGCAGGAAATTTCGGGAAGCGCCCAGCATTTAGCGAAAATGGCTGAAAACGTACTCGGAGAGTCATAAAAAAAGGGAGCTTACGGGCTCCTTTTTTGTTTTCCCTTTATCAATCGGAAACTGCACTTACACGTTTGATCCATCATGCTCAGGGGTACACATACGAATACATCACCAATGATAAAGGGGAGTCTTGTATGTCTGATGCAAATCTGCACAACCCGCTGACGAAATATGATCATGATGAATTTCCAAAACAATATCAAGAACCGCCCGGTTTGCAAAAAGAGATGAAGCCTTTGCCGGACTGCGGTGAAACGAGCTATAAAGGAGCCGGCAAGCTGAAGGGAAGAAAAGCCCTCGTCACCGGCGGCGATTCAGGTATCGGCCGGGCCGCCGCGATTGCTTATGCCCGGGAAGGGGCGGATGTGGCGATTAACTATCTGCCTGAGGAACAGCCGGATGCCGAAGAAGTGAAAGCGTTAATTGAAAAAGAGGGAAGAAAAGCCGTTCTGCTGCCGGGAGATTTAAGCGATGAAGCGTTTTGCGGAGAATTGGCGGAAAAAGCGTATCAAGAGCTTGGCGGTCTTGACACGCTCGCTCTTGTCGCCGGCAAACAGCAGGCAGTGGATGATATCAGCGATCTTGCCACAGAACAAATCTATCAAACATTTGAAGTCAACGTATTCTCGCTGTATTGGCTCGTCAAAGCCGCGCTTCCGTATCTGCCGGTAGGCGCGTCTATTATCACGACAACGTCCGTAGAAGGGTATAATCCAAGCCCGATGCTGTTGGATTATGCCGCGACGAAACATGCCATTATCGGTTTTACCGTCGGCTTAGGAAAGCAGCTGGCGAATAAAGGAATCAGAGTCAACTCGGTAGCGCCGGGGCCGATCTGGACGCCGCTGCAGATTTCGGGAGGACAGCCAGGTGAAAACATTCCGAAATTCGGCAAGGAAACACCGGCCGTTCCATTAAAGCGCGCCGGACAGCCGGCGGAGCTTGCAGGGATTTATGTCTTTTTGGCCTCAGAAGAATCGAGCTATGTGACATCCCAGATTTACAGTGTAAGCGGAGGAATTCCGACAGCGTAATCAATAAGGAGCTGCCCTACATACGGGGGCAGCTCTTTTTTTGATGTTATGTGCCGAGCACGTTTTGATTATACAGGACACTCGGATGTGATGGATGATAGGAGGCAGCTTTGTCGTTATGAATCTTCGCTTTTTCTCTGTCGCCGAGCTGCCAGTGGCAGACGCAGAGCTGCAGATGGGGATACCAGGTGGAATATTCGAGCTGGGTAAAGCCTGCATCACTGCTTTTGGCGGATAGGGCGAGCTCATACCAAAATACGCCCTGCTGGTATTGCCGTTTCTCCGCAAAATAGTCGCCGAGCCTGCAGCAGAACTCCGGCCGCGGACAATCGATCAGAAATGATTTTAAGAGAGACGTCATGGCGGCCTCTTCATGGCCGACCGCCCTGTAGCAATCGGATAGATATTGGCACGTTCTGATCTCGTCTTCGATCCAGCACTGTTTTGTGGAAAGAAAATGGTGATAATACGTGATGGCGCGCTGATACTGGCCGTGATCCTTTAATTCATTCGCGAAGTAAAACAAATCGCGCGGTGTCATCGTTTCACTGTTTTCCGCCATTTTCTCATAAATCTTCAAGTTGCGGTCTGAGGGAGGCGAGTGCTTTTTCTCGGATTTCCGGTGTGTGACGGCAATATCGGTTTCTATGATGTTTCCGTATACTTCAAGATACTCATGCACGGCTCCGATCCAGCGGAACCCTTTTTCACGTTTGACGAGTCGGTTGCGGCGGTATCTGAAGCTGACCTCTCCCCGAGCATCAAAGCCGACGTGATAATACATGGATACCGCGTCCACCTCTTTTGAAAGCGAAGCCTTCAGTTCAATCAGCTTTTCACGGTCCTTTTCCGTCAGGATATCGTCGGCGTCCAGCCACAGAATATAATCCATTTCCGCTTTCGAAAACACAAAATTACGGGCGGCCGCAAAGTGATCGATCCATTCAAAATCATAAATCTTATCCGTATAACGGGCCGCGATTTCTTTCGTCCGGTCGGTCGAGCCCGTATCAGCAATCACAATTTCATCCGCAATGTCTTTGACGGAATCAAGACAGCCCGAAAGCACTTCCTCTTCATTTTTCACGATAACGCACAAACTGACGCTGATCATGTCATCACCTCTTCCCCTCCAGTGTATAAAAGGAGAGGCGGAAACATTCTTCGGACAAAATGATCTCTTCCAAGAAATTTGTCTGTCCTTTTACTAGTTTTATTCCAGCGCCTGATTTAAAATGAACACATGAACTTACGTGAGGATTGATAGGGACCATGAGCATCATAAAAGCGGAAAACCTTTATAAAACATACGGAGATAAGACATTATTCGACCATATCTCCTTTCATATTGAAGAGAATGAAAGAATCGGTTTAATCGGCCCGAACGGAACGGGGAAGTCTACGCTTCTGAAAACCATTGCCGGCCTTGAATCAACGGAGGAAGGCGAGATTACGGCTTCAGGAAGCGTGCATATTGAGTTTTTGCATCAGGACCCTGAGCTTCCGGCCGGACAAACCGTACTTGAGCATATTTATTCCGGCGGATCAGCCGTCATGAGAACGATGAGAGAGTACGAAAAAGCGCTTCAGGCGCTGAATGAAGAACCGGAAAATGACCAGCGCCAGAAACAGCTGCTTGATGCGCAGGCCCGAATGGACGCGAATGATGCGTGGGAGGCGAATACGTTAGCCAAAACGGTTTTAACCAAACTTGGCGTCACCGATCTGATGAAGGATGTCAGTGAGCTGTCCGGCGGCCAGAGAAAGCGCGTCGCGATTGCGAAAAACGTCATCCAGCCGGCTGACCTGCTCATTTTGGATGAACCGACAAACCACTTGGACAATGAAACGATTGAATGGCTGGAAGGCTACTTATCGCAATATCCGGGCGCCGTTATGCTTGTCACGCACGACAGATATTTTCTGAACAGGGTGACGAACAGAATTTACGAGCTTGAGAGAGGCAGCCTTTATACGTATAAAGGAAACTATGAAGTATTCTTGGAAAAACGGGCCGAACGGGAAGCGCTGGCGGAGCAGAAAGAAACAAAACGTCAAAACCTCCTGCGCCGCGAATTGGCGTGGCTCAGAAGAGGGGCGAAAGCGCGCTCGACGAAACAAAAAGCGAGAGTGGACAGAGCGGAGGCGCTCAAGGAGCAAAAAGGGCCGGCAGTCTCCGGAGCACTCGATTTCGCGATCGGCTCACACCGTCTCGGAAAACAGGTGATCGAAGCCGATAACGTGACCATTACCTATAACGGCCAAGCGCTGATCAGCCGGTTTAATGAGCTTGTCATCCCGGGGGAAAGAATCGGCATCATCGGGCCGAACGGAATCGGAAAAACGACACTTTTAAACAGCCTCGCCGGCAGAATTCAGCCTGACAGCGGCAATATCACCATCGGGCAGACGGTCCGGATCGGCTACTACACCCAGGACCACAGCGAAATGAACGGCGATATGAAAGTCATTGAATATATAAAAGAGACGGCTGAAATCGTCAAAACGGCGGAAGGCGATGTCATCACCGCGGAACAAATGCTTGAGCGTTTTCTGTTCCCGCGTCCGATGCAGCAGACATATATCAGAAAGCTGTCGGGCGGGGAAAAGCGCCGTCTGTACTTGCTGAATGTACTGATGCAGGAACCGAATGTGCTGTTTTTAGATGAGCCGACCAATGATCTGGACACGGAAACATTAAGCGTGCTCGAAGATTATATCGAACAGTTCCCAGGTGTCGTCATCACCGTATCCCATGACCGCTATTTCCTTGACCGCGTCATTGACCGCCTGATCGTATTTGAAGGACAAGGTGTCATTTCCCGTTTCCAAGGTTCGTACAGTGAATACATGGAACACGCAAAAGCGAAGAAGACGGCGGTAAAACAGCCGGCCGAAGAGAAAAAGGCGGAAGAAGAGCCGAAGAAAAAGCGCAAAAAGCTTTCATATAAGGATCAGATCGAATGGGACGGCATCGAAGACAAAATCGCCGGCCTTGAAGAAAAGCATCAGCGTCTGGAAGCGGAAATCGCTGAAGCGGGAAGTGATTTCGGAAAGATTCAAGAACTGATGGCCGAACAGGCAAAAACGGCTGAAGAGCTTGAAGCGGCGATGGAGCGCTGGACCGAATTGTCACTGATGATTGAAGAACTTGAGAATTAAGAAAAGCCGGTACGGCCCCCGAGAAGATGGCGGGTCATACCGGCTTTTTATATCTTGCACAGATGTTTCCCGGCGATTTAAAGACAAACGTTTTGTCCAAACCAAGTTTATCAGGCATAAAAAGTTTACGTTTACGTTAAGGTTCAAATGGTGTATAATAGAAACAGATACGACAAGAGGGGGATTCACCTTGGAATGGATGAAGATTGATCAAGTTGCCAAGCGAAGCGGATTGACAAAACGAACCATTCGTTTTTACGAGGAGATTGGTTTGATTCCTGCTCCTAAACGGACAGAAGGCGGCGTCCGGCTTTACTCTGAAGATGATATGGAGGAGCTCGAAAAAGTAACCAGCACAAAAGAAGTGCTCGGTTTTTCCCTTCAGGAGCTTCAGCAGTTTATGGAGATGAGCCGTCAGCTGGAATTAAACAAAGAGGGGTACTTGTTGTCACTGGATCCGAAGGAACGGAAAGAAAAGCTGGAAGAGATTCAGCACGCTTTGAACCACCAGCTTGAGATGATTGATGAGAAGATCAGCACATTTCAGCATTTTAAAACGCGCCTTAACGGAATGAAAGAAAAAGCTGAACGCGCCATTCAATCAATCGAATGATTTTGCTGTAAACGCTATGTATATAGCGTTTCTTTTAATGGATGAAACAGGAGGTCTGGTCAAATGGATACATCATCACAACAGAAAACAGGCTTATTCAGCCAGCCGAAAGCCGTTTGGGCGGTTGCGTTTGCCTGTGTTATTTCCTTTATGGGAATCGGTCTTGTCGATCCGATTCTTCCGGCGATCGCCGCACAATTACATGCTTCACCTAGTGAAGTATCTCTGTTATTTACAAGTTATTTGCTCGTTACCGGTTTTATGATGTTTTTCTCCGGCGCGATTTCAAGCCGGATCGGCGCAAAATGGACGCTGCTTCTCGGACTTATTTTTATCATCGTGTTTGCCGCCCTTGGCGGAAGCTCAAGTTCAATCGCTCAGCTTGTCGGCTATCGCGGCGGCTGGGGGCTTGGGAATGCTCTCTTTATTTCAACCGCGCTTGCCGTCATTGTCGGGGTATCTGTCGGCGGCAGCGCCAAAGCCATTATTCTGTATGAGGCCGCACTCGGCTTGGGGATTTCCGTCGGGCCGCTTGCCGGCGGAGAGCTTGGCAGCATTTCATGGCGCGCTCCGTTCTTCGGAGTGTCTGTCCTCATGTTCATAGCGCTATGCGCGATTTCACTCATGCTGCCGAAGCTGCCGAAACCGGCGAAACGCGTCGGTGTGTTTGATGCGATGAAGGCGCTCAAATATAAAGGTCTTTTGACAATGGCAGTATCTGCATTCTTATACAACTTTGGATTTTTTATTTTGCTTGCTTATTCTCCGTTCGTGCTGGATTTAGATGAACACGGCCTTGGATACGTCTTCTTCGGCTGGGGGTTATTGCTGGCAATTACGTCAGTCTTTACGGCGCCGCTCTTGCACAAAGCGCTGGGAACAGTGCGTTCGCTCGTCGTTCTCTTTATCGCCTTTGCGGTCATTCTCATCGTCATGGGGATCTGGACTGACCATCAGACGTTGATCATTACGTGTATCGTTGTCGCCGGTGCTGTTCTCGGTATGGTGAATACGATCATGACAACCGCTGTGATGGGTTCTGCGCCGGTTGAACGTTCAATCGCGTCTTCAGCCTACAGCTCAGTCCGTTTTATCGGCGGTGCGCTCGCTCCGTGGATTGCGGGAATGCTGTCAGAACACTTCACCGCAAGCACTCCATATACAGTAGGCGGGATCGTCGTTTTTGCCGGCATGCTTGTCCTTCTCATGGGACGCAAACATCTCGCGGGAATAAAAGCCGGACATTAAGAAAAAAAGGAACTTCCGCACAGGCGGGAGTTCCTTTTTGTGTTTACAGCACTTTCGTCGTCCAAGATTCACAATTCCATGTTTCCGTCGCGATATCCATGTAGAACTCGGGTTCGTGGGAAATCAGCAGAATGGAGCCTTTGTATTCTTTCAGCGCGCGTTTCAGCTCTTCTTTCGCATCGACATCCAGGTGGTTTGTCGGTTCGTCAAGCACGAGCAGGTTTGTTTCTGAATTGATCAGCTTGCACAGTCTGACCTTCGCTTTTTCTCCTCCGCTGAGAACGGAGACGCGGCTTTCAATGTGTTTGGTCGTCAGGCCGCATTTGGCGAGGGCGGCGCGGATTTCGTACTGGGTAAAGGAAGGAAATTCGCTCCACACTTCTTCGATGCACGTATTGTTATTGGTTTCTTTCACTTCCTGCTCGAAATAGCCCGTGTATTGATGCTCGCCCCGTTCCACTGTGCCTTCCAGCGGCTGGATTTCACCGAGCAGGCTTTTTAACAGCGTCGTCTTCCCGATGCCGTTTGCGCCGTACAGGGCGACTTTCTGTCCGCGCTCCATTCTGAGATTGAGCGGGCGTGACAGCGGAGTATCGTAGCCGATGACTAAGTCCTTCGTTTCAAAAATGAGCTTGCCTGACGTTCTCGCAGGCTTGAAATGGAATTCCGGTTTCGGTTTTTCGGCCGCCAGTTCGATCATATCCATCTTATCAAGCTTTTTCTGGCGGGACATCGCCATATTTCTCGTGCTGACGCGAGCTTTGTTGCGGGCGACGAAATCTTTCAGCTCAGCCACTTCCTGCTGCTGTTTTTTATAGGCGGCTTCGAGCTGCTGTTTTTTCACTTCGTATACTTCCATAAACTGATGGTAGTCGCCGACATAACGCGTCAGCTCCTGATTTTCCACATGATAAATCAAATTGATCACGCTGTTTAAAAACGGAATGTCGTGAGAAATTAAGATGAACGCATTTTCATATTCCTGCAAATAGCGTTTCAGCCATTCAATATGCTGTTCATCAAGGTAGTTGGTCGGTTCGTCCAACAGAAGGATTTCCGGTTTTTCCAAAAGCAGTTTGGCGAGCAGCACTTTCGTCCGCTGTCCGCCGCTTAAATCTGTGACGTCGCGGTCAAGTCCGACATCCTGCAGGCCGAGGCCGCGGGCGATTTCTTCAACTTTGCTGTCAATCACGTAGAAATCATTGTTTGTCAGGGCGTCTTGAATGACACCGACATCTTCAAGCAGCTGCTCAAGCTCATCAGGGTCTGCTTCGCCCATTTTGTTGTAAATCTCATTCATTTCCTCTTCCATTGCAAATAAGTAATGGAACGCATCCTTCAGCACGTCGCGGATCGTTTTTCCTTTTTCAAGCACGGTATGCTGATCGAGGTAGCCGACACGCACGTTTTTCGACCATTCAACTTTACCCTCATCAGGCTCAAGTTTTCCGGTAATAATATTCATAAACGTTGATTTACCTTCGCCGTTTGCTCCGATTAAGCCGACGTGCTCCCCTTTTAAAAGACGGAACGATACATTGTTAAAAAGCGCACGGTCACCGAAGCCGTGGCTTAAATCTTTTACGGATAAAATACTCATCATTACACCTCTATCGTTATCAGACACGCTTTATTTATCATGTGTCTTTCTCATTTATGATTATAAAGGAGGAGACCGTTTGTTAAAAGGCTTGGAAGGAAAAAGAAAATTGCGTTTGGCGCGTGCATTTGAGATACTATGGAGTAGATTTTAAGAATTGAGGAGAACGACATGACCCAAACATGGCCATTTTTACAGCATACACAACCATTTATCGCCGAAAACTGGGAGGCCTCAGGTTTTCAGGAGCCGACCGTCATTCAGGAAAAAGCCGCTCAGGTGATTATGGAAGGGAAAGACGTCATTGCCGAATCCCCGACGGGAACGGGAAAAACATTGGCGTACACGCTTCCGGTTCTGGAGCGGATCAACCCGGAACAGAAACATCCGCAAGTGATCATTTTAGCGCCGTCCCGCGAGCTTGTGATGCAGATTTTTCAAGTGATTCAGGATTGGAAAAAAGGCTCTGATCTTCGCGCTTTGTCTTTGATCGGCGGGGCAAACGTGAAAAAGCAGGTGGAGAAGCTAAAAAATAAACCGCATATCATTGCGGGCACACCGGGCAGGGTGCTCGAATTGATTCAGGCGAAAAAGCTGAAAATGCATGAAGTCAAGACGATCGTTCTTGATGAAGCGGATCAGCTCGTGACAAAGGAACACCGCGAAACGATGAAAAAAATCATTAAAACGACGCTGAAAGACCGACAGCTTTTAAGCTTTTCCGCTACGCTGCAGCCGGAAACAGAACAGGTGCTGAATACCATCGCGCACGAACCGGCCGTTTTGAAAGTGGAGCGGAATACGGCGGAAAAAGCGCGCGTCACACATCAATATCTCGTCTGTGATCAGCGGGATAAAGTGAAGCTTTTGCAAAAACTGTCACGGCTGAACGGCATGCAGGCGCTCGTGTTCGTCAGAGATATCGGAAATTTAAGCGTTTATGCGGAAAAACTTGCCTATCATCACGTGGACCTCGGCATCCTGCACGGAGAAGCGAAAAAAATGGAGCGGGCAAAGATATTATCAGCGTTTGAACGGGGAGAATTTCCGCTTCTTCTGGCGACTGACATTGCGGCGCGCGGACTCGATATCGATGATCTTCCATATGTCATTCACGCGGACATACCGAATGAAGACGGATATATCCACAGATCCGGCCGGACGGGGCGGGCCGGTAAAGAAGGAACCGTACTCAGCCTTGTCACGCCGATGGAAGAATCCAAACTGAAAAAAATGGCCAAATCACTCGGAATTGAGCTGAAAGAGGCCGTTTATTCAGGCGGAAAATTATCTGAGAAATAAGAAACGGAGGGCGGGAAGCCCTTCTTTTTTTATTGTAAAATAATAGAAAAGATTCAGGCGGGGGCGGGAAGATGGGTTCAATAGACAGATTTCAAATATTGAAGGAACCTGAGCTGAAAATACTTGAACACTGGTTTAAGAACGATAATATCAGACGGAGAATGGATGCGATGCTGCCATTAGACGCGTGGTATGCACGATTGAGTAAAGATGAAGACGATACTGTCATTATGGCATATGACGGGCAGCTTCCGGCAGGCATGGTCTCTATAGAGTTTGTGGAGGAGCGGGCGTATATCGGATTGATCGTCAATCCTTTGTACCAGCTTCAAGGGTACGGAAAACAGATCTTGCAAAAACTGCTGACTGATCCTGGGTTTACCGGCGTGCGGGAATGGGCGGCAAGCATCGAAAAAGACAATCAAATCAGTTTAGCCTGCTTTCAAGCAGCGGGATTCACTTTGGAAGATATGGAGCCGGATGAAGACGGCTTTCTTACTTTGATTCTTCGCGGCTGATCCCAAATAAACAGAAAAGGAGGGGACAAAGCCCTCCTTTTTTTATCATCATGTTAACTTAGATCACTGACTTTGATGATCTGTTTGCCTTTATTTTCTCCTTTAAACAGGCCGAGGAACGCGTCAGGAATATTGTTGAATCCTTCCGTAATCGTTTCTTCATAATGAAGCTTTCCGTCCTTAAGCCATTCGGCCAATTGTTTCGCACCTTCGGAAAAGCGGTCAGCATAATCACTGACGATGAATCCCTGCATCAGCGCTTTTGTTTTGATCAGCTTCGGCTGGACGCGGGGGCCCATGTCTTCTTCTTCACTTTCGGTATTGTACGATGAGATCGCTCCGCATACCGGAATGCGGGCGAATTCATTCAGCAGGTTTATCACCGCATCTGAAATCGGTCCGCCGACATTGTCAAAATAGACATCGACGCCGTCAGGACATGCCTGTTCCAGCGCTTTTTGAATATTATCCGCCGTTTTGTAATTAATGGCTTCATCAAATTGAAGCTCCTCTTTCAAATACGCGATTTTTTCATCAGATCCGGCGATACCGACAACCCGTGCGCCTTTGATTTTGGCAATCTGTCCGACTGTTGAGCCGACGGCGCCCGCCGCGCCTGAAACGACGACGGTTTCGCCTTTTTTCGGACGGCCGATATCGAGCAGCCCGAAGTAAGCGGTCAGTCCGGTCATCCCTAAAATGCCGAGATACGCCTGGGCGGGTGCGATATCCGTATCCAACTTGCGGAGGGCGGACTCATTGACGGCTGAATAT
This sequence comes from Bacillus sp. KS1, assembly GCF_020075515.1. NCBI lineage: Bacteria > Bacillati > Bacillota > Bacilli > Caryophanales > Bacillaceae > Bacillus > Bacillus sp. KS1. The sequence continues at coordinate 8,516 of NZ_JACAWW010000013.1, read as the reverse complement.
TCCTGCCATGCGAGATTTCCGATCACAACATCTCCTTTTTTCAGCTTATCGCCGTCTGTCAGAACCTCGGCAATCACTCCGCCTGTTATGGCTTCATCTAAAGCGAACGGCTCTACATATGATTTTGTATCCTGCATCCGTCCGCGCATGTACGGATCAACGGACACATAACTCGTTTTCACAAGCACTTCGCCGTCTTTCGGTTCGGGAACGGCAATCGTTTCAAAGCGGAAATCGTCATGGGCGGGAACGCCTTTGGGGCGTCTTGCCAATTGAATTTGCTGCTGATTATTCGGCATACTGAATCCTCCTTCAAGATAAGTGGTTGTTCCAAATGTAACACGAACCATTTCCCGATTACAAAATCAAACCGTCAGCGGTCATAAAAAAAGAAGGGCCCAGGGCCCTTCTTTCCTTATATGCATATTTAATAGAATAATCGGTATACATCGGTGTTTTTCTCATGTTCCAAATATTCATAGGCATTCGTTTTTGAAGAATGAAGCATGTCAGCGGTAACGACGGGCTGAAGCGTGGTCAGATAAGAACCCAGCCTATTTTCAATTTCTTTCGGCAGAACGGATTCGATATCACCGATATTGATAATGATAGAGAAAACGAAATCGATATTAATATGAAAAGTATCTTCAGCAAAGGCCGTAAGCTCTTTTATTCCATCCGGGCAGCGGGTATGCCGGCGGAATACCTGCTTCACTAAATCACTGACAACCCAAGCGTTAAATCGCTGTTCCGGTGAAAAGTAATGAATAGGAACCACCTCCCTGCTTGATCGGCTCATGAAGATTTTTATTTTTCTGATAAATGTAGCTTCCTCTACTGTAACATGTCCCGCAAGAAAATATCCACCGACAACCTGCCCGTTTTTTCACGGAACTCTCTTTCTTTTGTTTGATCCTTGATTGAGCGGGTAAACATCAAATATACAAAAACAAAAGGGAGGACTTATCAATGAAACCGGTAGTAAGAGAATATACAAATGATCAAAAACTGATGCAGGACGTAAAAGAGCTTCAGCAGCTGGGTGTTGCAAAAGAGGACGTATATGTGCTTTCACATGATGACGACAGAACGGACCGCCTGGCCGATAATACTGATGTCAATACCATCGGAGCGAAAGAAACGGGCATTAAACACGCGGTCGGCAATATGTTTAATAAAAAAGGCGACGAGCTCCGCAACAAAATTCACGAAATCGGCTTTTCAGAAGAGGAAGCGTCACAATTTGAAAAGCGCTTAGATGAAGGAAAAGTTCTTCTGTTTGTCACGGATAATGAAAAAGTGAAATCATGGGCGTAAGCTGAACAGATCCCAAGGGGTTTTCGGTCCCTTGGGATTTTTTTGCGGTTTCCGCAATAAAACCGAAAAGGCACATTCTGTACATTTTCGGTGCTGGTCCTCAACTGATTTGATACAATTTGGTTGTAATAAATTGGAATTAAAAATCAGGAGGAGCACAATTCATGAAAAAAATGTTATTTATGCTGGCGGTTTGTTTATGTATGATCCCTGCGGACGTCTATGCCGCTGATCTGGGGCGGCAGACGTTAGGAACAAATGACGGCTGGGGAGCCGCTTCCGGCGGGACAACCGGCGGCGCGAAAGCCTCTTCATCGAATGTATACACCGTATCAAACAGACAGCAGCTCGTTTCTGCATTAGGGGGAAGCGCCAACAGCACGCCGAAGATTATTTACATACAAGGCACAATCAATATGAATACGGACGACCGCAATAAAACGCTCGGCTTTAATGATTATAAAGATCCGGCATATGATCTCAACGCCTATCTGAAGGCGTACGACCCGGACAAATGGGGAAAAAAAGCGCCGTCAGGCACCCAGGAAGACGCCAGACAGCGATCGCAAAAAAACCAGAAGGCACGGGTCGTGATTGACATCCCTTCAAATACGACGATCATCGGCTCGGGTTCAAATGCCAAAGTGACAGGCGGAAGTTTTAATATAAAGAACGGTGTCGACAATGTCATCATCCGCAACATTGAATTTCAAGACGCTTACGACTATTTTCCGCAATGGGACCCGACGGACGGCAGCAGCGGCAACTGGAACTCGGAATATGACAATATCACCATTAACGGCGCGACGCACATCTGGATCGATCATTGCACCTTTAATGACGGATCGAATCCCGACAGCGGTTTTCCCTACTATTACGGGAGAAAATTTCAGCACCATGACGGCCAGACGGATATAGCCAACGGGGCGAATTATATTACATTGTCCTATAATAAATATCATGACCATGACAAAGGCTCCGTCATCGGAAACAGCGACAGCAAGACGTCGGATGAGGGAAAACTGAAGGTGACCCTTCACCATAACTATTACCAGAACATCGTCCAGCGCGCGCCGCGGGTCCGGTACGGGCAGGTTCATATTTATAATAATTTTTACGCAGGCTCTAAAAGCGCCGCATACCCGTTCAGCTATGCGTGGGGCGCGGGCCACGCGTCGAAAATATATGCCCAGAATAATGTTTTTGAAGTGCCGGGACTGGCTGCTGATAAAGTCATCAGCGTCTTCAGCGGCGGAAAAGCGCTTCATGAAGACGGCACTCTTTTAAACGGCGCCGCCATTAACGCGTCAGCCGCCAACGGATTAAGTCAGTCCGTCGGCTGGACACCGTCATTGCACGGTTCCATCGGCTCATCATCAAATGTAAAATCAGATGTTATATCTAAAGCCGGGTCGGGCATATTAAAATAATAAACAAGAAGCACAAAGGAAAATATTCCTTTGTGTTTTTTAATTAACAAAAACGTTTATTAACTTAGTTAAGTAGTAAAATGGGATAGGGGATGGAAGACAACAAAATAGGAGGAGACCTGTAATGGCTTCAGAAAAAGACGCAAAAAAACAGCAGGCGGTAAAAATTATTCCTTTGCTTATTACCGTTGCTGTGGGATTAATCATTTGGTTTATTCCCGCGCCGTCCGGACTTGAACCTAAAGCATGGCATTTGTTCGCTATTTTTGTCGCAACAATTATCGGCTTTATCTCCAAGCCCTTGCCAATGGGCGCAATTGCAATTTTTGCATTGGCAGTCACCGCGTTAACGGGAACGCTATCTATTGAAAATACGTTAAGCGGATTTGGAAACAAGACAATCTGGCTGATTGTCATCGCCTTTTTTATTTCCCGGGGATTTATCAAAACCGGGCTCGGCGCCAGGATTTCTTACGTATTCGTACAACGGTTCGGGAAGAAAACACTCGGCCTTTCTTATTCACTGCTTTTCAGTGATTTAATTTTATCACCTGCCATTCCGAGCAACACGGCACGGGCGGGCGGCATTATTTTTCCTATTATCAGATCATTATCCGAAACTTTCGGATCAACGCCGGCAGACGGAACAGAGCGGAAAATCGGCGCTTTCTTATTAAAAACCGGTTTTCAAGGAAACTTGATTACGTCTGCGATGTTTTTGACGGCAATGGCGGCGAACCCGCTGATCGCCAAGCTGGCCCACGATGTCGCAGGGGTGGACATCACATGGACAAGCTGGGCAATCGCGGCCATTGTACCGGGATTGGCGAGCTTAATCATTACGCCGCTCGTCATTTATAAGCTGTATCCGCCGGAAATTAAAGAAACACCGGATGCGGCTAAAATCGCAACAGAAAAATTGAAAGAAATGGGTCCGTTTAAAAAATCCGAACTCTCCATGGTCATCGTCTTTTTATTGGTGCTTGCGCTGTGGATTTTCGGAGGAAGCTTAAATATTGACGCAACGACGACGGCCCTGATCGGATTATCCGTTTTGCTTTTGTCACAGGTATTAACATGGGAGGACATCAAAAAGGAACAAGGTGCATGGGATACGCTGACTTGGTTCGCGGCGCTTGTGATGCTGGCGAATTTCCTGAATGAGCTCGGTATGGTGTCTTGGTTCAGCAATATGATGAAATCTTCTGTTTCCGGTTTTTCATGGATTGTGGCATTTATGATTCTGATTGTCGTGTATTATTACACGCATTACTTCTTTGCGAGCGCAACCGCGCATATCAGCGCCATGTATGCGGCATTTCTCGCCGTCATCGTGGCGGCAGGCGCTCCGCCGCTGTTGGCGGCGCTCAGCCTGGCGTTTTTCAGCAACCTTTTCGGTTCGACGACGCATTACGGCTCAGGAGCGGCTCCGGTCTTTTTCGGAGCGGGCTATATATCGCAAAGCAAATGGTGGTCCATCGGCTTTATCCTGTCAATCGTCCATATTGTGACATGGCTTGTGATCGGCGGATTATGGTGGAAAGTATTAGGGTTATGGTAGAAGAAAAAGGCAGACGCAGGTCTGCCTTTTTTTATTTCTGTAAGGAAGGGGAAAGGCCTGCACATGATGACTCCAGTTCGAATAGAATATGGCCGGGGTGATAATATGAGCAGCGGCCGTAATCAATACATGATATTGAAACAGAAACCTTACAAATATATGAGCAGACATATGAAACGCCGGTATGAACAATTACCATGTGAACTTGAAAGACCGGAAACAGGGACGGAAAAACGGTTCCCGTCTTCAGATGAAAATCGATCTGCCTTGTGCGTACCCGGGCTGCGAGGTCCCGAAGGCAAAAGAGGACCCGCCGGCTCCCGCGGTCCGCAAGGGGAGGCGGGTCCGCCCGGTCCCCCGGGGCCTGAGGGACCGCCGGGAGCGGTTCCTGCGGTAGCTTTTCAAAATACAGCAGACCAGATGATGATTCCGTTAGAAGGAACACCGATAAACGTGTTAAGCGCAGTGATATCCGCACCGACAGATCAATTGGTGAAAACGGATGCCGTCATACAAGTAAACGTGGAATTAGACCCGCTCGCGTCTCATTTCTCATTGGTCTTAGCTGTCGATCTGCAAAGAAATGGCGTATCGATACAAACACAGAGACAAGAGCGGAACCTCTTTTCTTCAGGCGGACAAATCATAGGAATTCCTTTTACGTACATTGACGAAATGAAGGCGGATGAAACAGCCGCGTACCAGCTCTATTTATCCGTCCTTTCTTCGAACTACGTAACACAAGTCGCAGCGGCAAACCGCTCCCTCATTGCGACGGGATTCCCCATTCAAGGATCGGATTAAGGTGATGAAAAGAAATCACCTTTTTTATTTAGGTTGTCAAAACACAGCCCGTATTAATATGCTGTCTTAATAAGTAAGACGGTCAACAACGGGAAGGAGAGGGAAAAAGATTGAATGAATAATCCGATTATAAACGGAAGCTTTGAAACCGGCACATTAGCGGGGTGGAGTTCGGCAAATACCCAGATTAACAGTTTGTTTGCACATTCAGGGAGATATTCTGCGCAATTTATTGGAGCTCAGCCATATGCTTACCTCAGTCAAATCGTTCCAATTTCAGCCAAGTCAGTGACTCTATTCGTATCACTCGCAACGCTCGGAAATGAGCCAAGTCCCCAAGTAACTCTCCAGATCATCTATGTCAGCGCGGCAGGTGAACAAATCAGTTCCATTCAAGAAAATATAACACCCGGAAATTTGCCGAACGTGCTCTTCCACACATGGTCTGAAATCTATAAAACAAGCAGTGTGCCTTCTGGCGCGGCCTCTGCCGTCATTGTATTAAGTAAAGTTTCTACCGGCACGGTTTTAATAGACGATGTTTCATTGGCGCAAACCGGGGGTGAACCTGGCGTAACGGGAATTACAGGTCCCACAGGAGTGACGGGCCCCACAGGAGTAACCGGACCAAGAGGAGCGACCGGAGTAACTGGTGTCACGGGATCAACTGGTTCAACCGGGGCAACAGGAGCGACTGGGTCAACGGGTGCACCCGGGGTTACAGGCCCAACTGGCGCAACAGGTACAACAGGGGCAACAGGAACGACTGGGGTAACCGGAATAACGGGAGCCACCGGAGCAACAGGAGCAATCGGTTCAACTGGCGCCACAGGTCCAACGGGTGCAACCGGGCCAACAGGAGGAACTGGTTCAACCGGAGCCACAGGTACAACCGGCTCGACCGGTCAAACAGGCCCAACTGGTTCAACAGGAGAAACCGGCTCAAAGGGTGCATCCGGGAATACTGGCTCAACAGGGGTAACCGGATCAACTGGAGTGACTGGGTCAACAGGAGCAACAGGTCCAACCGGGGCGACGGGGATAACCGGCTCAACCGGAGTAACAGGGGTGACGGGAGAAACTGGCCCAACCGGAATCACGGGTCCAACAGGAGAAACCGGAGCAACTGGAGTAACTGGGGCAACAGGAGAAACCGGCCCAACAGGAGCAACAGGATCGACAGGACCGACAGGGGCAACGGGTGTAACTGGAGAAATCGGTCCAACCGGAGCGACTGGAGAAACTGGTGCGACTGGCTCAACGGGATCAACTGGAGTAACAGGAGCAACAGGTTCAACCGGAGCAACCGGCCCAACAGGAGCAACAGGATCAACAGGATCGACAGGACCGACAGGGGCAACTGGTGTGACTGGAGAAATCGGTCCAACCGGTCCAACCGGTTCAACTGGCGCGACTGGCGCAACCGGTCCAACCGGAATAACAGGCCCAACGGGATCGACAGGCACAACCGGAATCACGGGTCCAACCGGAGCGACTGGCGCAACTGGGGTCACGGGCTCAACGGGAGAAACCGGCGCAACCGGAGTAACGGGCTCAACAGGATCAACTGGAGTGACTGGGGCAACGGGGATAACCGGAGTAACGGGCTCAACAGGATCAACTGGAGTAACGGGCTCAACCGGAGAAACTGGCGCGACTGGCTCAACGGGATCAACTGGAGTAACAGGAGCAACCGGCCCAACCGGAGAAACTGGCTCGACCGGGGATACCGGAGCTACTGGAGAAACAGGCGCAACCGGAGAAACGGGTCCAACTGGTGTAACGGGATCGACAGGCGCAACCGGAGCAACCGGCCCAACCGGTCCAACGGGAGAGACCGGTCCAACAGGCCCAACCGGTCCAACTGGAGTTACTGGCGCAACCGGAGAAACTGGCTCGACCGGGGAAACCGGCCCAGCAGGAGTAACGGGACCAACCGGCTCGACTGGAGCAACAGGACCGACTGGAGTAACAGGGGCGACTGGAGCAACAGGATCAACTGGAGAAACCGGCTCAACTGGTGCGACGGGATTAACTGGAGAGACCGGTGCAACAGGAGTTACTGGCCCGACTGGGGTCACGGGCTCAACTGGTGTAACTGGTGCAACGGGAGAAACTGGTCCAACGGGATCGGCAGGAGAAACAGGCGCGACTGGCTCAACAGGGCCAACAGGAGTTACTGGCGCAACCGGAGAAACTGGCCCAACAGGAGAAACTGGAGCGACGGGAGTAACCGGATCGACTGGAGCAACGGGAGCAACAGGATCAACTGGAGAAACCGGATCGACTGGAGCAACGGGAGCAACAGGATCAACTGGTCCAACCGGCCCAACAGGGGCAACGGGTGTAACTGGAGAAATCGGCCCAACGGGAGAGACCGGTCCAACCGGATCAACAGGAATAACAGGGGCAACGGGTCCAATAGGATCAACAGGAGTGACTGGAGCAACCGGTCCAACTGGAGTTACTGGGGCAACCGGAGAAACAGGCTCGACCGGGGATACCGGAGCTACTGGATCAACCGGCCCAACCGGCGCAACGGGGGTAACTGGAGAAGCCGGTCCAACCGGAATGACTGGAGTAACAGGCCCAACCGGCTCGACTGGTGTAACCGGTTCAACGGGAGAAACAGGCGCAACCGGTGTAACTGGAGAAACTGGCGCAACAGGGGTAACAGGTTCAACCGGCGCAACTGGTCCAACTGGTGTAACTGGCATAACCGGAGTAACAGGCCCAACCGGCTTGACTGGAGCAACTGGAGTAACAGGGCCAACAGGCTCAACAGGCTCAACAGGCTCAACCGGAGTAACAGGAATAACGGGCCCAACAGGATCGACAGGCCCAACGGGCTTGACTGGAGCAACTGGAGTAACAGGAGTAACAGGAGCAACTGGAGTAACAGGAGCAACCGGAGTAACAGGAGAAACCGGCCCAACTGGCATAACCGGAGTAACAGGGGCAACAGGAGTAACTGGCCCGACTGGGGTCACGGGCTCAACTGGTGTAACTGGTTCAGCCGGAGAAACTGGTCCAACCGGAATCATGGGTCCAACAGGAGAAACCGGAGCAACAGGAGTAACCGGGGCAACCGGAGCCATGGGAGCAACCGGAGCAACAGGAGTAACTGGGGCAACAGGAGTAACCGGAGCAACAGGAGAAACCGGCCCAACCGGCGCAACCGGTATAACTGGAGAAATGGGCCCAACGGGAGCGACCGGAATAACGGGCTCAACCGGATCAACAGGCGCAACTGGTGTAACCGGAATAACCGGCCCAACCGGTTCAACGGGTGTGACTGGCGCAACCGGTCCAACCGGAATAACAGGCCCAACGGGATCGACAGGCACAACTGGAATCACGGGTCCAACCGGAGCGACTGGCGCAACTGGGGTCACGGGCTCAAC
>NZ_JACAWW010000012.1:0-61573 GCF_020075515.1 Bacillus sp. KS1 | reverse complement strand
TTCCCATGCCGAACACGGAAGTTAAGCTCTTCAGCGCCGATGGTAGTCGGGGGTTTCCCCCTGTGAGAGTAGGACGCCGCCAAGCTATCATTACAGTAAAGGCAGCTCATCATGAGCTGCCTTTTTTGTGTTTTTCTGCATACATTATATAATATGAGAAACGTAACGATATGCCTTTTTGCAAAAGCAGGTTTTATGCTTGTGCAAAGTGGAAATAATAGAGATAGAGCGATACAGTTGAAAAATTTTGCGAAACACCTTATAGTAAGGTTAAAGTCAAATATAGTCAAAGTCAATAAAGGAGGGGGTTGAGTGGGACATAATATTTCTGACATCATTGAACAGTACTTGAAACAAGTATTAGATCAAAATGGCAAAGAAATTTTAGAGATCAAACGCAGTGAAATCGCTGATAAATTTCAATGTGTTCCTTCCCAAATAAATTATGTCATCAACACCAGATTTACAAGTGAAAGAGGATATATTGTTGAAAGTAAACGGGGAGGCGGCGGTTATATTCGTATTATCAAAATTAAAATGAATAACGAAGTCGTCCTCATCAATAATATTATTTCGCAGATTCATACCCACTTGTCCCAGGCAGCCTCTGATGACATTATTCTCAGACTGTTAGAGGACGGAGTTATTTCGGAAAGAGAAGCTAAAATGATGGTGAGTGTAATGGATCGTTCAGTTCTATATATTGATTTGCCTGAACGGGATGAACTAAGAGCCAGAATGATGAAAGCAATGCTCACATCTTTAAAACTAAAGTAAGCGGGTGAAAAGATTGATTTGTCAAGAATGCAATGAGAGACCGGCCACTTTTCACTTTACGAAAGTTGTTAATGGAGAAAAACAAGAAGTTCATATTTGTGAACAATGTGCAAAAGAAAATAGCGATTCATACAGTATAAGTGGAAACCAAGGGTTCTCGATCCATAATTTATTATCAGGGCTGCTGAATATGGAGTCTTCATTTCAAAACACGGGTTCTCAAATGTTCGGCTACTCAGAGCAAGGCACAGCTTGTAAGAAATGCGGTATGACGTTTCAGCAGCTGAGAAAAACAGGGCGTTTCGGCTGTGCGGAATGTTACGATACGTTCTACAGCCAAATTACGCCGATCTTGCGAAAAGTTCACAGCGGGAATACGGTGCATGCCGGGAAAATTCCAAAACGAATAGGCGGAAACCTGCATGTAAGACGGCAAATGGAAATGTTAAAAAAAGAACTTGAATCTTTAATACACCACGAAGAGTTTGAAAGAGCAGCGGAGGTCAGGGATCAGATCCGATCGTTAGAGCAGAAATTAAAAAGTAAAGACAGTGAGGGGGAACAAGGGTAATGTCGCTCAAGCATTTTATTCAGGACGCACTAAGCAATTGGATGAAGCAAAAGGGACCTGAAAGTGACATTGTACTCAGCAGCCGTATACGGTTGGCCCGTAACTTTGAAAATATAAAGTTTCCTGCCAGGTATACGAATGAAGAAGCCTCATCCATCATTCAGCAATTCGAAGATCATTTTTCAGGAAAAGAACTTCCTGATATCGGTCAATTTCATTTAATCAGAATGAGTGAAGCTCAGCCTTTGGAAAAACGGGTGCTGATGGAGAAACATCTGATCAGCCCAAATTTAACGGAATCCCCTTTTGGCGGCTGTCTGCTTTCTGAAAATGAAGAAGTCAGCATTATGTTAAATGAAGAAGATCATATCAGAATTCAATGCCTCTTCCCCGGCTTCCAGCTTCTCAACGCTATAAAAGCGGCAAACCAGGTTGATGACTGGATTGAGGAGAAAGTGGATTACGCCTTTGGAGAGAAGAGAGGGTACTTAACAAGCTGTCCTACAAATGTAGGGACGGGACTAAGGGCTTCAGTCATGATGCATTTGCCGGGCCTTGTATTAACTAGGCAAATGAATCGAATTATACCGGCAATTAACCAATTAGGCTTAGTTGTTAGAGGAATTTACGGTGAAGGCAGCGAAGCATTAGGAAATATCTTTCAAATTTCAAATCAAATCACACTCGGAAAATCAGAACAGGACATTGTAGATGATTTAAACAGTGTGGCTGCCCAGCTGATTGAGCAGGAACGTTCAGCCCGAGAAGCGCTTTACCAAACCTCGAAAATTGAATTGGAGGACCGGGTATTCAGATCTTACGGTGTTTTATCCAACTGCCGTATGATTGAATCAAAGGAAACGGCGAAATGCCTTTCTGACGTTCGGCTGGGGATAGACCTTGGAATCATCAAAGGGCTATCAAGCAATATACTTAATGAACTGATGATTTTGACACAGCCGGGTTTTCTCCAGCAATATTCGGGCGGTGCATTACGGCCGAACGAAAGAGACGCGAGAAGAGCGGCTCTTATCAGGGAAAGGCTGCATTTAGAAATGAGTGCAAATAGACAGGAGGATGATTCGATATGATGTTTGGAAGGTTTACAGAGCGAGCTCAAAAGGTATTGGCACTGGCACAGGAAGAAGCACTGCGCTTAGGCCATAACAATATTGGAACTGAACATATCTTATTAGGTCTGGTTCGTGAAGGAGAAGGGATTGCAGCTAAAGCACTCCAAGCACTCGGACTCGGTTCGGATAAAATTCAGAAAGAAGTGGAGAGCTTAATCGGACGGGGACAGGAAATGTCTCAAACGATTCATTATACGCCAAGAGCAAAAAAAGTCATTGAGCTCAGCATGGATGAAGCCAGAAAGCTAGGACATTCTTATGTGGGAACAGAACACATACTTCTCGGACTGATTCGTGAAGGAGAAGGCGTGGCCGCGAGAGTTCTGAACAATCTCGGTGTCAGCTTGAATAAGGCGAGACAGCAAGTGCTGCAGCTTCTGGGAAGCAATGAGACGGGGTCTTCTGCATCCGGTACGAACAGCAATGCAAACACGCCGACGCTTGACAGTCTGGCTCGTGATTTAACCGCGATTGCGAAGGAAGACAGTCTTGATCCGGTTATCGGCCGAAGCAAAGAAATTCAGCGTGTTATTGAGGTATTAAGCCGCAGAACGAAGAATAACCCCGTTCTTATCGGGGAACCGGGTGTAGGTAAAACTGCGATTGCTGAAGGCCTCGCACAGCAGATCATCAATAATGAAGTGCCGGAAATTTTACGTGATAAACGCGTAATGACATTAGACATGGGTACGGTTGTAGCCGGTACGAAATACCGCGGAGAATTTGAAGACCGCTTGAAAAAAGTAATGGATGAAATACGTCAGGCCGGCAATATTATTTTATTCATTGACGAACTGCATACACTGATCGGAGCGGGGGGAGCAGAAGGTGCGATTGACGCATCGAATATCTTAAAACCTTCACTGGCCCGCGGAGAGCTCCAATGCATCGGTGCGACAACGCTTGATGAATACCGTAAATATATCGAAAAAGACGCCGCTCTGGAGCGCCGTTTCCAGCCGATTCAGGTGGATCAGCCGTCAGCCGATGAAAGCATTCAAATTTTAAAAGGGCTCCGTGACCGCTATGAAGCGCATCACCGCGTATCCATTACCGATGAAGCGATTGAAGCGGCGGTAAAATTGTCCGACCGTTATATTTCTGACCGCTTCCTTCCGGATAAAGCGATCGATTTAATTGATGAAGCAGGTTCAAAAGTGCGTCTCCGTTCTTTCACAACGCCTCCGAACTTAAAAGAGCTTGAGCAGAAACTCGATGAAGTTCGCAAGGAAAAAGACGCTGCTGTTCAGAGCCAGGAGTTTGAAAAAGCGGCTTCCCTTCGTGATACGGAGCAGCGCCTGAGAGAACAGGTGGAAGACACGAAAAAAACGTGGAAAGAAAAACAAGGCCAGGAGAACTCCGAAGTTTCTGTAGAGGATATTGCGATGGTTGTATCCAGCTGGACCGGGGTGCCTGTATCTAAAATTGCCCAAACGGAAACAGATAAGCTTCTCAATATGGAAAACATTCTGCACTCCCGCGTCATCGGCCAGGATGAAGCTGTTGTAGCCGTTGCAAAGGCCGTCAGACGTGCAAGAGCCGGTCTGAAGGACCCGAAACGCCCGATTGGTTCATTCATCTTCTTAGGCCCTACAGGCGTTGGGAAGACAGAGCTGGCACGAGCGCTGGCGGAATCCATTTTCGGTGATGAGGAAGCGATGATCAGAGTGGATATGTCCGAATACATGGAGAAACACTCGACTTCACGTCTTGTCGGTTCTCCTCCGGGATATGTCGGCTATGATGAAGGCGGCCAGCTGACAGAAAAAGTGAGAAGAAAACCTTACTCTGTCGTACTGCTTGATGAAATTGAAAAAGCGCATCCTGATGTGTTTAACATACTCCTGCAAGTGCTTGAAGACGGACGCTTGACTGATTCAAAAGGACGCACTGTGGATTTCCGCAACACGATCCTGATTATGACGTCAAACGTCGGAGCGAGCGAGCTGAAACGCAACAAATATGTGGGCTTCAATGTGCAGGATGAATCACAAAACCATAAAGACATGAAAGACAAAGTCATGGGAGAGCTGAAGCGCGCCTTCAGACCTGAGTTTATCAACCGGATTGACGAAATTATCGTCTTCCACTCCCTTGAGAAAAAACATCTTACAGACATCGTGTCGCTTATGTCTGATCAGTTAACAAAACGTCTGAAAGAACAAGATCTCTCTATCGAGCTGACGGATGCTGCAAAAGCGAAAGTGGCAGAAGAGGGCGTCGATTTGGAATACGGCGCACGTCCGCTAAGAAGAGCGATTCAAAAGCATGTGGAGGACCGGTTATCAGAAGAACTCCTCAGAGGCAATATTGATAAAGGCCAGCACATTGTTCTTGATGTTGAGGACGGCGAATTTGTCGTAAAAACAACTGCTAAAACGAACTAATATAGTGACAAACATGAGGCATACGTAAGCGAGTGTATGCCTCACTTTGTTATATAGAGAAATATTCGATAAGGAAGAGGTCTTACAACATATATGGCTAAATCAAAAACAAAATTCATCTGCCACTCATGCGGTTATGAATCCGCAAAGTGGATGGGAAAGTGCCCGGGCTGCGGGGCTTGGAATACAATGGTGGAAGAAACCATAAAAAAAGCGCCGGCGAATCGGCGGGCGGCTTTCTCCCACTCCGTTCAAACCGTCCAGAAACCATCACCCATTACATCAATTGAAACATCGGAAGAACCCCGCGTTCAAACAAAGCTCGAAGAATTCAACAGAGTGCTTGGCGGCGGCGTTGTGAAGGGCTCGTTAGTATTAATCGGCGGCGATCCCGGCATCGGAAAATCAACGCTCCTTCTCCAAGTATCCGCACAATTAGCAGATACGGCCGGCAGCGTGCTTTACATTTCAGGGGAAGAATCCGTGAAGCAAACGAAGCTGCGTGCCGACAGACTTGGAATCAACAGCCAAATGTTACATGTTTTATCTGAAACCGATATGGAGTATATTTCGTCTGCTATACAAGAGATGAAACCCGCATTTGTTGTCGTAGACTCCATTCAGACCGTGTACCAAAGTGATATCACCTCGGCTCCCGGCAGTGTATCACAAGTAAGAGAGTGTACGGCCGAATTGATGAAAATCGCGAAAACAAACGGCATACCTATTTTTATCGTCGGGCACGTCACAAAAGAAGGATCGATCGCAGGGCCGAGATTGCTTGAGCACATGGTCGATACCGTTCTATACTTTGAAGGAGAGCGGCATCATACATTCCGTATTTTGCGGGCCGTAAAAAACCGTTTCGGCTCCACAAATGAAATGGGCATCTTTGAAATGCGGGAAGAGGGGCTTACGGAAGTGCTGAACCCTTCTGAAATTTTCTTGGAAGAGCGTTCTGCCGGGGCATCGGGTTCGAGTATCGTTGCGTCAATGGAAGGAACGAGACCGATCCTGGTTGAAATCCAGGCGCTCATATCACCGACCAGTTTTGGAAACCCGCGCCGCATGGCTACAGGCATTGACCACAACAGGGTGTCGTTAATTATGGCTGTGCTTGAGAAGCGGGTGGGTCTTTTGCTTCAAAATCAAGATGCATATTTAAAGGTCGCTGGCGGGGTCAAACTGGATGAACCGGCGATTGATTTGGCAGTAGCCGTCAGCATTGCCTCAAGCTTCAGAGATACACCGCCGAATCCCGCAGATTGCTTTATCGGTGAAGTGGGTTTGACAGGAGAAGTCCGCAGGGTGTCAAGAATCGAACAGCGCGTAAAAGAAGCGGCAAAACTCGGCTTCAAGCGCATGATCATACCTGAGGCGAATGCAGATGGGTGGACAATACCAAAAGGGATTGAGGTTGTCGGAGTAGCAAATGTTGCAGAAGCGCTTCGTACTTCATTAGGAGGATCATAATAGATGGAAAAAGAGAAAAAAGGGGCGAAACAAGAGCTTGACCTGTCTGCAATTCTGCAGTTCGTTGCACCGGGCACCCCGCTCAGAGCCGGGATAGAGAATGTACTTCGGGCAAATACAGGCGGCCTGATTGTTGTCGGATACAATGATAAGGTAAAGCAAGTCGTGGATGGCGGTTTTCATATTAATACATCATTTGCGCCCGCTCACTTATACGAGCTGGCCAAAATGGACGGTGCCATTATTTTAAGTGATTCCGGACAGAAAATTCTTTATGCGAATACGCAGCTTATGCCGGAGGCGACCATTTCTTCTTCAGAAACGGGAATGAGGCACCGTACGGCGGAACGGGTGGCGAAGCAGACCGGCTGTCTCGTCATCGCCATTTCTGAGCGCAGAAATGTCATTACGTTATATCAGGACAGCATGAAGTACACACTAAAGGACATAGGATTTATTTTAACAAAGGCAAATCAGGCTATTCAAACGCTTGAGAAGTATAAAACCATTTTAGACAAAACGATTACGGCTTTAAACGCATTAGAGTTTGAGGAGCTTGTGACATTCAGTGACGTGCTGTCCGTCATGCATCGATATGAAATGGTGCTCCGAATAAAAAATGAAATCAATATGTATATTAAAGAACTCGGAACGGAAGGCCACTTAATCCGTCTGCAGGTGATTGAACTGATTACGGACATGGAAGAAGAGGCGGCACTTTTCATCAAAGACTATGTCAAAGAAAAAATCAAAGATCCGTTCGTGCTGTTAAAAGAGCTTCAGGATATGTCCAGCTATGATCTGCTTGATGATTCCATTCTGTTTAAGCTGCTTGGATATCCGGCTTCTACCAATCTTGATGATTATGTGCTCCCGAGAGGATACAGGCTGCTGAACAAAATTCCGCGTCTGCCGATGCCGATTGTTGAAAATGTGGTTGAGGCGTTCGGATTTTTGCCAAGCATAACGGAAGCCACTGTAGAAGAGCTTGATGATGTCGAGGGTATCGGCGAAGTGCGCGCCAAAAAAATCAAAAAAGGCTTAAAACGCCTTCAGGAAAAACACTATATAGATAGACAGCTTTAAGAATCGCTTAAACCTGTCGGAATCCGGGTATATTATTGTTAGTTTTTGTTTATTCTGAATTTGTAGGCTCTGACAGTCTGCTGAAAAAATGCTACTTAAAAGGAGGTGGAGGTATGTTAAAACGAATAGTTCAGGCGTTCTTCATTATTGTGGGCGGCGTTGTCGGTATCTTTTTAATACCTGAATTGTTTGTGCTGTCAAATATACAGGACATACCTTTAATAACAAACGCATATACGTCTGCTGCAATTGGTGCTATTATCTTTTTTCTCATCAGTATATGGACGACAGAATATGTGATTAATTGGGTAAAATGGATTGAAGATTCTTTGCTGAGAGCTCCGGTGCCGGATCTGTTATTCGGGAGTCTCGGATTGGTTTTTGGACTTATCATCGCATATCTCATTGTAAACGTGATTCCGCTGGACAATATTCCGTACCGTATATTCAGCACCATCATTCCGGTCTTTCTGGCTTTCTTTCTCGGTTATCTGGGCTTCCAAGTCGGATTTAAGAAAAAGGATGAACTGATCAGTCTTTTCTCCATTTCTGCAAGAATGCAGAAGAAAAAGGGAAGTGCTGATGAGGAGCAGGAGGAACAGGATAAAAGGCTGAAAATCTTAGATACAAGTGTTATTATTGATGGGAGAATTGCAGATATTTGTCAGACGGGCTTTTTAGAAGGCGTCATTGTCATTCCTCAATTTGTGCTGGAGGAATTACAGCATATCGCTGATTCTTCAGATGTTTTAAAACGTAACAGAGGACGCCGCGGTCTGGATATCTTGAATCGCATTCAAAAGGAACTGGATATTACGGTTGAAATTTATGAAGGCGACTTCGAGGATATTCAGGAGGTTGACAGCAAGCTTGTCAAACTTGCGAAGCTGACATCCGGCGTCGTTGTGACGAATGATTTTAATTTAAATAAAGTATGTGAGCTTCAGAAGGTTGCGGTACTGAATATTAATGACCTTGCAAACGCGGTGAAGCCGGTTGTGCTTCCGGGCGAAGAGATGAATGTGCAGGTGATTAAGGACGGGAAAGAGCACAATCAAGGTGTGGCTTACTTGGATGACGGTACGATGATTGTTGTGGAAGAAGGCCGCAATTATATAGGGAAACATATTGATGTGCTCGTAACCAGCGTACTGCAGACAGCGGCGGGACGAATGATTTTTGCCAAGCCCAAGCTGCTTGAGAAAGCTCTTTAAGAGGGAGTTCATATGGAGTATGTTGTCGTTATTCCGGCTGCCGGACAAGGAAAACGGATGAAGGCCGGGAAAAATAAGCTGTTCATCAGCTTAAAAGGTGCGCCTGTTATTATACACACACTGCGGGTTTTTGAAAGCCACGCACCCTGTCAGAAAATAATCCTGGTGATAAACGAGAGTGAACAGGAAGATTTTCGCCAGCTGCTGGCCCAATTTCCGATTCAGACGGAAATTGAGCTTGTTACCGGGGGTGCGGAGCGTCAGCACAGTGTATTCGAAGGACTGAAAGTGATTGATAAGGAATCGGTCGTCCTTGTTCATGACGGAGCGCGCCCGTTTGTCACACATCAGCATATCGATAAGCTCGTTGAAACAGCAGAGGAGGCGGGAGCGGCTGTCCTGGCTGTTCCTGTGAAAGACACGATAAAACGGGCGGAAGGCTCCCGGGTTGCGGAGACCTTTGATCGTTCAAGCTTGTGGGCCGTTCAAACGCCGCAAGCTTTTCGTCTTTCTTTATTGAAGACGGCGCATATGGAAGCGGAAAACAAAGGCTTCTTAGGTACGGATGACGCCAGCCTCGTCGAGCGTCTTGATGGATATCAGGTGAGTATCGTTGAAGGCAGCTATACCAATATTAAGCTGACAACGCCGGATGACCTGATATTTGCGGAAGCAATCATGAAAGCGGAAAGTGGGAATCATAATGTTTAGAATCGGACAAGGATTTGATGTGCATCAATTAACGGAAGGCCGTCCTCTCATCATCGGCGGAATTGAAATTCCTTATGAAAAGGGGCTGCTCGGACATTCAGATGCTGATGTATTGCTGCATACAGTCGCAGACGCGTGTCTCGGAGCGGCAGGTGAAGGAGATATCGGCAAGCATTTCCCGGATACTGATCCGGAATTCAAGGATGCGGATTCTTTTAAGCTGCTTCAGCATGTCTGGAACATTGTTAAAGAAAAAGGATACGTACTCGGAAATATAGACTGCACGATTATTGCGCAAAAGCCGAAAATGGCGCCGCATATTGATGCTATGAGAAAACGGATAGCGGAAGGCCTTGAGGCGGACGTCTCTCAAGTAAATGTAAAAGCGACGACGACAGAAAAGCTCGGGTTTACCGGAAGAGCCGAAGGAATTGCCGCTCAGGCAACCGTTCTGATCCAAAAAGCCTGATCATTGTTTTGATGCCCGGTCTATTTGGTGGTAGAATAGATACATATATTCGGCTAGAGGCTACAGACGAGATGAAAGGAAGTATTTGAACATGGGAAATGAAGTACGCGTTCGTTATGCACCGAGTCCGACCGGACATTTGCATATCGGTAACGCCAGAACAGCGCTTTTTAACTATTTATTTGCCCGCAGCCAAGGCGGAAAGTTTATTATCCGGATTGAGGATACGGACAAAAAGCGAAATATTGAAGGCGGAGAGCAAAGCCAGCTCAACTATTTGAAATGGCTCGGCATGGACTGGGATGAAAGTGTGGATGTCGGCGGAGAATACGGCCCGTACCGCCAGTCTGAGCGTAACGACATTTACAAAAAGTACTATGAAGAGCTTCTTGAAAAAGGGCTTGCTTATAAATGTTTCTGTACGGAAGAAGAACTTGAGAAAGAACGTGAAGAGCAAATCGCCCGAGGGGAAATGCCGCGCTATTCCGGCAAACACAGAAACCTGACTCAGGAAGAGCAGGAGCAGTTTTTAGCCGAAGGCAGACAGCCGAGCATCCGTTTCCGCGTGCCGGAAGGGAAAATCATCGCATTTAACGATATCGTAAAAGGTGAGATTTCTTTTGAATCAGACGGCATCGGCGACTTTGTCATCGTCAAAAAAGACGGAACACCGACGTATAACTTTGCTGTCGCGATTGACGATTACTTAATGAAAATGACGCACGTGCTCCGCGGTGAGGATCACATTTCAAATACACCGAAACAGATCATGATTTTCCAGGCATTCGGCTGGGATGTTCCTGTCTTCGGACATATGACGCTTATCGTAAACGAAAGCCGCAAAAAATTAAGTAAACGTGATGAATCAATTATCCAGTTTATTGAGCAGTATGATGAGCTGGGTTACCTGCCTGAAGCGCTGTTTAACTTTATCGGACTTCTCGGCTGGTCTCCCGTCGGTGAAGAAGAGCTTTTCACAAGAGAACAATTCATTGAAATTTTTGATGTAAATCGTTTGTCTAAGTCACCGGCTCTGTTTGATATGCATAAACTGAAATGGGTCAACAACCAATACGTCAAAGCGCTGGATCTTGATCAAGTGGTTGAGCTGACCTTGCCGCACCTGCAAAAAGCTGGAAAAGTCGGCACTGAGCTTTCTGCCGAGGAGCAGGAATGGGTTCGTAAATTAATCTCTCTTTACCATGAGCAATTGAGCTACGGCGCTGAAATTGTCGAGCTGACTGATTTGTTCTTTAAAGATGAGATCGAGTATAATCAAGAGGCAAAAGCCGTTCTGGAAGAAGAACAGGTGCCTGAAGTGCTCAGCGTATTTGCTGCGAAGCTTGAAGAGCTTGAAGAATTTACGCCTGAGCTGATCAAAGCCTCAATTAAAGCTGTTCAGAAAGAAACAGGCCATAAAGGTAAAAAGCTGTTCATGCCGATTCGTGTAGCGGTTACCGGTCAGACACACGGTCCTGAGCTTCCGCAGGCCATTGAGCTGATCGGCAGAGAAACAGCCGTCAGACGCCTGAAAAGCATTTAAATATACGATTGTTGACAGGGAAGAGTATAAAACAATGACCATTACAGAAAGAATCTTCATCGGCTGAGAGAGATTCATGCGTCATGTTTTAGAAGTGCGCCCTTAAGACCTTTGAAGAACATTTCTGCGGAAATCAGTATTTAAAGGCGGCCGCCGCCGTTACCGGCTTTTAAGTTGGGAAAACAGTGACTTGTTTTTCAAACAGAGTGGAACCGCGCGGTAAAAGCGTCTCTGTCATGTTTACATGCAGAGGCGCTTTTTTTATAGGCGGAAAAACAGACTGGAGCGGGGAGAGAATGGGGGGAAGCATGTGTTTTTTAAAATGCTAAAAGAAGACATAGATACAGTGTTCGATCAAGATCCGGCAGCAAGAAGCTATTTCGAAGTTGTTTTAACTTATTCTGGTTTACATGCTATATGGGCGCATCGGATTGCACATGCTTTATATAAACGGAGATTTTTCTTCCTGGCGCGCCTGATATCACAGATTGCCCGTTTCTTTACCGGAATTGAAATCCATCCCGGCGCGACCATCGGGAGAAGGTTTTTCATTGACCACGGTATGGGGGTGGTCATAGGGGAAACATGTGAAATCGGCAATAACGTGACGGTATTCCAAGGTGTCACTCTCGGGGGAACGGGAAAAGAAAAGGGGAAGCGGCATCCGACCATAAAAGATGATGCTTTAATTGCAACCGGAGCGAAGGTGCTCGGCTCTATTACGGTCGGGCAGGGTTCTAAAGTAGGGGCCGGCTCCGTTGTGCTTCGTGATGTTCCCGACTTTTCGACCGTTGTCGGCATACCGGGGAAAGTCGTCATTCAGAACGGAAGAAAAATCAAACGCGATCTCAATCACCAAGACTTGCCCGATCCGGTTGCTGACCGGTTTAGAGCATTGGAGCAGCAGATTTTTGAACTGCAGGCTGAACTGGAAGATAAAAAAGAAAGGATCAACCAAAAATGACCATTACACTTTATAATACATTGACACGGAAAAAGGAAACATTCGTTCCTCTTGAGGAAGGCAAAGTAAAAATGTACGTGTGCGGACCGACTGTATACAACTATATTCATATCGGAAACGCCCGTCCGGCGATTGTGTATGATACCGTACGCAACTATTTAGAGTATAAAGGATACGATGTTCAATACGTATCGAATTTCACCGATGTTGACGACAAACTGATTAAGGCGGCCAACGAGCTCGGCGAGGACGTCCCGGCCGTTTCTGAACGGTTCATTAAAGCGTATTTTGAAGACGTGGGCGCCCTCGGATGCCGGAAAGCGGATCTTCACCCTCGGGTCATGGAAAACATGGACGCCATTATTGAATTTGTCAGCGAGCTGATTAAAAAAGGCTACGCTTATGAATCAGAAGGCGACGTCTATTTCAAAACAAGGGCCTTCGAAGGCTACGGCAAGCTATCTCAGCAATCAATTGATGAACTCAGATCAGGCGCGCGTATCCGGGTCGGCGAGAAGAAAGAGGATGCGCTGGACTTTGCTCTTTGGAAAGCTGCTAAGGACGGAGAAATTTCATGGGATAGCCCTTGGGGAAAAGGCCGCCCGGGCTGGCATATTGAATGCTCCGCAATGGTGAAAAAGTATTTGGGTGACGAAATCGATATTCATGCCGGCGGTCAGGACCTGACATTCCCGCACCATGAAAACGAAATCGCCCAATCTGAAGCATTAACAGGCAAGACATTCGCAAAATACTGGCTTCACAACGGATATATCAATATCGATAATGAGAAGATGTCAAAATCTCTCGGCAACTTTGTTTTGGTGCACGATATCATTAAGCAATATGACCCGCAGCTGTTGAGATTTTTCATGCTGTCCGTTCATTACCGCCACCCGATCAACTATTCGGAAGAGCTGCTTGAGAAAACAAAAAACGCGTTTAACCGCCTGAAGACGGCCTATAGTAATTTAAACCATCGTTTGATTAGCAGCACGAATCTGACTGACAATGATGAGGAATGGCTCGCTAAAATCGAAGAGCACCGCACTGCGTTTGAAGAAGCAATGGATGATGATTTTAATACGGCGAATGCGATTTCCGTTTGGTTTGATCTGGCGAAGCTCGCCAATTACTACATGCAGGAAGACAATACGGCGGATCACGTCATTAAAGCCTTTATCAGCATGTTTGACAGAATCGGATCTGTTCTCGGACTTACGCTCGGCGAAGAAGAGCTTGTCGACGAAGAGATTGAA
The DNA here is from genome assembly GCF_020075515.1 of Bacillus sp. KS1. Lineage (NCBI taxonomy): Bacteria > Bacillati > Bacillota > Bacilli > Caryophanales > Bacillaceae > Bacillus > Bacillus sp. KS1. The sequence goes on along the minus strand of NZ_JACAWW010000012.1, from coordinate 47,986 downwards.
GAGTTGATTGAGAAGAGAAATGAAGCCCGCCGCAATCGCGATTTTGCTTTGTCAGACCAGATTCGCGATCAGCTGAAAAGCATGAATATCATTCTTGAAGATACGGCTCAGGGAACTCGCTGGAAGCGGGGAGAGTAAGCGGATGCTTCAATTTGAACAAATCAAAGATTCAAAGCAGTTAAACGGTCTTGCGCTTGCTTATATGGGTGATGCCATTTTTGAAATATACGTCCGGCATCACCTGCTTAAGCAGGGCTTTACGAAACCGAATGACCTTCATAAGAAGGCGAGCCGGATTGTATCGGCAAAATCACAGGCAGACATATTGTTCCGCCTTCAGGACGAATCCTTTTTCACGGAGGAAGAGGAAGCCGTGCTGAGAAGAGGCAGAAACGCGAAATCAGGGACGACGCCAAAAAACACAGATGTACAGACGTACCGCCATAGTACAGCTTTTGAGGCTTTACTCGGATACCTTTTTCTTGAGAAAAGAGAAGAAAGACTGAATCAGCTGATTGCTGAGGCTATACAAGTCGGGACGTCAGGGAGGAAAACAAATGAGTCAGCAACATGATTACGTCATAGGAAAAAACGCTGTGATTGAGACGTTAAAGTCAGATCGCAAGCTGTATAAGTTATGGATGGCGGAAAACACAGTAAAAGGACAGGCGCAGCAAGTTATGGAGCTTGCTAAAAAGCGCGGCGTCACCATTCAATTTGTACCGAGGAAAAAACTCGATCAGATGGTGGAGGGGCAGCATCAGGGTGTTGTCGCCCAGGTGGCAGCATATGAATATGCACAATTAGACGAATTATATAAAAGAGCGGAAGAGAGAAACGAACAGCCTTTCTTTCTCATACTGGACGAGCTGGAAGACCCTCATAATCTCGGTTCCATCATGAGAACGGCTGACGCTGTCGGTGCACACGGCATCGTGATTCCGAAACGCAGAGCAGTCGGACTGACTTCGACGGTCGCAAAAGCTTCGACCGGTGCGATTGAACACATTCCCGTCGTGAAGGTGACCAACCTTGCCCGGACACTTGATGAAATGAAGGAGCGGGGGATTTGGGTCGTCGGAACGGATGCATCCGCCCGGGAAGACTACCGCTTTATGGACGGCAAGATGCCTTTGGCGCTCGTTATCGGAAGCGAAGGCAGAGGAATGGGGCGGCTTGTGAAAGAGAAATGTGATTTTCTCATTAAGCTCCCGATGGCCGGAAAAGTCACGTCTCTGAATGCGTCGGTTGCAGCCGGCCTTCTCATGTATGAAGTCTACCGGAAGCGCAATCCTTTAGGGGAATGAAGACAGATGGACATCCTGTTAGTAGACGGATACAACATGATTGGAGCTTGGCCGCAGCTAAAGGATTTAAAAGCGAACAGTTTTGAAGAAGCGAGAGATGTACTGATCCAGAAGATGGCGGAATATCAGTCCTACACGGGAATCAGAGTCATTGTGGTGTTTGACGCACACCTGGTAAAAGGCATAGAGAAAAAACAAACGAATCACAGAGTCGAAGTGATTTTCACACGGGAGAATGAAACGGCGGATGAGCGGATCGAGAAGCTTGCCCAGGCGCTGAATAATATTGCGACACAGATTCATGTCGCAACCTCCGATTATACGGAGCAGTGGGCGATTTTCGGACAAGGGGCTCTCCGTAAATCCGCCCGGGAGCTCCTGAGGGAAGTGGATACGATAGAACGCCGGATTCAAAGGCGGGTTTCAAAGATCACTTCTGAAAAACCACCGGGTAAAATCGAGCTGTCCGAAGAGGTTTTGAAAACGTTTGAAAAGTGGCGCCGAGGCGGTCTGGATTAGGTTGACGCTTTTTCGCCCATTAATGTATAATATTTCTATCTACGTGCGCCGGGGGGATCGCAGTGAATCTACAGAACAGCAAGGGAAAGTTCAACAAAGTGCAATTTTGCCAGTTGGAGGACGAGCAGGTCATTGAAAAGGTTCATGTTGGGGATAGTGATGCGTTAGATTACTTGATTACGAAGTACCGTAATTTTGTACGGGCGAAAGCAAGGTCTTATTTTTTAATAGGGGCCGACAGAGAAGATATTGTACAGGAAGGGATGATAGGCTTATATAAGTCTATCCGAGACTTTAGAGAGGACAAGCTTACTTCATTTAAAGCTTTTGCAGAATTATGCATTACCCGCCAGATTATTACCGCAATAAAGACAGCTACCCGTCAGAAACACATTCCTTTAAATTCCTATGTTTCTTTAGACAAACCTATTTTTGATGAAGAATCTGACAGAACACTGCTTGATGTCATTTCAGGCGCTAAAACGTTAAATCCTGAAGAGATGATTATTAATCAGGAAGAATTTGATGATATCGAAATGAAAATGGGAGAACTGCTGAGCGATCTGGAGAGAAAGGTGCTTGTTTTGTACTTGGACGGAAGAAGTTACCAAGAGATTTCAGATGACTTAAACCGACACGTAAAATCAATCGATAATGCCCTGCAGCGCGTGAAGCGCAAGCTTGAAAAGTATTTAGAAATAAGAGAGATCAGCCTGTAGCAGGTTTCTGTGTCATATTGACAGAATTTTTCTGACTGTGCTATTTTATTAAGATAAATGAATGTTTAGGAAAAGGTGTAACGACATGAGAAAAAAGATTACGCTGGCATGCAAAACATGCGGAAATCGTAATTATACGACAATGAAAAGCTCTGCATCAGCGGCTGAGCGGTTAGAAGTTAAGAAGTACTGCAGCACTTGCAATTCACATACAGCTCATTTAGAAACAAAATAGTGTTCGCTTTTTAAATTGTGGAGGTCTTTTACATGCGCATGATGAGTTTCTTTAAAGATGTTGGGAAAGAAATGAAAAAGGTTAGCTGGCCTAAAGGCAAAGAGTTAACGCGCTATACGATCACGGTGATTTCAACGGTTATCTTTTTTGTTATCTTTTTTGCCCTCCTTGATACAGGAATTTCTCAATTAATTCGTTTAATAGTTGAATAATGATCAGCAATACGTGCTATAATAGATCATAATATCGTTTGCCAAAACCCGTTCAGCGGGTTTTTTATTGTGTTGTTGAAAAAGGATTCATAGGCCCTGAGCCTATTTTTTGTTTTACACTTCATTTTTAAATGCGGGGAGGGAAGGACTGCAGAGTCCTGATAGAATGGAAAAGAATTGGTATGTTGTTCATACGTATTCCGGTTATGAAAACAAAGTAAAAGCAAACCTTGAAAAACGTGTGGAATCAATGGGAATGCAGGATAAAATTTTCCGCGTTGTCGTCCCTGAAGAAGAAGAGACTGATATTAAGAACGGCAAGAAAAAAGTAGTTAAAAAGAAAGTGTTCCCGGGTTATGTGCTTGTTGAAATCGTCATGACTGATGATTCCTGGTATGTGGTCCGCAACACGCCGGGCGTTACCGGATTCGTCGGATCAGCCGGTTCAGGCTCAAAGCCGACTCCGCTTCTTCCTGGCGAAGCGGAAACCATCTTAAAACGCATGGGCATGGATGAGCGGAAAACCGACATTGATTTTGAATTGAATGAGACAGTCAAAGTCATAGACGGACCTTTCGCCAACTTTACAGGATCAATTGAAGAGATTGATTATGATAAGAGCAAAGTGAAAGTATTCGTTAACATGTTCGGCCGTGAAACGCCGGTTGAACTGGAATTTACCCAGATCGACAAATTGTAATGTGAAAAAACTTGAAATTGCTATATATTAATGATAATATAGCAAAGGTACGTCTTGGACTAATCCAAGGCAGCTAGCTTGATATTTCGTCATTCATATAAAGAATGAAACCTTGAGTGGGAGGGTTTACCCTATTACCACATCACGGACTTAAGGAGGTGTGTCTCGTGGCTAAAAAAGTAGTAAAAGTTGTAAAATTGCAAATTCCTGCTGGAAAAGCTAACCCAGCGCCGCCAGTTGGACCTGCACTAGGTCAAGCCGGTGTAAATATCATGGGATTCTGTAAGGAGTTTAACGCTCGTACAGCTGACCAAGCTGGTTTAATCATTCCTGTTGAAATTTCGGTTTACGAAGACCGTTCATTTACATTTATTACAAAAACTCCGCCTGCTGCAGTATTGCTTAAAAAAGCAGCTGGAATTGAGTCTGGTTCTGGTGAACCAAACCGTAATAAAGTGGCAACCGTTAAGCGCGATAAGGTTCGCGAAATCGCTGAAACGAAAATGCCTGACTTAAACGCAGCAGACGTTGAAGCGGCAATGCGCATGGTTGAAGGTACTGCCCGCAGTATGGGTATCGTTATCGAGGATTAATTTGTTTCTTGTCGGGTTGCGAGTTTTCACAAGTTCGCAACCCTTATTCGTGGGAGGTTATTCCGCTATAACCACATAAGGAGGAAATTTTAAAATGGCTAAAAAAGGTAAAAAGTACGTTGAAGCTGCGAAGCTTGTAGACCGTGCGAAAGCTTACGACGTCGCTGAAGCAGTGGCGCTTACTAAAAAAACAAACACAGCTAAATTCGACGCTACAGTTGAAGTTGCTTTTCGTTTAGGGGTTGACCCTCGTAAAAACGATCAGCAAATCCGCGGTGCAGTTGTACTTCCTAACGGAACTGGTAAAACTCAGCGCGTGCTTGTATTCGCTAAAGGCGAAAAAGCAAAAGAAGCTGAAGCTGCCGGTGCAGACTACGTTGGCGATTCTGATTACATCGCGAAAATCCAGCAAGGCTGGTTCGAATTCGATGTAATCGTTGCGACTCCTGACATGATGGGTGAAGTCGGTAAAATCGGCCGTGTGCTTGGACCAAAAGGTCTTATGCCAAACCCTAAAACAGGAACTGTTACATTCGAAGTAGAAAAAGCAATCGGCGAAATCAAAGCTGGTAAAGTAGAATACCGCGTTGACAAAGCTGGTAACATCCATGTTCCGATCGGAAAAGTTTCTTTCGAGGATGAAAAACTTGTTGAGAACTTCACAACAATGTATGATACAATCCTGAAAGCAAAACCGGCTGCGGCTAAAGGTGTTTACGTGAAAAACGTTGCCGTTACTTCTACTATGGGCCCTGGTGTCAAAGTAGACGCTTCTACTTTCAACGTAAAATAATATTTGACTTTAGATCAGCATTCTGATATGATTCAAAATGTTGTAAAATATAATATGTCATTTATACCGTAGACAGCAGGGGCCGTTAAGGCTTAATATCCTGCCGAGGTGTATATATATCACAGCTATTACGTTACGTATGCTTGTATATACAGCCTCCATGTCCACATGGAGGCTTTTTATATGAAATCGTCGTCACAGTCGTGATCACCTAGCGGTATAAGTGTTACACAAAATCTACAGGAGGTGTAACCATGAGCAGCGCAATTGATACAAAAAAAGTTGTTGTTGAAGAGATTGCTTCTAAACTGAAAGAAAGCAAATCAACGATCATCGTTGACTACCGCGGACTTAACGTTTCTGAAGTAACTGAACTCCGAAAACAGCTTCGCGAAGCTAACGTAGAGTTCAAAGTGTACAAAAACACAATGACTCGCCGTGCGGTTGAACAAGCTGAACTTGATGGTTTGAATGATGTCTTAACTGGACCGAATGCGATCGCATTCAGTACTGAAGATGTTATCGCTCCGGCAAAAGTTCTTAACGAGTTCGCGAAAAATCACGAAGCTCTGGAAATCAAAGCGGGCGTTATCGAAGGAAAAGTATCTTCTGTTGAAGAAGTGAAAGCTCTTGCTGAACTTCCTTCACGCGATGGCTTACTTTCTATGTTGCTTAGCGTACTTCAAGCTCCAGTTCGCAACCTTGCACTTGCAGCTAAAGCAGTTGCAGACCAAAAGGAAGAACAAGGCGCTTAATCTGATTTTACCCTAAAATAAAACAAATGGAGGAATTTCAAATGGCTTTAAATATCGAAGAAATCATTGCTTCCGTTAAAGAAGCAACTGTACTTGAATTGAACGACCTAGTAAAAGCAATCGAAGAAGAATTTGGCGTAACTGCTGCTGCTCCTGTAGCTGTAGCTGGCGGAGCTGCTGCTGGCGGCGCTGCTGAAGAGCAAAGCGAATTCGACCTTATCCTTGCTGGTGCAGGTTCTCAGAAAATCAAAGTTATCAAAGTTGTTCGTGAAATCACTGGTCTTGGCTTGAAAGAAGCTAAAGAACTTGTTGACAACACTCCAAAACCACTTAAAGAAGGTATTGCGAAAGAAGAAGCTGAAGAGCTTAAAGCTAAACTTGAAGAAGTTGGCGCTTCTGTAGAAGTTAAGTAATCTTCACTTGCCTGTAGGGGAAGCTCGCTTTTATGAGGCGGGCTTTTTCTTTGCTTTTCTTTAAGTGCCATTAAAAAAGGAGGTTCTAATAATGAGTGATCACTATTATTCAGAAAAACCTTCAGTTAAAAGCGATAAACAGACATGGTCATTTACACTGCGGAACAGATCTTATACATTCACAAGTGACAGCGGCGTTTTCTCGAAAAAGGAAGTTGATTTTGGTTCGCGCGTCTTAATTGAAGCGTTTGAAGAGCCGGAGATCGATGGTGACTTCCTGGATGCAGGCTGCGGTTACGGCCCGATCGGTCTGTCGCTCGCCGGTGCATTTACAGACCGGACCGTGCACATGATTGACGTGAATGAAAGAGCCGTAGAGCTGTCAAATGAAAATGCAGAAAAAAACGGAATAAAAAACGTTCGGATTTATCAGAGTGATTTATTTTCAAATATTGATTCTGCTCAAACATTTGCTTCTATTTTTACAAACCCCCCAATCCGCGCCGGAAAAAAAGTTGTCCATGCCATTTTTGAAAAAAGCGCTGAGCATTTAAGGGCTTCAGGTGAATTGTGGATCGTTATACAGAAAAAACAGGGCGGGCCTTCTGCCATTGAAAAACTGAAGGAGCTTTTTGACGAAGTTTCTGTGGTTCAAAAAAAGAAAGGCTATTATATCATAAAAGCAAAAAAAGTTTGACTTGAATTTTCAGCTATGTTAATATTGTAAAATGCCAATGTATATATTTTGCATGATATGCTGAAATAATCATAGTGCATGTATAAATTATACAAACATGGAAATGCTAATAAAATCGGTATTTGTTTTTGGATGTGGTTTTCTTAATTAGAAACCCTTTTTTCTTTTGTCTTGTAAAAGTATTTCTTTATCGTAAGAGATGCTTATTACACATATAATACGCATGATTTGAGGGGTGAATCAGTTGACAGGTCAACTAGTTCAGTATGGACGACACCGCCAGCGCAGAAGCTATGCTCGCATTAGCGAAGTGTTAGAATTACCAAATCTCATTGAAATTCAAACCTCTTCTTATCAGTGGTTTCTTGATGAGGGTCTTAGAGAGATGTTTCAAGACATATCACCAATTGAGGATTTCACTGGTAACCTCTCTCTAGAGTTCATTGACTACAGTTTAGGAGATCCTAAGTATCCCGTTGAAGAGTCAAAAGAACGTGATGTGACTTACTCAGCTCCGCTGAGAGTGAAGGTTCGTTTAATTAACAAAGAAACTGGAGAGGTAAAAGACCAGGATGTCTTCATGGGTGATTTCCCTATTATGACAGATACCGGTACTTTTATCATCAACGGTGCAGAACGTGTTATCGTATCTCAGCTTGTTCGGTCTCCAAGTGTATATTTCAGTGGTAAAGTAGACAAAAACGGTAAAAAAGGTTTTACCGCGACTGTCATTCCAAACCGTGGCGCATGGTTAGAATACGAAACTGATGCGAAAGATGTTGTGTATGTCCGCATTGATCGCACACGTAAGTTGCCGGTTACGGTTCTTTTGCGTGCTCTCGGCTTCGGTTCCGACCAAGAGATTCTCGATCTCATTGGTGAGAACGAATATCTCCGCAATACACTGGATAAGGACAACACTGAAAACAGTGACAAAGCGCTTCTTGAAATCTATGAGCGCCTTCGTCCCGGAGAGCCGCCTACAGTAGAAAACGCAAAAAGCTTGCTGGATTCCCGTTTCTTCGATCCGAAGCGATACGACCTTGCGAATGTAGGACGCTATAAAATTAATAAAAAGCTTCATATCAAGAACCGCCTGTTTAACCAGCGCCTTGCAGAAACACTGGTGGATCCGGAAACCGGTGAAATTCTCGCTGAAAAAGGGCAGATTCTTGACAGAAGAACACTTGATAAAGTACTGCCATACTTAGAAAATGGAATCGGCTTCAGAAAACTTTATCCTAATGGCGGCGTTGTCGAGGATGAAGTGATGCTTCAATCCATTAAAATCTATGCTCCTACCGATGCAGAAGGAGAGCAGACGATCAATGTGATCGGCAATGCTTACATCGAAGAAGCGATTAAAAACATTACGCCTGCTGATATTATTTCTTCTATCAGCTACTTCTTCAACCTCCTGCACGGAGTGGGCGACACTGATGATATCGACCATCTCGGAAACCGCCGTCTGCGTTCTGTAGGTGAGCTCCTGCAAAACCAATTCCGTATCGGTTTAAGCCGGATGGAACGTGTCGTACGTGAAAGAATGTCTATTCAAGACACAAATACAATTACGCCGCAGCAGCTGATTAACATCAGACCTGTTATTGCGTCTATTAAAGAGTTCTTCGGAAGCTCACAGCTTTCTCAATTCATGGATCAGACGAACCCGCTTGCTGAATTGACGCACAAACGCCGTCTGTCAGCTCTCGGACCGGGCGGTTTGACACGTGAGCGCGCAGGTATGGAAGTACGTGACGTTCACTACTCTCACTATGGCCGTATGTGTCCGATTGAAACGCCTGAGGGCCCGAACATCGGTTTGATCAACTCATTGTCATCATTTGCGAAAGTAAACCGCTTTGGTTTCATTGAGACACCATACCGCCGCGTTGATCCTGAAACAGGAAAAGTAACGCCTAGAATCGACTACCTGACTGCTGATGAAGAGGATAACTATGTCGTAGCCCAAGCGAATGCTAAGCTGAGCGATGACGGTTCTTTCTTGGATGACAGCATCGTAGCGCGTTTCAGAGGGGAAAACACCGTTGTAGCCCGCAACCGCGTGGATTACATGGACGTTTCTCCTAAACAGGTTGTTTCTGCTGCGACAGCATGTATTCCGTTCTTGGAAAACGATGACTCGAACCGCGCCCTCATGGGAGCGAACATGCAGCGTCAGGCTGTGCCTTTGATGCAGCCGGAAGCTCCGATCGTCGGAACGGGTATGGAATACGTATCCGGTAAAGACTCCGGTGCAGCCGTTATTTGTAAACACCCTGGTATCGTTGAACGGGTGGAAGCGAAAAACGTATGGGTGCGCCGCTATGAAGAAATTGACGGCCAAAAAGTAAAAGGCAACCTGGATAAGTACAGCTTGCTGAAATTTGTCCGCTCCAACCAAGGTACGTGCTACAACCAGCGTCCGATCGTCAGTGTCGGCGATGAAGTAGTCAAAGGAGAAATCCTTGCTGACGGACCTTCAATGGAGCTTGGCGAACTTGCTCTCGGCCGTAACGTAATGGTCGGCTTCATGACATGGGATGGTTACAACTATGAGGATGCCATCATCATGAGTGAACGCCTTGTGAAAGATGATGTATACACATCTATTCACATTGAAGAATATGAATCAGAAGCACGTGATACAAAGCTTGGGCCTGAAGAGATCACCCGCGATATTCCAAACGTAGGGGAAGACGCGCTTCGCAATCTTGATGACCGCGGAATTATCCGTATTGGTGCGGAAGTCAACGACGGAGACCTTCTCGTAGGTAAAGTAACGCCTAAAGGTGTAACTGAGCTTACGGCTGAAGAACGCCTTCTGCATGCGATCTTTGGAGAAAAAGCGCGTGAAGTCCGTGATACTTCTCTCCGTGTGCCTCACGGCGGCGGCGGAATTATCCACGACGTAAAAGTCTTCAACCGTGAAGACGGCGACGAACTTCCTCCGGGAGTGAACCAGCTTGTACGCGTATATATCGTTCAGAAACGTAAGATTTCTGAAGGTGATAAAATGGCCGGACGTCACGGAAACAAAGGGGTTATCTCGAAGATTCTTCCTGAAGAAGATATGCCTTACCTTCCTGACGGCACGCCGATCGATATCATGCTTAACCCGCTGGGTGTACCATCACGTATGAATATCGGTCAGGTATTAGAACTTCACATGGGTATGGCTGCCCGCTACCTCGGCATTCACATCGCGTCACCTGTATTTGACGGCGCGCGTGAAGAAGATGTGTGGGAAACACTTGAAGAAGCAGGCATGTCAAGAGACGCTAAAACAGTTCTTTATGACGGCCGTACGGGAGAACCGTTTGACAACCGTGTATCTGTCGGAATCATGTACATGATCAAACTGGCGCACATGGTTGATGATAAACTTCATGCCCGTTCTACAGGTCCTTACTCACTTGTTACGCAGCAGCCTCTCGGCGGTAAAGCCCAATTCGGCGGACAGCGTTTCGGTGAGATGGAGGTTTGGGCGCTTGAAGCTTACGGCGCAGCTTACACGCTTCAAGAAATCCTGACTGTGAAGTCCGATGACGTGGTCGGACGTGTGAAAACATATGAAGCCATCGTCAAAGGCGACAATGTTCCAGAGCCTGGTGTTCCGGAATCATTCAAAGTATTGATCAAAGAGCTTCAAAGCTTAGGTATGGACGTGAAAATCCTTTCAGGCGATGAAGAAGAAATAGAAATGAGAGATCTAGAAGACGAGGAAGATGCGAAACAAGCTGACGGCCTTGCATTATCAGGTGATGAAGCGCCGGAAGAAACAGCATCTCCAGACGTTGAACGTGACGCAGTAACGAAAGAATAGTCTCTGATTGATAAAGGCAAGTGACATCGGTTAATCCGAAGATAAAAAGGGAGGTAGGCCCCTTGCTAGATGTGAACAATTTTGAGTATATGAACATCGGTCTTGCTTCACCGGATAAAATCCGTTCATGGTCTTTTGGTGAAGTGAAAAAGCCTGAAACGATAAACTATCGTACATTGAAACCTGAAAAGGACGGCCTGTTCTGCGAACGCATTTTCGGACCGACTAAGGACTGGGAATGTCATTGCGGCAAGTACAAGCGGGTTCGTTATAAAGGCGTAGTTTGTGACCGTTGCGGAGTTGAAGTAACGCGGGCTAAAGTCCGTCGTGAGAGAATGGGGCATATTGAACTGGCTGCCCCGGTTTCTCACATTTGGTATTTCAAAGGTATTCCGAGCCGTATGGGTCTTGTATTGGATATGTCACCGCGTGCGCTGGAAGAAGTTATTTACTTTGCTTCTTACGTCGTAACTGACCCGGCCAATACACCGCTCGAAAAGAAACAGCTTTTATCTGAAAAGGAATACCGTGCGTATCTGGATAAGTACGGAAACAAATTCCAAGCCTCTATGGGTGCGGAAGCCATTAATAAACTTCTGCAGGACATCGACCTGGTCAAAGAAGTTGATATGTTAAAAGAAGAGCTGAAGACATCTCAAGGGCAGCGCCGTACACGTGCGATCAAACGCCTTGAAGTGCTTGAAGCCTTCCGTAATTCAGGAAACAAGCCGTCTTGGATGATCCTCGACGTGCTTCCGGTTATTCCGCCTGAATTAAGACCGATGGTTCAGCTTGACGGCGGACGTTTCGCAACGTCTGACCTGAACGACCTTTACCGTCGTGTCATCAACCGTAATAACCGTTTAAAACGTCTGTTAGACCTCGGCGCGCCAAGCATCATCGTTCAGAACGAAAAACGTATGCTTCAGGAAGCAGTCGACGCTCTGATTGACAACGGACGCCGCGGCCGTCCGGTTACCGGACCGGGTAACCGTCCGCTTAAATCTCTTTCTCATATGCTGAAAGGGAAACAAGGGCGTTTCCGTCAGAACCTTCTCGGTAAACGTGTAGACTACTCGGGCCGTTCCGTTATCGTCGTAGGTCCGCATCTGAAAATGTATCAGTGCGGTTTGCCGAAGGAAATGGCGCTTGAGCTCTTCAAGCCTTTCGTCATGAAAGAGCTTGTTGAAAAAGGCCTTGCTCACAATATCAAGAGCGCAAAACGCAAAATCGAACGCGTGCAGCCTGAAGTATGGGATGTACTTGAATCTGTCATTAAGGAGCATCCGGTCTTACTGAACCGTGCCCCTACTCTTCACAGATTAGGTATCCAGGCTTTCGAACCGACGCTTGTTGAAGGACGCGCCATCCGTCTTCACCCGTTAGTATGTACAGCTTATAACGCTGACTTTGACGGTGACCAAATGGCCGTTCACGTACCTTTATCAGCTGAGGCTCAAGCTGAGGCGCGCATTCTGATGCTTGCGGCCCAAAACATCTTGAACCCTAAAGATGGTAAACCGGTTGTTACGCCGTCTCAGGATATGGTATTAGGAAACTACTACCTGACGCTTGAGCGCGCCGGAGCAGTCGGCGAGGGTATGGTTTTCAAAAATACGGACGAAGCGCTTCTTGCTTATCAAAACGGTTATGTTCACCTTCATACGAGAGTAGCTGTTGCAGCGAACTCCCTTAAGAATGTGACTTTTACTGAAGAACAGCGTTCAAAATTGTTAATTACAACTGTCGGTAAGCTCGTCTTCAATGAAATTCTTCCGGAATCATTCCCTTACATGAATGAACCAACGAAGAGCAACATTGAAGAGAAGACACCTGACCGTTTCTTCTTAGATAAAGGTGCTGACGTAAAAGCTGTGATTGCTGAACAGCCGATCAACGCACCGTTTAAAAAAGGCATTCTCGGTAAAATCATCGCGGAAATCTTTAAACGATTCCATATCACGGAAACGTCTAAAATGCTTGACCGCATGAAAAACCTCGGTTTCAGATATTCAACGAAAGCCGGCATCACAGTAGGGGTTTCTGATATCGTCGTTCTCGATGATAAACAGGAAATCCTTGAAGAAGCACAAAGCAAAGTTGATAATGTCCTGAAACAGTTCAGACGCGGTTTAATCACCGAAGAAGAACGTTATGAAAGAGTCATTTCAATTTGGAGTTCAGCGAAAGATGTTATCCAAGGCAAACTGATGAAATCATTAGACGAAGTCAACCCGATCTACATGATGAGTGACTCAGGAGCCCGTGGTAACGCATCTAACTTTACACAGCTTGCGGGTATGCGCGGTCTGATGGCCAACCCGGCTGGACGAATCATTGAATTGCCGATTAAATCAAGTTTCCGTGAAGGTCTGACAGTATTGGAGTACTTTATCTCCACTCACGGTGCGCGTAAAGGTCTTGCCGATACCGCCCTGAAAACAGCTGACTCAGGTTACCTTACACGCCGTCTTGTTGATGTTGCGCAGGATGTTATCATTCGTGAAACAGATTGCGGAACAGACCGCGGTATTCTTGCAAAACCGCTCAAAGAAGGCACGGAAATCATCGAGCGTCTGGAAGAGCGTCTGATCGGACGTTTCGCCAGAAAACAGATCAAACATCCTGAAACGGGTGCTGTGCTCATTAACGAAAATGAATTGATCGATGAAGATAAAGCGCTGGAAATCGTTGAAGCCGGAATCGAAGAAGTGTGGATCCGTTCCGCGTTCACATGTAACACTCCTCATGGTGTATGTAAACGATGCTACGGACGTAACCTTGCAACCGGAACTGATGTTGAAGTCGGCGAAGCAGTAGGTATTATCGCCGCTCAATCTATCGGTGAGCCTGGAACACAGTTAACAATGCGTACGTTCCACACAGGCGGGGTTGCCGGAGACGATATCACACAAGGTCTTCCGCGTATCCAAGAGCTTTTCGAAGCGCGTAATCCGAAAGGTCAAGCGACGATTTCTGAGATTGACGGTACAATTGCCGAAATCAATGAAGTCCGCGACAAACAGCAGGAGATTGTTGTTCAGGGCGCTGTTGAGACACGTTCATACACGGCACCTTACAACTCACGCCTGAAAGTGGCTGAGGGTGATCAGATTACCCGCGGTCAAGTGCTGACAGAAGGTTCTATCGATCCGAAAGAACTTCTTAAAGTCACTGACCTGACAACGGTTCAGGAATATCTTCTGCATGAGGTTCAGAAGGTTTACCGTATGCAGGGGGTTGAAATCGGCGATAAACACGTAGAAGTAATGGTTCGCCAGATGCTTCGCAAAGTCCGTGTGATCGATGCCGGAGATACTGATGTTCTCCCTGGCACATTGCTTGATATTCACCAATTTACAGAAGCGAACAAAAAAGTGTTGCTTGAAGGCAATCGACCTGCTACAGGCCGTCCTGTCCTTCTCGGTATCACAAAAGCTTCACTCGAGACGGATTCATTCTTGTCTGCCGCATCATTCCAAGAAACAACACGCGTTCTTACAGATGCTGCGATTAAAGGCAAGCGCGATGAACTTCTCGGCCTGAAAGAGAATGTTATCATCGGTAAACTGGTTCCGGCCGGTACCGGTATGATGAATTACAGAAAAGTAAAACCTGTTTCAAACGTTCAGCCTTCGGAAGATATGGTTCCGGCTGAATAATAGAAACTGCTGCAGGAAAGGCTGTTTCGACAGCTTTTCCTCAGTATTACAATTATTCTGGCGGGGGACTGCACTAAAAAATGTCATACATTGTTGACATCCGTCCCGCAGAGTGATAATATAACCAAGGTGCTCGAAATAAAACCTGTTACTTTGGAGGATATGTTTATGTCTTATGATAAAGTATCACAGGCCAAATCAATTATTATTGGTACGAAGCAAACAGTGAAAGCTCTAAAACGAGGTTCAGTGAAGGAAGTCGTCGTGGCAAAAGACGCGGATTCAGTTCTTACAGCTGGCGTTATCCAGCTTGCAAAGAACCAAAATACCGCTGTCTGTATGGTGGATTCCATGAAAAAGCTCGGCAAAGCCTGCGGAATTGAAGTGGGAGCAGCAGCTGTTGCCATTATGTTATAGCGTACTTTTTGTTTTTATATAAGATATCATTCTTGTGTAAAGACATTGTTTTTTGCCTAATGATGAACCACCTGGGTATGTGGGTTATAAAACGTAATGAAGGGAGGAACACAACATGCCTACAATTAATCAGCTAATTCGCAAGGGACGCGTGAGCAAAGTTGAAAACTCAAAGTCACCTGCACTAAACAAAGGATACAACAGCTTTAAAAAAGAGCACACTAACGTATCTTCTCCACAAAAACGCGGGGTATGTACTCGTGTGGGTACAATGACACCGAAAAAACCGAACTCAGCACTTCGTAAATATGCTCGTGTTCGTTTGACTAACGGAATCGAGGTTACTGCCTACATTCCTGGTATCGGTCACAACCTGCAAGAGCACAGCGTTGTACTGATCCGCGGCGGACGTGTAAAAGACTTACCGGGGGTACGCTACCACATCGTTCGTGGCGCGCTTGATACTGCCGGAGTTGAAAACCGTGCGCAAGGCCGTTCTAAATACGGTACGAAACGTCCTAAAGCAAAGTAATCAAATAAATCATTAAAACTATGAAGGGAGGATATTCAGATGCCACGTAAAGGTCCTGTAGCAAAAAGAGATGTTTTACCTGATCCGCTTTACAACTCTAAGCTGGTATCCCGCCTGATCAACAAAATGATGATCGACGGTAAAAAAGGTAAATCTCAAACAATCCTATACAAGTCATTCGATATCATTAAAGAACGCACTGGCAATGATGCAATGGAGGTTTTCGAACAAGCATTGAAAAACATCATGCCTGTACTTGAAGTAAAAGCACGCCGTGTAGGTGGAGCTAACTACCAAGTGCCTGTAGAAGTTCGTCCTGAACGCCGTACAACTCTTGGTCTTCGCTGGTTGGTTAACTATGCGCGTCTTCGCGGAGAAAAAACAATGGAAGAGCGCCTGGCTAACGAAATTCTTGATGCAGCAAACAACACTGGTGCTGCCGTTAAGAAACGTGAAGACACTCACAAGATGGCAGAAGCGAACAAAGCATTTGCTCACTACCGCTGGTAGGATTCATATAATCAAAATAATAATTCCCTAATAAGGAAGGAGAAATTACCCAATGGCAAGAGAGTTCTCCTTAGAAAAAACTCGTAATATCGGGATCATGGCTCACATCGATGCCGGTAAAACGACTACTACAGAACGGATCTTGTTCTACACAGGCCGTATCCACAAAATTGGCGAAACTCACGAAGGTGCTTCGCAAATGGACTGGATGGAGCAGGAACAAGAACGCGGTATCACAATCACTTCTGCAGCAACGACTGCACAGTGGAAAGGTTACCGTGTAAACATCATCGATACACCGGGACACGTAGACTTCACAGTTGAAGTTGAACGTTCACTCCGTGTACTTGATGGTGCGGTTGCCGTACTTGATGCTCAATCAGGTGTTGAGCCTCAGACAGAAACAGTATGGCGCCAAGCAACAACTTACGGAGTACCGCGTGTTGTATTTGTCAACAAAATGGACAAAATCGGCGCAGACTTCCTTTACTCTGTAGGCACTTTAAGAGACCGTCTTCAAGCTAACGCTCACGCAATTCAATTGCCGATCGGCGCTGAAGACAACTTCGAAGGTATCATCGACTTAGTAGAAAACGTTGCGTATTTCTACGAAGATGACCTTGGAACTCGTTCAGATGCGAAAGAAATCCCTGAAGAGTACAAAGAACAAGCTGAAGAGCTTCGCAGCAGCCTGATTGAAGCTGTAGCTGAGCTTGATGAAGAGCTTATGGAAAAGTACCTTGAAGGTGAAGAAATCACTATCCCTGAACTGAAAGCTGCTATCCGTAAAGGTACACTGAATGTTGAATTCTACCCTGTACTTGTTGGTTCTGCTTTCAAAAACAAAGGTGTTCAGCTTGTACTTGATGCTGTTCTTGACTACCTTCCTGCGCCAACTGATGTTGCTGCAATCAAAGGTGTACGTCCTGACACAGATGAAGAGATCGTTCGTCATTCTTCTGATGAAGAGCCATTCTCTGCACTTGCATTTAAAGTTATGACTGACCCTTATGTCGGTAAGCTGACATTCTTCCGCGTATATTCCGGTACACTTGATTCCGGTTCATATGTAAAGAACTCTACAAAAGGCAAGCGTGAGCGCGTAGGACGTATCCTTCAAATGCACGCTAACAGCCGTGAAGAGATCTCTACTGTATACGCTGGAGACATCGCAGCTGCTGTAGGTCTAAAAGATACTTCTACTGGAGATACTCTATGTGATGAGAAGGATCTTGTAATCCTTGAATCAATGGAATTCCCAGAGCCTGTTATCGACGTAGCGATTGAGCCTAAATCAAAAGCTGACCAAGATAAAATGGGTATCGCTTTAGCTAAACTTGCTGAAGAAGATCCTACATTCCGTACACAAACTAACCCTGAAACGGGTCAAACAATCATCTCTGGTATGGGTGAGCTTCACCTTGATATCATTGTTGATCGTATGAAGCGTGAGTTCAAAGTTGAAGCTAACGTTGGTGCTCCTCAAGTTGCGTACCGTGAGACATTCCGTACCGGTGCAAAAGTTGAAGGTAAATTCGTACGTCAATCAGGCGGACGCGGTCAGTTCGGTCACGTTTGGATCGAATTTGAACCGAACGAAGAAGGCGCTGGCTTTGAATTCGAAAACGCAATCGTCGGTGGTGTTGTTCCTCGTGAATACATCCCAGCCGTACAAGCAGGTCTTGAAGACTCTCTTGAAAATGGTGTCCTAGCCGGATTCCCGCTAATCGACATCAAGGCGAAACTTTTTGATGGATCTTACCATGATGTTGACTCAAACGAAATGGCGTTTAAAGTCGCTGCTTCTATGGCATTGAAAAATGCAGTCAGCAAATGTAACCCAGTTCTTCTTGAACCAATCATGAAAGTTGAAGTTGTTATTCCTGAAGAATACATGGGAGACATCATGGGTGATGTTACTTCTCGTCGCGGACGCGTAGAAGGTATGGAAGCTCGCGGTAACGCTCAAGTTGTGCGTGCGATGGTACCTCTTGCTGAAATGTTCGGTTACGCTACTGCCCTTCGTTCTAACACGCAAGGACGCGGTACGTTCACAATGTTCATGGATCACTACGAAGAAGTGCCGAAGAGCATCGCTGAAGAAATTATCAAAAAAAATAAAGGCGAATAATTGATTTTGCCACTTAACTCAAGTATAACTACTATTGTAAGATGAGGAAGTGAGAGCTTGCTTTCACTTTCTATCACTCTATACATTACTAATTAAAAGCTCTTAAGGAGGATTTTAGAATGGCTAAAGAAAAATTCGACCGTTCCAAATCACATGCCAATATCGGTACAATTGGACACGTTGACCATGGTAAAACAACATTAACTGCTGCTATCTCAACAGTACTTCATAAGAAATCTGGTAAAGGTACAGCTATGGCGTACGATCAAATTGATGGTGCTCCAGAAGAACGTGAGCGCGGTATCACAATCTCTACTGCACACGTTGAGTACGAAACTGACACTCGTCACTATGCACACGTTGACTGCCCAGGACACGCTGACTATGTTAAAAACATGATCACTGGTGCTGCGCAAATGGACGGAGCTATCCTTGTAGTATCTGCTGCTGATGGCCCAATGCCACAAACTCGTGAGCACATCCTTCTTTCTAAAAACGTTGGTGTACCATACATCGTAGTATTCCTTAACAAATGCGACATGGTAGACGACGAAGAGCTTCTTGAGCTTGTTGAAATGGAAGTTCGCGATCTTCTTAGCGAATACGACTTCCCTGGTGATGATGTACCAGTTGTTAAAGGTTCTGCTCTTAAAGCTCTTGAAGGTGACGCTGAGTACGAAGAAAAAATTCTTGAACTTATGGCTGCAGTTGATGAGTACATCCCAACTCCAGAACGCGACACTGACAAACCATTCATGATGCCAGTTGAGGACGTATTCTCAATCACTGGTCGTGGTACAGTTGCTACTGGCCGTGTAGAACGCGGACAAGTTAAAGTCGGTGACGAAGTTGAAATCATCGGTCTTCAAGAAGAAAACAGCAAAACAACTGTTACAGGTGTTGAAATGTTCCGTAAGCTTCTTGACTACGCTGAAGCTGGAGACAACATCGGTGCACTTCTTCGCGGTGTAGCTCGTGAAGATATCCAACGTGGACAAGTACTTGCTAAACCAGGTACAATCACTCCACACAGCAAATTCAAAGCTGAAGTTTACGTTCTTTCTAAAGAAGAGGGTGGACGTCATACTCCATTCTTCTCTAACTACCGTCCTCAGTTCTACTTCCGTACAACTGACGTAACTGGTATCATCAATCTTCCAGAAGGCGTAGAAATGGTTATGCCTGGAGATAACACTGAAATGATCGTTGAACTTATCTCTACAATCGCTATCGAAGAAGGAACTCGTTTCTCTATTCGTGAAGGCGGACGTACAGTTGGTTCAGGCGTTGTTTCTACAATCACTGAGTAATCGACTCGTTCATTAATGCGGGGTCCCTTATGGGGCCTCGTTTTTTTGTTTCCCCGCTGATTCCATGTATAATAGAACGTATACAAATTTTAGGAGCAGACCGATGAACGATAACTTCAAGAAAACCAATCGTATTTCAATGCTTCAGCAATTGCTGATTAATGGCAGTGAACAAACCATTATGATTAATGGTGATGACAGGAGTAATCCGCTGCTTTTATTTTTGCACGGCGGTCCCGGCACGCCTCAAATCGGCTATGCGAGAAAATACCAGAATAAGCTGGAAAAGCATTTCACCGTTGTGAACTGGGATCAGAGAGGGGCGGGTCTCTCTTATTCAAAGGAAATTCCGGGTTCCTCTATGACTTTAAATCAGCTGACAGCCGATACCATTCATTTGACCGAACACTTATGTAAGCAATTCAGCAGGCAAAAAATATATATCGCCGGCTATTCGTGGGGTTCAGTTCTGGCGCTTCCTGTTCTTCAAGAAAGACCTGATTTGTATTATGCGTATATCGGTATCAGTCAGGTGGTTAATATTCAAAAGGAAGAAATGGAAGCTTACCGGCTGATGATGGAATGGAGCAGGCAACGCAAACATTTCCTGCTGGAAAAGACGCTGAGCTTTATCGGAGCGCCTCCATGGGAGAAACAGCTGCAGCGATCGTTATTTCTGCTTTGTATCGAGATGAGGGGAGGGGGCTTTACCCATCATCCGATCGGTGCTCTTAAAGCAGGGGGGCGAATGCTGTTTGGTGAACCGTACGGTGTGAGAGGGTGCTTCTTAGCCGCGCGGGGACAAATGTTCAGCCTGAAACACCTGTGGGAGGATCTCATTTTCTTTGATGCCGGAGAATCAGTTTCTTCTATTATAATACCGTGCTGTTTTATGTCAGGGAGATACGATTTGACGGTCCCGGGGACGACGTCTTATGAATATTATCAGAAGGTTGATGCGCCGTATAAAGAATGGCATTGGTTTGAAAACTCAGCCCATTCGCCTCACTTGGAGGAACCGGATCGCTTTGCCGAAGTTGTCAGCCGGTTCGCATCGTTCCATCTCTGAAAGAAAACAGGCATATCCTTGATTAATCATGGTATCACCTGTATAATAATCAAAGTGTGAAAACCACAAGGTTCTTTAAATAAACCTTGCAACATGCGTCTATTTTCTGTATAATAGTGTATGTTGGTCTTTGACTGCGATGAAGTGAGAGGTTGCTGACACACCCGGCCGCTTTGCCATGGCAAGGTGATCAGGTTTTTCTCACGGAGAACTGTCTAACGTGATGTAGGCGAAAAGGAGGGAAAATAATGGCAAAACAAAAAATTCGTATTCGTTTAAAAGCATATGATCATAGAATCCTTGATCAATCTGCAGAGAAGATTGTTGAAACGGCAAAACGTTCTGGTGCCAGCGTATCTGGTCCGATTCCGTTGCCAACTGAAAAATCAGTTTACACAATCCTTCGTGCGGTGCACAAATACAAAGATTCTCGTGAGCAATTTGAAATGCGTACACATAAACGTTTAATCGACATTGTGAACCCAACACCACAAACTGTTGATGCTCTCATGCGATTAGACTTACCATCTGGTGTCGATATCGAAATCAAACTTTAATTCTAAAATATAGAATGATCTTAATAGGAGGTGTGACGAATGACCAAAGGAATCTTAGGAAGAAAAATTGGTATGACGCAAGTATTCGCAGAGAACGGTGATCTTATCCCGGTAACTGTTATTGAAGCAGCTCCAAACGTTGTTCTTCAAAAGAAAACAGCTGAAAACGATGGCTATGAAGCGATCCAGCTTGGTTTTGACGATAAGCGTGAAAAGCTTTCAAACAAACCGGAAAAAGGACACGTTGCAAAAGCGGAAACTGCTCCTAAGCGCTTCGTTAAAGAATTACGCGGCGTGGATATGGATGCGTATGAAATTGGTCAGGAAGTCAAGGTTGAAATTTTCTCTGCAGGAGAAATCGTAGATGTAACAGGAGTATCTAAAGGTAAAGGTTTCCAAGGTGCAATCAAGCGCCACGGACAATCTCGCGGACCTATGTCTCACGGTTCACGCTACCACCGTCGTCCTGGTTCAATGGGACCTGTAGATCCTAACCGTGTATTCAAAGGTAAACTATTACCTGGACGCATGGGCGGAGATCAAATCACTGTCCAAAACCTTGAAATCGTAAAAGTAGATGCTGAGCGCAATCTTCTTTTGATTAAAGGTAACGTACCTGGTGCGAGAAAAACTTTAATCACTGTTAAAAGTGCTGTTAAATCTAAATAAGTCTCTTAGGAAAGGAGGAAATTGATCATGCCAAAAGTAGCATTATACAACCAAAACGGTTCTACTGCTGGTGATATCGAATTAAACGCGTCTGTATTTGGAATTGAGCCAAATGAGAGCGTAGTATTCGACGCTATTCTTATGCAAAGAGCTTCCTTACGTCAAGGATCTCACAAAGTAAAAAATCGTTCTGAAGTACGCGGCGGAGGTCGCAAACCATGGCGTCAAAAAGGTACAGGTCGTGCCCGTCAAGGTTCAATCCGTTCACCGCAATGGCGCGGAGGTGGTGTCGTATTCGGCCCAACACCACGCAGCTATTCTTACAAATTACCTAAAAAAGTTCGCCGCTTGGCAATCAAATCAGTATTGTCTTCTAAAGTGAACGACAACAACATTATTGTTCTTGAAGATCTTACTCTTGATACGGTTAAAACAAAAGAAATGGCAGCTATCCTTAAAGGATTATCTGTTGAGAAAAAAGCTTTAATCGTAACTGCGGATGCAAACGAAGCAGTATCTCTTTCTGCACGCAACATCCCTGGAGTTACAGTTGTTCAAGCTAACGGAATCAACGTGTTAGACGTTGTCAACCACGAGAAGCTTCTGATTACAAAAGCTGCGGTTGAAAAAGTAGAGGAGGTGCTTGCATAATGAAAGATCCTCGTGATGTTCTTAAGCGCCCCGTCATTACTGAACGTTCTGCTGATTTAATGACTGAAAAAAAATATACTTTTGAAGTTGATGTAAGAGCTAACAAAACAGAAGTGAAAGATGCAGTTGAAAGTATCTTTGGAGTGAAAGTTGACAAAGTCAACATCATGAACTACAAAGGGAAATCAAAACGTGTCGGCCGCTACACTGGTATGACTAGCCGTCGCAGAAAAGCGATCGTAAAACTTACTGCAGACAGCAAAGAAATCGAAATTTTTGAAGCTTAATTATCTGTAAAAAGAAGGAGGGAAATTCAAAATGGCGATTAAAAAGTATAAACCGACCTCTAACGGACGTCGTGGCATGACAACTTCAGATTTTGCTGAAATCACGACTGACCAGCCGGAAAAATCCTTGCTTGCGCCCCTTCACAAAAAAGGCGGACGTAACAACCAAGGTAAATTGACTGTACGTCACCAAGGTGGCGGACACAAACGCCAATACCGTGTTATCGACTTCAAACGCGATAAAGATGGTATACCTGGACGCGTTGCTACAGTTGAGTACGATCCAAACCGTTCAGCTAACATTGCACTAATCAACTATGTAGACGGAGAAAAACGTTACATTCTTGCACCAAAAGGAATTCAAGTAGGTACTGAAATCATGTCCGGCCCTGAAGCTGACATCAAAGTAGGTAACGCACTTCCGCTTATCAACATCCCTGTTGGTACAGTTGTGCATAACATTGAATTAAAACCTGGTAAAGGCGGACAGCTTGTACGTTCAGCTGGTACATCTGCTCAGGTTCTTGGTAAAGAAGGCAAATACGTTCTTGTACGTCTTAACTCTGGTGAAGTTCGCATGATCCTTTCTGCTTGCCGCGCTTCTATCGGTCAAGTAGGTAACGAGCAGCACGAACTTATCAACGTTGGTAAAGCAGGACGCTCTCGCTGGAAAGGCATCCGCCCTACAGTCCGCGGTTCTGTAATGAACCCTAACGATCACCCGCACGGTGGTGGTGAAGGTCGCGCGCCAATCGGACGTAAATCACCAATGTCTCCTTGGGGCAAACCGACTCTTGGATTCAAGACACGTAAGAAAAAGAACAAATCTGATAAATTTATCGTACGTCGTCGTAAAAATAAATAACGGGGTTGTCTACGGTTCATTTCGGACCGTAGTGCAATCACGAAGGGAGGTTCCAAAATGGCTCGCAGCTTGAAAAAAGGACCATTTGTCGATGGACACTTGATGACAAAAATCGAGAAATTAAATGAAACGGACAAGAAACAAGTTGTAAAAACTTGGTCTCGCCGTTCAACTATTTTCCCACAATTTATCGGTCACACTATCGCAGTATATGACGGACGTAAACACGTGCCTGTATTCATTTCTGAAGACATGGTAGGCCACAAGTTGGGCGAATTCGCACCGACTCGTACTTACAAAGGCCACGCCAGTGACGATAAAAAAACAAGACGCTAAGAGAGGAGGCTTTTAAATGCAAGCTAAAGCTGTTGCAAGAACAGTCCGTATTGCTCCTCGTAAAGCACGTCTAGTAATGGACCTGATTCGAGGTAAGCAAGTAGGCGAAGCAGTATCTATCCTGAACTTAACTCCGAGAGCTGCTTCTCCGATCATCGAAAAAGTTTTAAAATCTGCTATCGCAAATGCTGAGCACAACTACGAGATGGACGCTAACAATCTGGTTATTTCTCAGGCATTTGTTGACGAAGGCCCAACGTTAAAAAGATTCCGCCCGCGTGCTATGGGACGTGCGAGCCAAATCAACAAACGTACGAGCCACATTACAATCGTTGTATCAGAAAAGAAGGAGGGATAAGTAGTGGGTCAAAAGGTAAATCCAGTCGGTCTTCGTATCGGAGTCATTCGTGATTGGGAATCTAAGTGGTACGCTGGTAAAGATTACGCTGACTTCCTGCACGAAGATTTAAAAATTCGTGAATTCATTAGCAAACGCCTTTCTGACGCTTCTGTTTCTAAAGTAGAAATCGAGCGCGCAGCAAACCGCGTTAACATTACGATCCACACTGCTAAGCCTGGTATGGTAATCGGTAAAGGCGGATCTGAAGTTGAAGCACTTCGTAAAGCCCTTAACAGCCTTACTGGCAAGCGTGTACACATTAACATTCTTGAAATCAAAAGAGCAGATCTTGATGCTCAGCTTGTAGCTGACAACATCGCTCGTCAACTAGAAAACCGTATTTCTTTCCGCCGTGCGCAGAAACAACAAATCCAACGCACTATGCGTGCTGGAGCACAAGGTGTGAAAACAATGGTTTCCGGCCGTCTTGGCGGAGCTGATATCGCTCGTTCTGAATACTACAGTGAAGGAACTGTTCCATTGCACACTTTACGTGCTGACATCGACTATGCAACATCTGAAGCTGACACAACTTACGGTAAGCTTGGTGTAAAAGTCTGGATCTATCGTGGAGAGGTTCTTCCTACTAAGAAGAAAACTGAGGAAGGAGGAAAATAATATGTTATTACCAAAACGCGTTAAATATCGCAGAGAGCATCGCGGAAAAATGCGCGGTCGCGCTAAAGGCGGTACTGAAGTACATTTTGGTGAGTACGGTATCCAGGCTCTTGAAGCTTCTTGGATCACGAACCGCCAAATCGAAGCTGCACGTATTGCGATGACTCGTTACATGAAACGTGGCGGTAAAGTTTGGATTAAAATTTTCCCTTCAAAACCTTACACTGCTAAACCGCTTGAGGTACGGATGGGTTCCGGTAAAGGGGCTCCTGAAGGCTGGGTAGCTGTTGTAAAACCGGGCAAAGTTTTATTTGAGATTTCTGGTGTGTCTGAAGAGGTAGCTCGTGAAGCTCTTCGTCTTGCATCTCACAAATTGCCAATTAAAACGAAGTTCGTAAAACGTGAAGAAATTGGTGGTGAATCAAATGAAAGCTAATGAAATTCGTGACCTTACCACTGCTGAAATTGAACAAAAAGTAAAGTCTCTTAAAGAAGAACTTTTCAATCTTCGCTTTCAATTAGCGACAGGACAACTTGAAAATACTGCTCGCATTCGTGAAGTGCGCAAAGCTATCGCGCGCATGAAAACTGTGATTCGTGAAAGAGAAATTGCTGCCAACAAATAATCACTGAGGGGAGGTCGTGAGCATGAGCGAACGTAACCAACGCAAAGTTTACCAAGGCCGTGTTGTTTCTGACAAAATGGATAAAACCATCACTGTTGTTGTTGAAACATACAAAAAGGATCCTATTTACGGTAAACGCGTAAAATACTCGAAGAAATTCAAAGCACATGATGAAAATAACCAAGCTAAAATCGGAGACATCGTAAAGA
Source organism: Bacillus sp. KS1 (assembly GCF_020075515.1). NCBI lineage: Bacteria > Bacillati > Bacillota > Bacilli > Caryophanales > Bacillaceae > Bacillus > Bacillus sp. KS1. The sequence continues at coordinate 22,368 of NZ_JACAWW010000012.1, read as the reverse complement.
TCATGGAAACTCGTCCATTATCTGCAACTAAGCGTTTTCGTCTAGTAGAAGTTGTCGAAGAAGCTGTTATTATCTAATAAAGTTCGGAATTCTTTTTCCGAAGGGAGGTAACAAATAATGATTCAACAAGAGACTCGTTTAAAAGTTGCTGACAACTCCGGTGCGCGTGAGGTACTTACTATTAAAGTTCTTGGCGGTTCTGGACGTAAAACGGCTAACATTGGTGATGTAATTGTTTGCACGGTTAAACAAGCAACACCAGGAGGCGTTGTCAAAAAAGGTGAAGTCGTAAGAGCTGTTATCGTTCGCACAAAGAGCGGAGCACGCAGAACTGACGGATCATACATCAGCTTCGATGAGAATGCATGTGTTATCATCCGTGACGACAAGAGCCCGCGTGGAACTCGTATCTTCGGACCGGTTGCCCGTGAATTACGTGAAAACAACTTCATGAAAATTGTTTCTCTGGCTCCAGAAGTTATCTAATGAAATAAATGCCTTACTCAAGGAGGTGCGATCAGGATGCATGTGAAAAAAGGCGATAAAGTAATGGTTATCTCTGGTAAAGATAAAGGCAAACAAGGTACGATCCTTGCTGCTTTCCCTAAAAAGGACCGCGTTCTAGTTGAGGGCGTAAACATGGTGAAGAAGCACTCTAAACCAACTCAAGCAAACCCTCAAGGCGGTATTTCTAATCAAGAGGCGCCAATTCATGTATCAAACGTTATGCCGCTCGATCCTAAAACAGGTGAAGTGACTCGCGTAGGATACAAAGTGGAAGATGGCAAAAAAGTTCGTGTTGCAAAAAAATCTGGGCAAGTCTTAGATAAATAGTATTTAAAGGAAGGGAGGTCTATCTCATGAACCGCCTTAAAGAAAAGTACAATAAAGAAATTTCACCTGCTTTAATGACGAAGTTCAACTACGACTCTGTTATGCAGGTGCCAAAAATCGAAAAAATCGTAATCAACATGGGTGTTGGTGATGCTGTTCAAAACGCGAAAGCAATCGACAGTGCTGTTGAAGAATTAACGTTTATCGCAGGTCAAAAACCTGTCGTTACTCGTGCGAAGAAATCAATTGCTGGATTCCGTCTTCGTGAGGGAATGCCTATCGGTGCGAAAGTAACTCTTCGCGGAGAGCGCATGTATGATTTCCTTGATAAACTTATTTCTGTATCTTTACCGCGTGTACGTGACTTCCGCGGGATTTCTAAGAAATCTTTCGACGGTCGCGGAAACTACACTCTTGGTATCAAAGAACAGTTAATCTTCCCTGAAATTGACTACGATAAAGTAACAAAGGTTCGCGGAATGGACATCGTTATTGTAACGACTGCTAACTCTGACGAAGAGGCTCGTGAGCTATTAACTCAAGTAGGTATGCCGTTCCAGAAATAATCAATGAAAGGGAGGCGAAATCGTGGCTAAAAAGTCAATGATTGCGAAACAACAACGTACACCAAAGTTTAAAGTGCAAGAGTACACTCGCTGTGAACGCTGCGGACGTCCGCACTCAGTCATTCGTAAATTTAAACTTTGCCGTATTTGTTTCCGTGAGCTTGCATATAAAGGACAAATTCCTGGCGTGAAAAAAGCCAGCTGGTAATCCCCAAGAATGGGAAGGAGGTAATTATATAATGGTTATGACAGATCCAATTGCAGATATGCTGACTCGTATTCGCAATGCAAACATGGTACGTCATGAGAAGCTTGAAATTCCTGCTTCTAAATTGAAAAGAGAAATTGCTGACATTTTAAAGCGTGAAGGTTTCATTCGTGACGTTGAGTTCGTAGAAGACAGCAAACAAGGTATCATCCGCGTTTTCTTGAAATACGGACAAAACAACGAGCGCGTTATCACTGGTCTTAAAAGAATCAGCAAACCAGGTTTGCGTGTATACGCTAAATCAAATGAAGTACCTCGCGTACTTAACGGTCTTGGAATCGCGATTATTTCTACATCACAAGGTGTTTTAACGGACAAAGAAGCCCGTGCAAAACAAGCTGGTGGAGAAGTTCTAGCATACGTTTGGTAAGAAGTTTAACAAGAATGGAGGTGTTTTAGTATGTCTCGTGTAGGAAAAAAACTGCTTGAGATCCCTTCTGGAGTTACAGTAACGCTGAACGAAGGCAACACTGTAGCTGTAAAAGGACCAAAAGGAGAATTAACTCGTACTTTCCATCCTGATATGGAAATCAAAATTGAGGACAACGTGCTTACAGTTACTCGTCCTTCTGATCACAAAGAGCACCGTGCGCTGCATGGTACGACTCGCAGTCTGCTTGGAAACATGGTTGAAGGCGTATCTAAAGGATTTGAAAGAGGTTTGGAATTAGTCGGTGTCGGTTATCGTGCGGCTAAATCCGGAAACAAACTTGTTTTAAACGTTGGATACTCTCACCCTGTTGAGATCGTTCCTGAAGAGGGCATCGAAATCGAAGTTCCTTCTCAAACTAAAGTAGTTGTAAAAGGTACAGACAAAGAGCGTGTAGGAGCTATCGCTGCTAACATCCGCGCTGTACGTTCTCCAGAGCCTTACAAAGGTAAAGGAATCCGCTACGAAGGTGAAGTTGTTCGCCGTAAAGAAGGTAAATCTGCTAAGTAAGACCGCTTAAAGTGAAGAAAGGAGTGACCTAAGGATGATTACGAAAACTAGCAAAAATGCTGCTCGTCAAAAAAGACATGCCCGTGTTCGTGCTAAACTTTCAGGCACAGCTGAAAGACCTCGTCTGAATGTGTTCCGTTCAAACAAACACATTTATGCTCAAATCATCGATGATGTAAATGGCGTTACACTTGCTAGTGCCTCTACTCTCGATAAAGATTTGAACGTGGAAAGCACTGGTGACAGCGCTGCTGCTGCTAAAGTCGGTGAACTCGTTGCGAAACGCGCTTCTGAGAAAGGTGTTTCTGACGTAGTATTTGACCGCGGTGGATACTTATACCATGGACGTGTAAAAGCTCTGGCCGATGCAGCTCGTGAAGCCGGACTGAAATTTTAATAAAAAAAGGAGGGACACATGATTATGCGTCGTATTGACCCAAGCAAATTAGAGTTAGAAGAACGCTTAGTTACGGTTAACCGCGTAGCGAAAGTTGTTAAAGGTGGTCGTCGTTTCCGTTTCGCAGCTCTAGTCGTTGTCGGTGACAAAAACGGTCACGTAGGTTTCGGTACTGGTAAAGCACAAGAAGTACCTGAAGCAATCCGCAAAGCTGTTGAAGATGCGAAAAAGAATTTGATTGAAGTACCAATGGTTGGAACTACGATTCCACACGAAATCATCGGACGTTTCGGTGCAGGCAATATCTTGTTGAAACCTGCTTCTGAAGGTACTGGAGTTATCGCTGGAGGCCCTGTACGTGCGGTACTTGAGCTTGCTGGCGTTGCTGATATCCTTTCTAAGTCTTTAGGTTCTAACACACCGATCAACATGATCCGTGCAACACTTCAAGGTTTAAGTGAGCTTAAACGTGCCGAAGAGGTTGCGAAGCTTCGTGGAAAATCTGTAGAAGAACTGTTAGGATAAGGAGGGAACATTAATGGCTAAATTAGAAATTACCCTCAAACGCAGTGTAATCGGTCGCCCGGAAGATCAGCGCGTTACTGTAAGAACACTTGGTTTAAAGAAAACAAACCAAACTGTCGTTCATGAAGATAACGCTGCGATCCGCGGTATGATTAATAAAGTATCTCATCTAGTTTCTGTTAAAGAACAATAAAAATAAATTATAGGCTAAGGAGGTGTCCTAATGAAACTTCATGAATTAAAGCCTTCAGAAGGTTCACGTAAAGTACGCAATCGCGTAGGTCGTGGTATTGGTTCTGGTAACGGTAAAACAGCTGGTAAAGGTCACAAAGGTCAAAACGCTCGTTCTGGCGGCGGTGTACGCCCTGGATTCGAGGGGGGACAAATGCCTTTATTCCAACGTCTTCCTAAACGCGGTTTTACAAACATCAACCGTAAGGATTACGCTATTGTGAACGTAGACAAATTGAACGGTTTTGCGGAAGGAACGGAAGTCACTCCTGAACTTCTTCTTGAGACTGGTGTTATTAGCAAACTTAATGCAGGAGTAAAGATTCTTGGCAACGGTAAATTAGAGAAAAAATTAACTGTAAAAGCCAATAAATTCTCTGCTTCTGCGAAAGAAGCTGTTGAAGCTGCTGGCGGTACAGCTGAGGTGATCTAACTTGTTTAAGACAATCTCCAACTTTATGCGTGTGAGTGATATTCGGAATAAAATCATTTTTACATTACTCATGCTTATCGTCTTTCGCATAGGTGCGTTTATCCCTGTGCCATATGTAAATGCTCAGGCGTTGCAGACACAAAGTTCGATGGGGGTTTTTGATCTCCTTAATACATTTGGCGGCGGTGCGCTTTATCAGTTCTCCATTTTCGCGATGGGAATTACGCCTTACATCACTGCTTCAATCATCATTCAGCTGCTTCAGATGGATGTTGTGCCGAAGTTTACCGAGTGGTCTAAGCAAGGTGAAGTCGGCCGCCGTAAATTAGCTCAGTTCACGAGATATTTTACGATTGTGCTTGGTTTTATCCAGGCATTAGGTATGTCTTACGGGTTTAACAACCTGGCAAACGGTATGCTGATTGAAAAATCCGGCATATCGACATATCTGATTATTGCTTTAGTACTCACTGGAGGAACTGCTTTTCTAATGTGGCTGGGAGAACAAATTACTTCCAATGGAGTAGGTAACGGAATTTCGATCATCATCTTCGCGGGGATTGTGGCTAGTATTCCGAAAACTGTTGGGCAGATTTATGAGACTCAATTTGTCGGCAGCAGCGATCAGCTGTTTATTCATATTGTAAAAATCGCTTTACTGGTGATTGCGATTTTGGCCGTTATTGTTGGTGTTATTTTCATTCAGCAGGCCGTACGCAAAATCGCGATTCAATATGCAAAAGGGCAAGGTCGTTCACCTGTTGGCGGAGGCCAGTCAACTCACCTTCCGCTTAAAGTGAATCCGGCAGGGGTTATTCCGGTAATCTTTGCGGTTGCGTTTCTTATTACGCCGCGTACTATCGCGTCATTTTTCGGAGAAAACAATGTGACAAAGTGGATTCAAGCCAACTTTGACAATACACATCCGGTGGGCATGGCGGTTTATGTCGCATTAATTATCGCCTTTACGTACTTCTATGCTTTTGTGCAGGTAAACCCTGAACAAATGGCTGATAACCTTAAAAAACAGGGTGGCTATATCCCGGGGGTTCGTCCAGGGAAAATGACTCAAGATAGAATTACGAGCATTTTGTATCGACTTACGTTTGTGGGTTCTATATTCTTAGCCGTGATTTCCATTCTTCCTATCTTTTTCATTCAATTCGCTGGATTGCCTCAAAGTGCACAGATTGGCGGAACATCATTGTTAATTGTCGTCGGGGTAGCCTTGGAGACAATGAAGCAGCTGGAGAGCCAGTTAGTGAAACGTAATTACCGAGGATTTATGAAAAATTAGAGGACTGGTTTTAACCATTCCTCTAAATAAGAGAGGACGGGGGAAATCCGAATGAACTTAGTCTTAATGGGACTTCCTGGAGCCGGTAAAGGCACACAGGGAGAACGAATTGTTGAGGATTATGGGATACCTCATATCTCAACGGGAGATATGTTCCGTGCTGCTATGAAAGAAGAAACGCCACTCGGACTCGAAGCAAAGTCTTATATTGATAAAGGCGAGCTCGTACCGGACGAAGTCACAATCGGCATTGTCAAAGAAAGACTCGGCAAAGATGATTGTGAAAGAGGTTTTCTTCTGGACGGATTTCCGCGAACAGTCGCTCAGGCTGAAGCTCTTGAAAACATTCTTGAGGAATACGGCAAGCCGATTGATTATGTCATTAACATTAAAGTAGACAAAGACTCTTTAATGGAACGTTTGACTGGACGCAGAATTTGCAGTGTTTGCGGCACAACCTATCATTTGGTTTTCAATCCGCCGAAAACGCCGGGTGTTTGTGATAAAGACGGAGGAGACCTTTATCAACGGGCAGATGATAATGAGGAAACCGTCTCAAAACGCCTTGAGGTCAACATGAAGCAGACTCAGCCTTTACTCGATTTTTATTCTGAGAAAGGGTATCTTGTCAACGTCAATGGCCAGCAGGACATTAACGACGTGTACAAAGATGTGAAAGAGCTTCTTGGAGGATTGAGCAAATGATTATCTGTAAGACCCCTCGTGAGCTTGGCATCATGCGGGAAGCAGGGCGAATCGTGGCTTTGACTCATGAAGAGATGAAAAAGCACATTAAACCAGGAATCTCGACAAAAGAATTGGATCAAATTGCCGAACGTTTTATTGAGAAGCAGGGTGCAATCCCATCTTTTAAGGGGTATAATGGGTTTCGCGGGAGCATCTGTGTATCAGTTAATGAAGAACTCGTTCACGGAATTCCCGGTAAAAGGGTTTTGCGTGACGGTGACATTATCAGCATTGATATCGGTGCTAAATTAAATGGTTATCATGGTGACTCTGCTTGGACATATCCGGTAGGAAACATCAGTGATGATGATAAACGACTGCTGGAAGTAACAGAGGAGTCTTTATATAAAGGCTTGAAGGAAGCAAAACCAGGTGAACGTTTGTCGAATATTTCCCACGCAATACAAACGTATGTCGAAAATGAGCAGTTTTCAGTTGTTAGGGAGTATGTCGGACATGGTGTTGGTCAAGACTTGCATGAGGATCCGCAAATTCCTCATTACGGTCCGCCAAACAAAGGACCTAGGCTGAAGCCTGGTATGGTTCTCGCTATAGAACCGATGGTTAACGCTGGCAGCCGATATGTGAAAACATTGGCTGATAACTGGACGGTTGTAACGGTAGATGGGAAAAAGTGTGCTCATTTTGAACATACGATTGCGATTACGGAAACGGGTTTTGATATACTGACAAAAGTCTAGATGATGAAATGAATTCCTTGACACATGTTTTTCATTCCGCACCTGGGCAGATTGTAGGTTTACAATTGGTCGGAAGAAAAACCGGCTAGCTGCTGTCATCGGAATGAAGATTCATCATCGTGTACTAAAGCAGACGGAGAAAAGCGTACATTTCATTCTCCTTAGAAAAAGAATATCAATCATTCACCCTTTATGATTGCGTATCTCCGGAAGTTCAGAACAGTATAAACGAAACAGGGCGTGTGACAAACGGATAACTGAGATTTTCTCTTTTGAAATTTGTCAGAGAGCAAGTTACTGATTTGAAGAAGGGAGAACACTTGAATGGCGAAAGACGATGTAATTGAAGTGGAAGGTACGATTGTCGAAACACTGCCAAACGCGATGTTCAAAGTTGAACTCGAAAATGGCCATACGGTTTTGGCTCACGTATCTGGTAAAATCCGCATGCACTTCATTCGCATTTTACCTGGAGACAAAGTTACGGTAGAATTATCTCCATATGACTTAACTCGTGGCAGGATTACGTACCGTTACAAATAAAGCACTCCGGAAACTGAAGGAGGTTGGAAACACATGAAAGTGAGACCATCAGTTAAACCAATCTGCGAAAAATGTAAAGTTATTCGCAGAAAAGGAAAAGTAATGGTGATCTGTGAAAATCCAAAGCATAAACAAAAACAAGGATAATTAATAAGGAGGTGCCCAGAGAATGGCTCGTATTGCTGGTGTAGATATCCCACGTGACAAACGTGTTGTTATTTCTTTAACATATGTCTTCGGAATTGGCCGCACAACGGCTCAGCAAGTCTTGAAAGAGGCTGGTGTTTCTGAAGATACTCGTGTGCGTGATCTTACTGAAGAAGAACTTGGTAAAATCCGTGATGTTATTGACAAACTGAAAGTAGAAGGTGACCTTCGCCGTGAAGTTTCTCTTAACATCAAGCGTCTGATCGAAATCGGAAGCTACCGCGGAATCCGCCATCGCAGAGGTTTGCCTGTTCGCGGACAAAACTCTAAAAACAATGCGCGTACTCGTAAAGGTCCGCGTCGTACTGTAGCTAACAAGAAAAAATAAGTAAGGGAGGTACCTAAACAATGGCTGCTGCTCGTAAACAAAACACGCGTAAACGTCGCGTGAAAAAGAATATTGAGTCAGGAATCGCTCATATTCGTTCAACTTTCAACAACACGATCGTTACGATCACTGATACTCATGGTAATGCTATTTCTTGGTCAAGTGCCGGAGCTCTAGGATTCAGAGGTTCTCGTAAATCTACTCCTTTTGCTGCGCAAATGGCTGCTGAAACAGCTGCTAAAGGTTCAATCGAACACGGACTTAAAACTCTTGAAGTAACTGTTAAAGGACCAGGTTCTGGCCGTGAAGCTGCAATCCGTGCTTTACAAGCTGCCGGGCTTGAAGTTACAGCTATCAGAGACGTAACTCCTGTTCCTCATAATGGATGCCGTCCACCAAAACGTCGCCGCGTGTAATTTGTTTGTATAGATTTTGTGTCCCTGTCAATAATGGGTTATGATACAGTTATTTATGAAACGAATGCACCGACTCGTTGCCTGAGCACATACGGGACTAAACAATGGGGAATTTCGGATGGAATCTCATATGATTCTATTCGAGGTTTCGACGTTTTGAAGGAGGGTTTTAAGTAATGATCGAGATTGAAAAACCAAAAATCGAAACGGTTGAAATCAGCGACGATGCCAAATTTGGTAAGTTTGTCGTAGAGCCGCTTGAGCGTGGATATGGTACAACTCTGGGTAACTCCTTACGTCGTATCCTCTTATCCTCACTCCCTGGTGCCGCTGTAACATCGATCCAGATAGATGGTGTACTGCACGAATTCTCGACAATCGAAGGCGTTGTGGAAGATGTTACAACGATAATCTTGCACATTAAAAAGCTTGCATTGAAAATCTACTCTGATGAAGAGAAGACGCTTGAAATTGATGTACAGGGCGAAGGAACTGTCACAGCAGCTGATATTACACACGACAGCGATGTTGAAATCCTTAATCCGGATCTTCATATCGCGACTCTTGGTGAGAATGCGAGTTTCCGAGTTCGCCTTACTGCACAAAGAGGACGTGGGTATACACCTGCTGATTCGAACAAAAGAGACGATCAGCCAATCGGCGTGATTCCGATCGATTCAATCTTTACGCCAGTTTCTCGTTTATCTTATCAGGTAGAAAACACTCGTGTAGGCCAGGTTGCAAACTATGACAAACTTACACTTGATGTTTGGACTGACGGAAGCACTGGACCGAAGGAAGCAATTGCTCTCGGTTCAAAGATTTTAACTGAACACCTTAATATATTCGTCGGTTTAACTGACGAAGCTCAGCATGCTGAAATCATGGTTGAAAAAGAAGAGGATCAAAAAGAAAAAGTTCTTGAAATGACGATTGAGGAACTTGACCTTTCTGTCCGTTCTTACAACTGCTTGAAGCGTGCGGGCATTAACACGGTTCAAGAACTTGCGAACAAGACGGAAGAAGATATGATGAAAGTTCGCAACCTGGGACGCAAATCACTTGAAGAAGTGAAAGCGAAACTAGAAGAACTTGGACTCGGCCTTCGCAAAGACGATTGATCTAGTTTCCATGTGAACTAGGATTTTCGTGTGTTTTTTATTTAGAAACAGCATTCCATTAAAGGAGGGGACATCACATGTCATACAGAAAACTAGGACGTACGAGTTCACAGCGTAAAGCTATGCTTCGTGATCTTACAACAGATTTGATCATCAACGAAAGAATTGAAACAACTGAAACACGTGCGAAAGAACTTCGCTCTGTTGTTGAAAAGATGATCACTCTTGGTAAGCGCGGTGACTTGCATGCTCGTCGTCAAGCTGCTGCATACATTCGCAACGAGGTTGCTAATGAAGAAAATAACCAAGATGCACTTCAAAAATTGTTCTCTGACATTGCAACTCGTTACGAGGAGCGCCAAGGCGGATACACACGTATTATGAAGCTTGGTCCTCGCCGTGGTGACGGTGCACCAATGGCAATCATAGAATTGGTTTAATCACATATTTTTGTGTATCTAAAGAAGGGCGGGACAGTTTCTAACTGGATCTATGCCCTTTTTTTAGATATCAGAACTTTTTATCATGAGACAGACAAGCAGAGCTATAGCTGAGAGGAGGCCAGGCGCCCGTGGATCAAAAACAGCTTATATCCGTAAAAGACATTCTATTCCGATACCGCAAAGATGCGGAAAGACCGGCGCTGGACGGTGTGAGTCTGGAGGTATACGAAGGAGAATGGCTTGCTATCGTAGGCCACAACGGTTCAGGGAAGTCGACTTTGGCCAGAGCGCTGAACGGGCTGATTTTGCCCGAGGCCGGAGAAATTGAAGTCGGCGGCATCAAGCTGACTGAGGATACCGTGTGGGATGTGCGAAAAAAAATAGGGATGGTCTTTCAGAATCCCGATAACCAATTTGTCGGAACGACTGTTCGCGATGATGTGGCTTTTGGTTTAGAAAACAATGGTGTTCCGCGCGAAGAAATGATTGAGAGAGTAGATTGGGCTGTCACACAAGTCAATATGCAGGATTTTCTTGATCAAGAGCCGCACCATCTCTCCGGAGGTCAAAAACAAAGAGTGGCGATCGCGGGAATTATTGCCGCGCGTCCTGATATTATGATTTTGGATGAAGCGACATCCATGCTTGACCCGATTGGGAGAGAAGAAGTCCTTGATACTGTCAGACGCTTAAAAGATCAGGGCATGGCCACCGTCATTTCGATAACTCATGACCTGGAAGAAGCCGCAAGGGCGGACAGGATCATTGTGATGAACGGCGGCAGGAAATATGCAGAGGGCACGCCTGAAGAGATTTTTAAATTAAACGAAGACTTGGTTCGCATCGGTCTTGATTTGCCTTTCTCATTCCAGCTCAGCCTGCTTTTGAAAGAAAGCGGACTGGCGTTAACGAAAAACCATCTGACTCAGGAAGGGCTGGTGAATGAGCTGTGGACATTAAAATCAAAGATGTAGAACACCGCTATCAAATGAAAACACCGTTTGAACGGCTTGCTCTGTATGATATCAATGCCGTAATAAAAGAGGGCAGCTACGTTGCCGTCATCGGGCATACAGGGTCGGGCAAATCGACGCTCCTGCAGCATTTAAACGGTTTGCTGAAACCGACTAAAGGGCAGCTTGAACTCGGGAGCACGATTCTGGCAGCCGGTAAAAAGAATAAAGACCTTAAGACTTTGCGAAAAAAAGTCGGAATCGTTTTCCAATTTCCCGAACATCAGCTGTTTGAAGAGACTGTGCTGAAGGACATCGCATTCGGACCGATGAATTTCGGTGTAAAAAAAGAAGACGCTGAACGGAAAGCAAAAGAAATGCTGGGGCTTGTAGGCCTTCCGGAAGACATTTTGGATCGTTCACCATTTGAGCTCAGCGGCGGCCAGATGCGCAGAGTGGCGATTGCCGGCGTTCTCGCGATGGAGCCGGAAGTGCTGGTTTTGGATGAACCGACGGCCGGTCTTGATCCGAGAGGGCGCCAGGACATTATGGACATGTTCTATGCGCTTCATCAGCGGGGAAACCTGACTACCGTTCTCGTCACCCACAGCATGGAGGACGCCGCCCGCTATGCTGACGAAATGATCGTCATGCACAAAGGAACCATTAAAGCGACGGGGAGTCCGCGTGACTTGTTTGTAAAAGGCGAAGAGATGGCCGAAATGGGCCTGGATCTTCCTGAATCGGTAAAGTTTCAGAGACGGCTTGAGGCGGCTCTCGGAGTCAAATATGAGAAACCCATGCTGACCCTGCAGGATGCCGCCAATGAAATTAAGGCTTTCTTTCAGGAGGAAAAGGACCAATGATGGACAGCATGATTATCGGAAAGTATGTTCCCGGATCATCGCTTATTCACCGATTGGACCCGCGAACAAAACTTGTCAGCATCTTTCTTTTTGTATGTATTGTTTTTTTGGCAAACAACGTACAGACGTACGCTTTGCTCGGTTTGTTTACATTCGGGGTGATTGCCTTAACGCGCGTGCCGTTCAGCTTTTTGCTGAAGGGGCTTAAGCCGATTATCTGGATTGTGGCGTTTACCTTTTTATTACACATTTTCATGACGCATGAAGGATCTGTCATTTTTCAGCTTGGCTGGTTTAAAGTATATGAGGGCGGACTTATACAGGGGATTTTTATCTCCCTCCGTTTCGTTTACCTTATCTTTATGACGACGCTGCTGACGCTGACAACAACGCCGATTGAAATAACGGATGGAATGGAGCAGCTGCTGAATCCTTTTAAAAAGGTGAAGCTGCCCGTACACGAACTCGCATTGATGATGTCGATATCATTGAGATTTATCCCGACATTGATGGAAGAGACAGATAAAATCATGAAGGCGCAAATGGCGAGGGGTGCGGACTTTACAAGCGGCCCGGTGAAAGACAGAATCAAAGCGGTTGTTCCGCTGCTTGTCCCGCTGTTTGTCAGCGCCTTTAAACGCGCGGAAGAGCTCGCGGTCGCCATGGAGGCGAGAGGCTACCAGGGCGGTGAGGGGAGAACGAAATACAGAAAGCTTGTCTGGACCGGAAAGGATACCGGAGCTATTCTGCTCATCATGGTATTAGCCGTGTTATTGTTTTTCTTAAGAAGTTAGAGGTGCTGCTGAATGAGAGTGAAATGTACCATTGCTTATGACGGGCATTTATTTAACGGATATCAGGTTCAGCCTGGAAAGCGGACCGTTCAAAGTGAATTGGAAAAAGCGCTGGCCGTCATCCATAAAACGGACGGCAGAGTGCCTGTGTACTCATCCGGCCGCACGGACAGCGATGTGCATGCTGCCGGGCAGGTCATTCATTTTGATACGCCGCTGTCCATCCCGGCTGAGAAATGGCCGTTTGCGCTCAATGCTCTGCTGCCTGATGATATTGCCGTCAAAACAGCAGAGATTGCGGATGATGGGTTCCATGCACGATTTAGCGCAGTCCAAAAGGAATATCGCTACATTGTATATACGGAGAAACACCCGGACGTATTTAAACGACATTACGCTTACCATTTTGCATATCAGCTTAATGTGCAGAAAATGAGGGAAGCCTCAAGGCACCTCATCGGGACACATGATTTCACAAGCTTTTGCGCGGCTGATACCGCGGTTCAGGATAAGGTCAGAACGATTTACGAGCTGGATTGGACTGAGACCGGAGACGGCCTGCGGATGCGGATCACCGGTAACGGTTTTCTCTATAATATGGTCAGAATCATTGCCGGAACGTTATTGGATACAGGAGCTGGAAAATTTTCTCCCGATGATGTAAAAGCAATGCTCGAAGCGAAAGATCGCGAAGCCGCGGGGCGCACCGCACCGGGGCACGGGCTGTATTTATGGAGCGTTTGCTATGACAACTAAACCAGGTGTAACATTTTCTTGACAGAGTCTGCATAAAGTTATAAGATATCATATGGTATGTATTTCAACCCCACGATAAGCCCCGGAACTTATTGTGTTGTGAAATAGAACGTAATCGAAGATTATTGAAAATGACAGATCATTTAGGAGGGAAATTCAATGCGTACAACACCTATGGCTAACGCAAGTACTATTGAACGCAAGTGGTTAGTTGTTGATGCAGCAGGCAAGACTTTAGGACGTCTTTCTACAGAAGTTGCATCTATCCTTCGCGGGAAACACAAACCGACTTACACACCGCACGTTGATACTGGAGATCATGTGATCATCATCAACGCTGAAAAAATCGAGTTAACTGGTAAAAAGTTAACTGACAAAATCTACTACCGTCACACTCAACATCCAGGCGGATTAAAATCAAGAACTGCTCTTGAAATGCGTACAAACTACCCTGAGAAAATGCTTGAGCTTGCTATCAAAGGCATGCTTCCAAAAGGTTCTCTAGGTCGTCAAATGTTCAAGAAATTGAACGTATACCGTGGTTCTGAGCATCCACATGAAGCACAAAAACCTGAAGTTTACGAACTTCGCGGTTAATTAAAAAGGAGGTTACCAATTTGGCACAGGTTCAATATTACGGTACTGGCCGTCGTAAAAGTTCTGTAGCGCGTGTGCGCTTAGTTCCAGGAGAAGGTCGTATCGTCGTTAATAATCGTGAAATCAGCGAGCACATTCCATCTCCAGCCCTAATCGAAGATATCAAACAACCATTAACTTTAACTGAAACAGCTGGTACTTATGATGTTTTAGTAAACGTACATGGAGGCGGCTTATCTGGTCAAGCTGGAGCAATCCGTCATGGTATCGCTCGTGCTTTGCTTGAAGCAGATCCAGAATACCGTGCAACACTTAAACGTGCTGGTCTTCTGACTCGTGACGCTCGTATGAAAGAACGTAAAAAATACGGTCTTAAAGGCGCTCGTCGTGCACCTCAGTTCTCAAAACGTTAATCGTTTTGGATGGCAAAAACCACAACTTCTTGGTTGTGGTTTTTTTGTATTTTTTTCTCATATTCAAGAGGTTATCCGATGTTTTTCTAGAATTGTTTGTTATACTCTATTCATTACCAATAAGGAGCGCAGTTATAATGAATAAGTTAGTCATACATAACAGCAAGGCATGGGATAAAAAAGTCGAAACAGGCAATGAATGGACGGTTGCGGTTGATTCTCATACGATTGGTGAAGCGAAAAAAGGCAATTGGAGCATCAGAATGACCCCCGGAAAAGATGTGCCGGCGGATTGGTTTCCGCCCATAGACGGTCTGAAGGTTCTTTGTCTCGCTTCAGGAGGAGGACAGCAAGGGCCGGTCCTTGCTGCTGCAGGAGCGGACGTGACCATCTTTGACAATTCGGAAAAACAGCTTGCGCAAGACAGAATGGTTGCTGAGCGGGACGATCTTACGCTTCGGACTGTCAAAGGCAGCATGAATGATCTGAGCTGTTTTGATGATGAGTCATTTGATTTTATCGTGCACCCGGTATCGAATTGCTTTGTTGATACGGTTCTTCCGGTATGGAAAGAAGCTCATCGTGTATTGAAAAAGGGCGGATCTTTAGTCTCTGGTTTTGTAAATCCCGTCGTGTTCTTATTTGATATGGATTTAGAGCAGGAAGGCGTACTAAAAGTAAAGTATTCCATTCCGTTTTCGGATGAAAAAGATCTGAGTAAGAAAAAGATAAAGGAACTTATTGATAATCATGAAGCGCTTGAATTCGGTCATACGCTGGAGGATCAAATTAAAGGTCAGATTGACGCAGGCTTCATGGTTGCCGGTTTTTACGAGGACAAAGGCGGCCTCGTGCTGGATGAATACATTAATACATACTCCGTAACAAGAAGCATTAAAATATAAAAACGGCATCCCGTCAGAGGTGCTGTTTTTTTGCGGCTTTTTCCTGCGGACGGCTGATCACATTAGCCGAAACCGGTTCTATTCCAATTTCTCTGGCCCAAACCGACAGTTGTCCCATATGGTGAATCTCATGTGCAAGGATGTGGCGGAGAATATCTTCTTTAGGAAAGGTTTGGTCCATCCAGTCCGGCTTAACAAGATCCGGCCCTTTGAGGGAGACCGCATGAATGACATCCTCCCGATACTGTTCAGACAGCTTTCTGAGATCCTGAATGCTCGTATAGTCAGACTCAGCGGGTAAAACATCATCTTTACCTAAAATGGCACGAACCCAGCTGATCTCGACATCAATGATATGAAATAAAGTCCGCAAGATGCTCTCCATTCCGCCCGTCCGGGTTTTCGTCAGTTCTTCCCGGCTCAGCTTTTCACATATCATAAACCACTCGTCACGCACCGTCCAATTGTATTGAAACAGCTTCTTCATCACGTCACCTCAGCTCTTTATTCTTTCCAGTTAACATAAAACTCCTTCATTTGGGAGGATTTCCACTATCAACAAAGCATGCTTTTTCCCTTTTCCTTTCAAAATAACAGTAAAAAGGAGCGTGGCTGGCAATGGCAGAAGTATTATCTTTTTCAGACGTGAAACGGCAGAAGGATTTTGAGCTTGAGAAGAGTTTACTAAAGGAGCTGTCACTGACGCAGATCATTCAGTCCGTAAAAGCATGTCTTACCCCTTTATTTCCCTTTCTTCAAGACGAAAACGGCATTCTGAGTGAAGGATGCATAGATTTTGCAATTGAAGCGTATTTATTAGGCGGCCGGTTCGGCGTCTTTGGCTATTATGGTGAGTCTTTGCAGAGGGCAAACGCCCGTTCGGCTGAGGAAGAGGAAGAACTGACGATCGATTTTTTTGAATATCTTTGCAATTGGACGCATGAGCAATATTCTTCCGTTAAACAAAAAGAAATCTATGAAGCGTCCTGCCGGTTTATCAACAGCTGGTGGACGGAAGGATTTCTGCAAAGAGAAAAACAATGTAAGCTCCGCATGAGATAATCATAATTTCTTCCCTTGTCCCATACTTATTAATAACGGGGACAAGCGGGAGGGAAAGGTATGACAAAAAAGCTGAAATGGCTCGGTTTTTTACTTGGCTTTATCATATTATTATGTTTATTCCGGTTTCAATTCCAAAATGATGATTCCTGGCGGCCGTGGAGTCTGCCCCTGAGCGGGAAAATCATCTATCTCGATCCGGGACACGGCGGGCCGGACGGAGGCGCCACGGGAGGCAGTCACCTTGAAAAGGACATTACTCTCGAAGTGGCCTCCAGGGTCAGAGACTATTTGCAGGAGCAGGGAGCTTTGGTCATTATGACGCGGGAGACGGATACTGATTTAGCTCCTGAAGGGACGAAAGGCTACAGCAGACGCAAAGCGGAAGATCTGAGAAAGCGCGTGGAAATCATCAACCGTTCAGAGGCGGAGCTTTATATCAGTATTCATCTGAACGCCATACCGTCACCGAGATGGAGCGGCGCCCAAAGCTTCTACTATGGAAAATACGAAGAAAATGAAAAAGTGGCAAAATATATACAGGACGAATTGAGAATCAATTTGGAGAATACAACGAGAAAGGCGAAACGGATACACGGCATTTACTTAATGCAGAATGTAACCAAACCGGGCGCGCTGGTGGAAATCGGATTTCTGTCCAATCCCGCGGAAGCGAAAAGGCTCGGCCAGCCCAAATATCAGGACAAAATCGCTTCTTCCGTGTATAAGGGCGTATTGAGATACTTTACAGAGAAAGGAGACCCTCCCGAGTAAGGAGGGTTTTTCGCCGATTCTATGTTTAATATATGGTATAATACCATTTGTAAACGAATACACAAAGGGTGAGGGTTCGATGATAAGAGAAGATGAAGTAAGAAATATAGTCGGAAACATGCGCGAACCTTTTCTTCATAGACCGCTGGGAGAATTGGATGCCATTAAAGAAGTAAAGATCAAGCCGGAAAAACGGCATGTCAGTGTAAAAATTGCATTGGCAAAAACGGGGACGGCTGAACAGATGGGCATTCAGCAGGAAATCGTATCCGTTTTGAAAGAAGCGGGTGCAGAAACTGTGGGACTGCGGTTTGAAGAGCTGCCAGAAGAAACATTGGCGAAATTCAGCCGGCCGGCTGCTGAAAGCGACACCCTGCTGAATAGGAAACACCCGCCGGTCTTTCTTGCGGTGGCAAGCGGAAAAGGCGGTGTCGGCAAATCAACGGTTTCCGTCAATCTGGCCATTTCTCTTGCACGGCTCGGAAAAAAAGTCGGCTTGATCGACGCGGATATATACGGATTCAGCGTGCCGGACATGATGGGTATTACAGTTCGCCCGACAGTAGAAGGAGAAAAACTGCTTCCTGTCGAAAGATTTGGAGTAAAGGTTATGTCGATGGGCTTTTTCGTCGAAGAAAACGCTCCGGTTGTGTGGAGAGGGCCGATGCTGGGCAAGATGCTGAATAACTTCTTCCATGAAGTTGACTGGGGAGAGGTTGACTATATCGTCCTTGATCTGCCGCCCGGCACGGGTGATGTGGCGCTCGATGTACACACGATGCTTCCGAGCTGCAAAGAGATTATCGTATCAACGCCGCACCCTACAGCCGCATTTGTAGCGGCGAGAGCGGGTTCTATGGCGATTAAGACCGATCATGAAGTTGTAGGGGTCATTGAAAATATGGCTTACTATGAAAGTGCAAAAACCGGCGAGAGAGAATATGTGTTCGGTCAAGGCGGGGGAGATAAGCTTGCAGAGGAATTGCAGGTGCCGCTGCTCGGCAGAATTCCTTTAAAACAGCCTGATTGGGACAAGGATCAATTTGCGCCTTCTGTCTATGACAGAAGTCATCCGATCGGGGAAATTTATATGGGGATCGCCCAGAATGTCATTGAAAAAACAGCTGAATAAAAAAGGGGCCGGGATCAACACGGCCCGGCCTTTTATTGGCTTTCTTTTTCAGAGCTTGAAGCCGCTTTTTTCAATTCATCCTCGAATTGCTTTTTGAAAAGCGGGCTGGAAAGTGTCTCTGTAATTACATCCTCTAAGTAACTGCGGAACTTTTGGCTTTTCACCAGCTCATAGTATTTTTTATCCATGCCGGGGTCCTGCATGATCTGCATAAAACTTTTCTGATAATCAGGGTCTTTCATCAGTTTTTTTATGATTTTTTCGTGCTCGGGCTGAAGAGTTTTTGCAAAGCTCTCGGCGAACTTTGAGTCTTCAAAGATGGTTTTCCAGAACTCCGCCCCTTTTTTAGAGGTGAGGGTTTTCTCTATTGTGCCCTTAATGGCATTTTGATCAATCACCAATGCCTCATTCATCGCATCATCATTTAATATTTCCTTAATTGCTTTTTTTCCATCATCTGTCTTTAATATATCAACAACCATTTTTTTAGTCTGGTCATAATCCATATCCGCTGCTTGGTCTTTTGGAGCACAAGCTGTTACAGATAATACAACAAAACAGCTTATCAATAGCGTTTTGGCTTTTGACATGCATAAGCTCCTTCCTTACTTGTACTTATTTTTAATATGATTCATTGGAATGGATTTATACATAACAAAATATCGCTGAACGCGATTGTCAGGAGGATGAATAAGAGATGAAAAGCCGCGGGCTTGTTCGATTTTTCTTTTCGATTTTAGCTGTGGGCGCTCTTATTACAAGCGTCGTGGGATTTGCTCTGAAGTGGGGAGAGTACAAGGGGTTCTTTCTGAATTTTGAAGCCGGTCAGATTTTCTCCGTTCTGATCTGGTTTATCGGGGTAGGCATGATTTTCAGTGTGATCAGCCAGATGGGATTCTTCGTTTTTCTGACGGTGCACCGGTTTGCCCTTGAAATTCTCAGATCAAGCTCGCTTTGGAATCTGCTTCAGCTGTTTATCATTCTGTTTGTCGCTTTTGATTTAATGTACGTCAGATTTTTGTTTTTCGGAGAGCGGGATGACTCGATTTCGGGGTTTGTCTGGCTGCCGCTGGCTCTGCTTGCCGTCGGCCTGTTGACGGCATATATAAAACAAAAGCAGTCCTCAAAAAATACGTTCGTTTCATCATTATTTTTAATGGTCGTTATTACAGCGCTTGAATGGGTTCCTGCGCTACGAGTGAATAATGAGGACTGGCTTTATTTGATGCTGATTCCGCTGATGGGCTGCAATGCGTTTCAGCTGTTAATGCTGCCGAAGTTTGCCCAGAGGTAGTTATTTCACTTCTGATGACTTGACGTCAGTATTTGCGATCAGGTCGCCGACGGTCACGTTTTTCAGTCCTTTTTGCTTTAAATTGTGAATGATGGCGGGGAGCGCTTCTTCAGTCTGTGTTGCTGAATCAGAGGCGTGCAGCAGGACAATGTCGCCGCCTTTTATATGACTGTTTACATTTTTAATGATTTTATCAGGACCGGGATTTGTCCAATCCTGCGAGTTAACGCTGTAATGAACCACTGAATAGTGGTACTGCTGTGCAATGGTAAGAACCTTTTTATTAAATTGTCCGGTCGGCGGGCGGAGTAAATGAACATTCTTTACACCCAGCTTTTTAAATGCGGTCTGAGCCCGGAGGATATCTTTTTTTATCTCATTGTCCTCTAGGTTGGTATAATTCTTATACGCATATCCCATGCTGCCGATTTGATGTCCGTCTTTTACCATACGTTCAACTGTGTCCGGGTGCCGTTCCGCCCAAGAAGCTGACAGAAAAAAAGTAGCGTTTTTAATACCGTTTGCTTTTAGCGCGTTCAGAATAGGAACTGCTTTTTCGTCGCCCCAGCTGATATCGAATGTTAATGCGACTTCGCCCGCTTTCGTCTCCCCTTTTGAAATAGCCTTCGGGCCGCTATCAGTTAAAAATACAGGAAGGGGGACGGCTCTCTGTATATAAAAAAAGCTGGCTGCTGCAAATGCGGCAATGATAATAATAAGCAGCTGTTTTATCCTTCTGATGTGCCACACGTAGAAGTGATTCACTGATGACGCCTCCTTATCTTGTCCATGCTTGATTACATCGTATGCTGCGGCGGAGATGAATATAACGAAATACGTTTTAAAAAAATGAAAAAAACACTTGCTAAATTTAAAGAATGCATGGTATATTATTAAACGTCGCTGATGAACAGCAGACAACAACAAAAAGCTTCGGAAACAACTTAAAAAAAGTTGTTGACATAAAAGAAGCTGAGTGGTAAGATAATAAAGTTGCTTCAACAAGCGGTAATGATCTTTGAAAACTAAACAAGACAAAACGCACCTGTTAATTCGAAGTTTTAAATAAATCGCACAGCGATGTGCGTAGTCAGTCAAACTACTTTATCGGAGAGTTTGATCCTGGCTCAGGACGAACGCTGGCGGCGTGCCTAATACATGCAAGTCGAGCGGACAGATGGGAGCTTGCTCCCTGATGTTAGCGGCGGACGGGTGAGTAACACGTGGGTAACCTGCCTGTAAGACTGGGATAACTCCGGGAAACCGGGGCTAATACCGGATGGTTGTCTGAACCGCATGGTTCAGACATAAAAGGTGGCTTCGGCTACCACTTACAGATGGACCCGCGGCGCATTAGCTAGTTGGTGAGGTAACGGCTCACCAAGGCGACGATGCGTAGCCGACCTGAGAGGGTGATCGGCCACACTGGGACTGAGACACGGCCCAGACTCCTACGGGAGGCAGCAGTAGGGAATCTTCCGCAATGGACGAAAGTCTGACGGAGCAACGCCGCGTGAGTGATGAAGGTTTTCGGATCGTAAAGCTCTGTTGTTAGGGAAGAACAAGTGCCGTTCAAATAGGGCGGCACCTTGACGGTACCTAACCAGAAAGCCACGGCTAACTACGTGCCAGCAGCCGCGGTAATACGTAGGTGGCAAGCGTTGTCCGGAATTATTGGGCGTAAAGGGCTCGCAGGCGGTTTCTTAAGTCTGATGTGAAAGCCCCCGGCTCAACCGGGGAGGGTCATTGGAAACTGGGGAACTTGAGTGCAGAAGAGGAGAGTGGAATTCCACGTGTAGCGGTGAAATGCGTAGAGATGTGGAGGAACACCAGTGGCGAAGGCGACTCTCTGGTCTGTAACTGACGCTGAGGAGCGAAAGCGTGGGGAGCGAACAGGATTAGATACCCTGGTAGTCCACGCCGTAAACGATGAGTGCTAAGTGTTAGGGGGTTTCCGCCCCTTAGTGCTGCAGCTAACGCATTAAGCACTCCGCCTGGGGAGTACGGTCGCAAGACTGAAACTCAAAGGAATTGACGGGGGCCCGCACAAGCGGTGGAGCATGTGGTTTAATTCGAAGCAACGCGAAGAACCTTACCAGGTCTTGACATCCTCTGACAATCCTAGAGATAGGACGTCCCCTTCGGGGGCAGAGTGACAGGTGGTGCATGGTTGTCGTCAGCTCGTGTCGTGAGATGTTGGGTTAAGTCCCGCAACGAGCGCAACCCTTGATCTTAGTTGCCAGCATTCAGTTGGGCACTCTAAGGTGACTGCCGGTGACAAACCGGAGGAAGGTGGGGATGACGTCAAATCATCATGCCCCTTATGACCTGGGCTACACACGTGCTACAATGGACAGAACAAAGGGCAGCGAAACCGCGAGGTTAAGCCAATCCCACAAATCTGTTCTCAGTTCGGATCGCAGTCTGCAACTCGACTGCGTGAAGCTGGAATCGCTAGTAATCGCGGATCAGCATGCCGCGGTGAATACGTTCCCGGGCCTTGTACACACCGCCCGTCACACCACGAGAGTTTGTAACACCCGAAGTCGGTGAGGTAACCTTTATGGAGCCAGCCGCCGAAGGTGGGACAGATGATTGGGGTGAAGTCGTAACAAGGTAGCCGTATCGGAAGGTGCGGCTGGATCACCTCCTTTCTAAGGATTTTAACGGAATATAAGACCTTGGGTCTTATAAACAGAACGTTCCCTGTCTTGTTTAGTTTTGAAGGATCATTCGATTCTTCGAGATGTTGTTCTTTGAAAACTAGATAACAGAAGTAATTCACATTCAATTAGTAATGCAAGATATCACGTAGTGATTCTTTT
>NZ_JACAWW010000011.1:0-433 GCF_020075515.1 Bacillus sp. KS1 | reverse complement strand
TGAAGGCGGCGGACAAGAAGAGTCTTTCAGATACGTGACGCTGTATGGCGGAATGAATGCTGAGGACATAAGCGGCGCCGTATGTGCGGCTGACAGCGAAGGTCCGATTGAAGACCGTTATGACGCCTGCGCGGCGGAGCTGTCAGCGATCGTCACGCGTCTTATCAAAGAAAAACAGAAGAAAAAAACGCTGATCCAGCTTCTTGTCCCCGACAGGGGGGAAGACAATGTATTGGCGGGGCTGGCCGCTTTTCTGAAAACGGCTCACCTTGAACATCCGAAGCTGTACGGCCAAGTCATCCAAGCCGATCCGGACGAGTCAGCATCAGCGCTTCTTGTCAAGCTGAAAGAAAACCGGGCGCATCCTGAACAAGCGGAAATCCGTTATGAAGACGGCAAACGTCTCGTCAGAAACTGGCGTCATCTGCCGGCC
>NZ_JACAWW010000010.1:0-433 GCF_020075515.1 Bacillus sp. KS1 | reverse complement strand
TGAAGGCGGCGGACAAGAAGAGTCTTTCAGATACGTGACGCTGTATGGCGGAATGAATGCTGAGGACATAAGCGGCGCCGTATGTGCGGCTGACGGCGAAGGACCGATTGAAGACCGTTATGACGCCTGCGCGGCGGAGCTGTCAGCGATCGTCAAGCGTCTTATTAAAGAAAAACAGAAGAAAAAAACGCTGATCCAGCTTCTTGTCCCCGACAGGGGGGAAGACAATGTATTGGCGGGGCTGGCCGCTTTCCTGAAAACGGCTCACCTTGAACATCCGAAGCTGTACGGCCAAGTCATCCAAGCCGATCCGGACGAGTCAGCATCAGCGCTTCTTGCCAAGCTGAAAGAAAACCGGGCGCATCCTGAACAAGCGGAAATCCGTTATGAAGACGGCAAACGTCTCGTCAGAAACTGGCGTCATCTGCCGGCC
>NZ_JACAWW010000009.1:0-1124 GCF_020075515.1 Bacillus sp. KS1 | reverse complement strand
CGGAGGAAGAGGGATTCGAACCCCCGCGGGCTTTGACACCCCTGTCGGTTTTCAAGACCGATCCCTTCAGCCAGACTTGGGTATTCCTCCGTATAAGTGGTGGACCTTGTAGGACTCGAACCTACGACCGGACGGTTATGAGCCGTCTGCTCTAACCAACTGAGCTAAAGGTCCAATGGTAGCGGCGGAGGGGATCGAACCCCCGACCTCACGGGTATGAACCGTACGCTCTAGCCAGCTGAGCTACACCGCCAAAAAACAATTAAAATCAAGTGGAGCCTAGCGGGATCGAACCGCTGACCTCCTGCGTGCAAAGCAGGCGCTCTCCCAGCTGAGCTAAGGCCCCAAAATGGTCGGGAAGACAGGATTCGAACCTGCGACCCCATGGTCCCAAACCATGTGCTCTACCAAGCTGAGCTACTTCCCGTTTTTCAAAAGTATGTATGGCGCGCCCGAGAGGAGTCGAACCCCTAACCTTTTGATCCGTAGTCAAACGCTCTATCCAATTGAGCTACGGGCGCAACAATAAGTGCCGAGGGCCGGACTTGAACCGGCACGGTAGTCACCTACCGCAGGATTTTAAGTCCTGTGTGTCTGCCAATTCCACCACCCCGGCATGGATGGTATAGTATAGTTGGAGCGGAAGACGGGATTCGAACCCGCGACCCCCACCTTGGCAAGGTGATGTTCTACCACTGAACTACTTCCGCGTTTGGCAATGCGGATGAAGGGACTTGAACCCCCACGTCTGTAAAGACACTAGAGCCTGATTCTAGCGCGTCTGCCAATTCCGCCACATCCGCAAGAAAAACATGGTGAGCCATGAAGGACTCGAACCTTCGACCCTCTGATTAAAAGTCAGATGCTCTACCAACTGAGCTAATGGCTCTTATTACAAGAGACTTATATAGTATAACATATAAAGGTGGTGCCGGCAAGAGGACTTGAACCCCCAACCTACTGATTACAAGTCAGTTGCTCTACCAATTGAGCTACACCGGCTTAATACGCCAACTTATGTATGATAGGAATGGTGGAGGATGACGGGCTCGAACCGCCGACCCTCTGCTTGTAAGGCAGATGCTCTCCCAGCTGAGCTAATCCTCCATATATTACACTTACGT